>DAOUHR010000116.1:0-7306 GCA_034428635.1 Dehalococcoidia bacterium
GGTGTACGAATATACCATCGACTTGTGGGCCACCAGCCACGTTCTTAAGGCGGGGCACCGGATTCGCGTGGAAGTTTCCAGCAGCAACTTCCCCCGATTCGACCGAAATCCCAACACGGGGGCGTCCCTTGGAGTGGACGACCGGTTGGAGACGGCCCGGCAGGCCGTACATCACAGCGCGCAGTACCCGTCTCACATCGTCCTGCCCGTGATACCACGGTAGGCTGGTCGCAAGCAGCAGGGGAGCTACTTCATCTACAACTCTCCCCTACCCCTTAGGAAGAGGGGTGGGGATGAGCGCATACCCCAACCCGGAGGAAAGGCAATGACAACCGGAGCCAGCATTTTCACCCAGGAACAGCGGGACCTGCTTACTGCCGCGTTTAACCGTATCGTACCTGCCCAGGACAAGTTTCCGGGTGCAGGCGACCTGGGTGGCGCTCAATTCGTGGAGCAGGTGGCGTTGAAGAACATCCCGCTCCGCCGTTCATTCGGCGAGGGACTGGCCCAGTTGGAGATTGCCGCGTCCCAGCGCGGCAGCGAGGGGTTTGCGGCGCTGTCTCCCGAGACCCAGGACGACACCCTGCGCCAGGTGGAGCGGGAGCATCCGGCCTTCTTCCGGGAGCTGGTGCGGCAGTGCTACAACTTCTACTACACCAACCCCGAGGTCTTTGACTTGATCGGTTATACAATGCCGGACCCGCAGGACTACCAGCCACTGCCTTTTGACGAGAGCCTGCTGGAGCCGGTAAGGCAGCGGGGACAAACGTGGCGGCCGGTTTGATCCAGGGAACCAGGTGTTGGGCAGCACAGACCGAAACTTGATGGCAGGAGTTGCGCCAATGTTAAGAGTAGATTTGGACCGCCAAATAACCCACCTGCAGGAAGAAATAACCCTCCTCGCCGATGTGGTGGATAAGGCCATTTACCGTTCAGTGGAAGCCCTGAAAGACCGGGACCTGGCCGAGTCCCAGTCCGTTATTGACGGTGACGACTATATTGACCAGAAGCGGTACGACATAGAGGAACTATGCGTTGACCTGATCGCCACCCAGCAACCCATGGCTGGCGATCTTCGGGCCATCGTCGCCATGCTGCACATTGCGGTGGAACTGGAGCGAATGGGCGACTACGCCGAGGGCATCGCCAAGATCAGCCTGCTGATGGGCAACGAGCCGCCGCTGAAGCCCCTGATAGACATACCCCGCATGGCCAACAAGGCCGGGGAAATGCTTCGAGACAGCGTCGACTGCCTGGTGGAACGGGACCTCGCCAAAGCGGAAAAGGTGATGGACGATGACGATGAGGTGGATGACCTGTACGACCAGGTGTATCGCGAACTCCTTCTGTTTATGATCCAGGACCCCCGCAGCATCCAGCGAGCGACCTACCTGCTCTGGGCCGCCCACGACCTGGAGCGCATCGCCGACCGGGCCACCAACATCGCCGAGCGGGTGATGTTTCTGGTTACCGGGCGCATGAGGAAGGAAAAGCGCAGCCTGTACTAAACCACCCTGGTTTTCGGCCAGTCACATGCCTGCAAGAAGACTGGGGCAGACGCTAAGTCTGCCCCAGTCTCGTTCTCCTTCGGCAAACAGCCCATTCCAATTGAGGGGCGCCCCTCCCACGGCCGCTATGCGATCAGCGCCAGTTGCTGGCTCTGGCGGGGCGCATTCAACTCCCTGGGTGGAGTCATGGACGGTAGCCTGTGGCTTCGGCGCGCTTCGTCCACCACTTCCAGAACCGACTGGGTATATTCCTGACCCGCGTAGGTGTTGCGGTAAAGACGCTGGTAGCCCGCCGTCAGGTGGGGGTAGGACTCCCGAAGCATGGGCATGAACCACTCCCTGGACCCGGGCTTCAGGAAAAGCAGATTGGCCGACAGGAACTGGGCGTGGTGCCGCGCCGCCGCCTGGACCGTGGCGTTGATGGCCTCCGTGCCGTCGGAAATGCCGGGCAGCAGGGGCGCCATCATCACGCCTGCGGGGACGCCGCTCTCCACCAGGAACTGCATGGCCTCCAGCCGCGCCAAGGGGTTGGGAGTCCCCGGCTCCGTCCGCTTCCACACTGTTTCGTCCACGCTGCCCACGCTGAAAATAACCTGGGCATCGGCGGCATGGTACAACTCCAGCAGGACGTCTACGTCCCGCCGCGCCAGCACCCCCTTGGTCGTTATGGAGGCGGGATTACGGAACTCGGCGAGGACCTGGATAATCTGCCGGGTGAGGCGGTACTGGCCTTCCGCCGGTTCGTAAGGGTCGGAAGCGGTTCCAATGGCTACCGGTTCGCCCTTCCAGCGGGGCTTGCGCAGTTCGTCCCGCAGCACCTGGGGCGCATTGACCTTGGCGAACACCCGCTGGTCAAATTCGTTGCCCGAGTTCATTCCCCAGAACTCGTGGGTGGGACGCGCGTAGCAGTAACGGCAGGCATGGCGGCACCCGCGGTAGGGGTTAAGCGTCCACCGGAAGGGATACCCCGGAACATCAATGCGGTTGAGCAGCGACTTGCAGGTTATTTCCTGTACCTCGGCCTGCGGCATGGCTTCACTCCAGTATATAGCGGTTTAGAACAGGTGTCCTAATAGTACAGATGTTCGCACTACCTGTCAACCGTCATACCCCCAGGGCAATCGCATTATGTTTAAATTGTCATTCTGAACGGAGTGAAGAATCTAAACTCCATCCCACAGGCCGACTGGGGGACTCGTAACCGGGCTGACATACAGGGTTTCAGGCCCTTCGTCAAGCTCAGGGCGACCTGTCGCATACCTGGCGGATGTCTGCCACCTATAGTCTGAATCTAAAACGCGATTGCCCTGGTCATACCTCTTGTTGCGAGGTCTACTGCATATGGAATCAATTGCCTTAGCTTTCTGTTAATCCACTATGGGAATGTTTTTTGAAAACGTCCCATTTTGTCCCATTCTGTCCCATTCTGTCCCATTCTGTCCCATTTTAGGTGGGTCCGGTCATACCCAATCCTTCGGCAAGCCAGGGACAGGCTATGACCTTCCTCCTCAAAGCGAAAGGAGCCCCGGGTGGGGCAGAATCATATGTCTGCCCCAATTGATGTGGAATCCGGCCCTTTTCATAGTCTTATTGTGGAGGCAGGTAATGCCAGCTGGCAAGTTGGGAGCTTCCGTCGATGACCCCGCCGGTCCGGGAACGAAGGGCTGCCGAAGAATCTGATATGCGATTGCCCTGCCCTTGCGGAGCCATTGCAGTCTGAGCGGTCATGCGAAAGAGCAGGGAGGGCTGTCCGGCCTGCCCTTGCCGAATCCCGAACCAAACCACTGGCTCACGAGGTTGCAGGCAGGCCTGTACCTCGTTGACACTCACCCACCCCAACCCTAGAATTCAGGCAACCCTCTCCAGGAGCGCAATCTTGTCCACCAGGAATGGCATTTCCGTAACTCTTGAACCCGCCTTTACCGCCGGACTGCACCGCGCCAGGCAGGTAATTTGCAGTCAGTACGGTTGTTGGGCAGCGGAAATGCACTCGGTGCACCTGCCCCTGACCGGCTACTTTCCCTGCCCCGAAGCAGAGGTCCCGTCCCTGGCCACCGCATTGGAAAAGGTTGCCGGGGACTTCCGGAGCGAGTACCCGGACGCCCATGTAATACGTGCTGGGACTCTTGCATATACCCCGGAAAATGGCAGTATTCATGTGCCTCTTGCTGGCGCAGAAAAGTCCTTATCCGAATCGCGGGAGGTTGAACTGCTTCAGGCCGAGGTCATCGAAGTCGTAAGTCGCTTTAACCTCTCTTTGGGTGGCGAACTTCTCCCGCTCGAATTCGCACTGCTCCAGTATTCGGGACTCCCGAACCACGTTTTCCAAAGCGCATTCCGTTTCGCCGAAGGCGTTGTGGCAGGGCTGCAATTGCCCACCCGCGTTGCCCTGTCAGAACTGGCGCTGTTTCGCTACGAATCCACTGCAGCCGCCGAAGACTGGGACAACGGCGCCTGGGCCGCCGACTTAAGCTGGCAGATCATCAACACTTTTCCGCTGAATGCCGTAGGCTAATACTGGGTGAAACGATTTCGACCACAGCAGAATCCTGTATATCCTGTCCATCCATGTTTGAATCTAATGCCAGGGAGGTTAGACCCATGACCATCACTGCCAAACCCGCCACCAAACCCACCACACGTCTCCGCGAACTCTTGGCCGCCGACGGCCTGATCGTGGCCCCCTTTATCCTTAACGCCCTGCACGCCCGCATCGCCGAGTCAGTCGGGTTCAACGCCGTCTATATGACCGGCGCCGGCACTTCCGCCGAGAAGGGCTTCCCCGACGTGGGCATGCTCACCATGACCGAAATGGTTACCAACGCCAGGTATATCGCCAACGCCGTGGACATCCCCGTTATCTGTGACGCCGACACCGGCTATGGCAACGCCCTTACCACCCAGCGCACGGTGCGGGAGTACGAGTCGGCCGGGGTGGCCGGCATTCACATCGAGGACCAGGTGTTTCCCAAGAAATGCGGCTTCTTCGAAGGCAAGCAGGTGGTGCCCATGGAGGAGCACGTGCAGAAGATCCGCGCTGCCCTGGACGCCCGCCGCGACCCGGATTTCGTCATCATCGCCCGCTGCGACGCCTATGCCGTCACGGGGTGGGAGGACACGGTGCGCCGCTGCAAGGCTTACCGGGACGCGGGCGCTGACATGGTATTCGTGGACGGCATCAAGTCGGTGGAGGACCTGGAGATTTACGCCCGGGACCTGCCCGACATGCCCCGGCTCTACAACGGCGACCTGGCAAACACGAAGGACGTGGAAGCGATGGGCTATAAGGTGATGATCTGCGGCAGCACCATCTGGCTCATCTACAAGCAGCTCATGGCCGCCTTTGAGGAACTGAAGGAGAGCGGCCAGGTGGACGCGGCCCGGTTCGGCTCCCGCTGGGATGTTGCCAACCTGCTGGGCCTGGACGAAGTTTACGAACTGGAACGCAAGTACAGCGCCTGATTAACATGGATGGGCAGGATGCACAGGATGTCTGGCGGAAGTCAGCACATCCAAACCTGTGTTTCCCGTCCATCCATGTTTGAACATTAGTCCTGCGGTATCAACGGCATAACCTCCCGGGAAAACTGTTCCATCGCCTCCCGTTGACTTTCCACGCTGTCCGACGGAAAGCCCAGGATGAAGTTCTGCACGCCCAAATCCTGGTACTGGCGCAGGTCGGCGGCTATCTGTTCCGGCACCCCGTGCATCATCCGTCGTTCCGGCCCGGCCATCCTCTCAAACCCAACGTCGGTGCTGAAGCAGGGGGTAACCGCGTCCTCGGGTCGACCGGCGCGGACGGTCAGCCGGCGCAATTGGGCGATCTTGCCCGCCAGTTCCTCCGGCTCCAGGATGGCCGGAGGGCGCAGGCCGATGGGCATCCACCCGTCGCCCAGTTCGGCGGCGCGCCGCAGGGCCGGTCCGGTATGGCCGCCAATCCAGATGGGTGGGTGGGGCTGCTGCACGGGCTTGGGCAGGAATCCGGCGCCGGAGGTCTGGACGAAACGGCCGTTAAACTCCGGATTTTCCTGGGTCCACATCTCCTTGAACAGGCGCAGGTACTCGTTGGTGACCTCGCCCCGGTCGGCAAAGGTATCCAACCCCAGCGCCTGGAACTCCTCCTCCATCCAGCCCACGCCGATGCCCAGGGTAACCCGCCCCTCGGACAGGGTGTCCAGGGTGGCAATCATTTTGGCGGTCAACACGGGGTTGCGGTAGGGGATGATCAGGACGTGGGTGCCCAGCCTCAGCCTGCTGGTGCATCCGGCCAGGAAGTTAAGGGTGGACAGGGGATCGTAATAAGGCTGGTCGGGACTGAACACCGGCACCCCGTCGGAGGAGTAGGGGTAAAAAGACTCCACCTGCCGGGGCAGAATGATGTGGTCGCTAACCCAGGCGGAATCAAACCCCAGTTCCTCGGCCCGCTGGGCCAGGGAACGCAAAGCCTGGGGGCTGGCCATGGGCCCCCGGCTGGGCAGTGAGCATCCAAAGGTTACGGGCATGAGACACCTCGCCTATAGACTCATTGTGTCCGACTTCAACGGTACCAGGTCAACATCGAGGGGTATGTCCTTGATGGCGCTAATGCCATCTATTTTAAAGCCCAGCACATTCCCATCCATATCAACCAGTACCATCACCCTCTCGTCCGCAGTAGCACTATAATAGGCATGGGATGTGCCCCAGGAGACGTCAAGGTAATCTCCGGCTTCGTCGTACCAGATGTTTACTTTCTTCTGTTGGTTCATGGGTAAGAATCCCTCGCTCTTATTTGGTCAGTGGCGTAGGCGGTAAGAATGTATGCTTCGCCTTCGAGGCACTTGACCACTACACACACCCACTTATCTCCAACTGCAGTGTCGGTAAACCACCTGTAGTATAACCTGACCGTTTCCGGTCGTGTGTTGGACCTCCGCATGTCACCGGGACTTTGTACAGTTTCATAGACGGATTCGGGCATCTCTTTCATATAGTCGTGGGGAGGCAAAACTATGTGATTCCAGGCCTCCTCTGTCAAGAAAACTGCAAATCCCTGGAAATCCGTCAGTAAAGCCCGTATCTATTCCGGCTCCGCCTACGGCGCCAGCACGGTAAAGGGATACACCGGCAGGTTGCGGAGCACCCAGAATGCAACCACCGCCACCAGCAGACCCCAAATCAGCACGGGGTGGATGAACACGGTGGGCAGCCGCTTGCCCCAGGTGGTGAGCAATAGAGCGGACACAAAAGCGTAGCCAATGACGGGCAACGCCAGCATCGAATAGGGGTTGTAACCGAAGGCCGCGATCAGGTTTCCATGCAGAAGTTGGTGCAGCCCCCGCAGGGTCCCGCACCCGGGGCAGTGGAGTCCGGTCAGGGCATAGAACAGGCAGGGAGGGTAGAAGCCCTGCTCCTCGGGGTTGCGGGCGTAGACCAGGGCCAGGCAGGGCAGCAGGGCCAGGCCCAGGAAGACGAACCGCCATCGCCAGAGAGGCAGCCCCGGCATCAGAGCAGGGCTAAGGTAATTCGCACCCAGCATCTCTCTAAATGTCCTACCAGAAGTTACTAAAGGCGCCAAGTATGCCGAAAACGCCATAAATGAGCAGAATTGCGATACCCAAACCAAGGGAAATCCAGCACCACTTCCTGGCGTTGTTGGAAAGCCTCTGCGCCTCGGCATAGTCGCCGGAAGCTACTTTGCCGTTAACCTGGGCCGCGAACACAATGGACACAATGCCGGCAGGCAGGCAGCAGCAAATCGTAACTAAAATTGCCTGCACCAGGTAGTTTGGAATCCTTGGCGCTTCGCCGTACGCGGG
>DAOUHR010000117.1:0-18122 GCA_034428635.1 Dehalococcoidia bacterium
ATCCGTTGCCCTTCTACAATCCCCTGCGCCTGGTCGAAGAAATCTGCATGCTGGACCAACTGACCAGGGGGCGGATGGAGATTGGCGTGGGACGGGGTATTTCCGCTTACGAGCTGGACTTCTTCGACATTGATGTGGAAGAGTCCCGGGAAATGTTCCGCGAAGCCCTGGACATAGTCATTATGGGCCTGAAGACGGGCATGGTTACCTACGAGGGCGAACACTACACTTTTAAGGACGTGACGCTGCCGGTGCGGCCCTGGCAGCAACCGTATCCGCCGCTGTGGTATCCCACCGCCAATCCCGACTCTATCCGGTGGCTTGCCGCCGAGGGGATCAGCACCGTTACCCACTACCCACCCATGGAAGTGATGCGGGAACACATCGAACTGTACAAATCGGTGTGGGATGAGAACCGGTCCCGGCCGGACCGGATGAACGCCCATGAGGCCGAGCCCAAGTTCGGCATTACTCGCCATATTTACGTGGCGGAAACCGATGAGCAGGCATTAAAGGAAGCCAAGGCGGCGTTCGCCGATTTCGTCGCTAATTTCAACCACCTGCGGATTCTGAACGGCGACGACTCGGGACGTACCAACTACCTGGCCGATTTCGAGGGACGGCTGGCCGACGGTCTCCACATCGTAGGATCCCCGGAAACAGTGACTAGTACCCTCAGGGAACACATGGACATTACCGGCTCCAATTACTTTGTTGGTTCCTTCTTCTTCGGCACCCTGTCCGAAGAACAGACGCTGAACTCGCTGCGGCTCTTTGCCGAGCAGGTAATGCCCCACTTTGCCAAGGAAAGTGGGGCCTGATCGGGTTTACGGTCTCCAAATCCGGGAAGTGAAGCGGTAATTGAATTTGGGCAATTCCCATTCCCTGTCGGAACTGCATGCCAGGATAGTTGAATGTTCCCTGTGTCCCAGGCTGGTTGAACACCGGGAAAGGGTAGCCCGGGAAAGGGTGGCCCGGTTCCGCGATCAAGAGTATTGGGGCAAGCCGGTGCCTTCCTTTGGCGACTACAAGGCAAAGCTCCTGATTATGGGACTGGCTCCGGCGGCCCACGGCGGCAACCGCACGGGCCGTTCCTTCACCGGGGACCCCAGCGGAGACTGGCTTTACGGGGCCCTTTATCGGAACGGATTTGCCAGCCAGCCCGAGTCAACTTTCCTGGACGATGGGCTGACGCTGAAGGGGGCTTACATTACCAACGCCGTCCGGTGCGCCCCGCCGGACAATAAGCCTGCCCCGACGGAGAAGGCGGCCTGCCAACCGTTTCTGGTCAAGGAACTGGAACTGCTGGACCGGGTCAGGGTTGTCGTGGCCCTTGGCAAGTTCGCTTTCGACGCCTACCTGCACGGCCGGGCCGCATCGGGGGCGGTCAATCCCAGGCCATTACCCAAGTTTGGCCACGGGGCGACTTGCGAATTGAGTGATGGCATTACGCTGATCGCTTCATACCATCCCAGCCGACAGAATACCCAGACGGGCAAGCTGACGGTGGAGATGTTTGACGACATTTTTCGCCAAGCGCGGGAGATAGTGGGAGACTTTTAACTCAGATGGAATCTGGCTTGCTGCTCTTGCGGCGGGACAGACGGACAGATGAGCAACTAAGTCCGGCCGGTCAAATTGCTGGCCTGCTTTTCCCTCTCAAATCAGAAAGACTGGAAGGATAGCCATGAAGTACGACGTTATTGTAGTGGGCGCCGGTTCATCAGGTTGTGTTCTTGCTGCTCGATTGTCCGAAGACCCTGACCGTTCGGTCCTGCTGCTGGAGGCGGGGCCGGACTATCCTGACCTGGAGTCACTGCCTGATGACCTGAAATATGGCCATACTCAGGATGCGGAGTTGCGGGACGCGCCCCATAACTGGTCTTTGACCGGGACCATTAACCGGGTGCAGGGACACCGTCATGTGGCCCAGGGCAAGGTCGTCGGCGGCTCCGGGGCTATCAACGGGCAACTGTTGTTGCGGGGTATGCCGGAGGACTATGACCGGTGGGCCGAATGGGGCAACGACGAGTGGTCATATCTGAAGGTCCTTCCTTTTTTCCGCAAGATGGAGACGGACTTGGACATCCGGGACGATTTCCATGGCACCGACGGCCCGGTGCCCGTGCTTCGCCGCAACGACGAGGAATGGACGCCCATCCAGAACGCCCTCTACCGGGCTGCCGTGGCGGCCGGCTTCCGTGAAGACCCGGATATGAATGGGCCCGAGTCCACCGGCGTCTCAACGCTGCCCCTGAACAATCCGGAGGGCATTCGCATGTCCGCAGCCTTAACCCACCTGAACCCGGCCCGACACCGGCTTAACCTGACCATTCGGGCCAACGTGCTGGCCCGGCGCGTGATTTTCGAAGGCAGCCGCGCAATTGGCGTGGAAGTGGAGAGCGGCGGAGAGGTCTTTACCGTTGAGGGAGAGGAAGTAATTCTTTGCGCCGGCGGATTGAAATCGCCCCACCTTTTGATGCTTTCCGGCGTTGGGCCTGAGGACCAGTTAAGCGCCCTGAACATACCGGTGGTGCATTCCCTGCGTGGCGTAGGCCAGAACCTGCGGAACCACCCGTCGGCCAGCGTGGGATTGCAGGCAAGGGACGATGTGGAGTTGCCGGTGGATACCTTCCATCCTCGCACCGCCCTGCGTTACACCTCAGCAGGGTCGGAACACCGAAACGACATCATGGTGATGACCAGTTCCCGGTTTGTAACCCTGAGCGGAGAGGCCCTACCCGACCGGGCGATACGCATCTCCTGCGCCCTGGAACTGCCGGCCGGATTTGGAGAGCTGCAAATCGTGTCTGCTGACCCCTCGGTCCAACCCGAGTTTCACTATCACTACCTGGAAGAACCCTGGGACCGGGAGCGAATGAGGGAGGCGGTGCGCCTGTGCGCAAGGTTGGCCGAATCGGAAGAATACCGGGACATCGTCGCCGAAAGGACTGCCCCCACCGACGAGGAACTGGCGTCGAACGACCTGTTGGACGAATACCTGTTCCGCACCCAGGGCACCTCGCGTCACGTATCCGGGACCTGCAAGATGGGGCCGGACAGCGACGAAATGGCGGTGGTTGACCAGTACGGATCGGTCTACGGGGTGGAGGGTCTGCGGGTTGCCGATGCGGCTATCATTCCATACCTGATCCGGGCCAACACGAATGCCACCGCGTTGATGATCGGCGAGCGCATAGCCGACTTCATCAAGGAAGGGAAGTAGGCCCAGCTGTCGGCAGGTCGGGAGCTGACACGGGATCGCTCCCGTTTTCGCCGCCACGGTTAGTCTTCCCGTTCGAGGAAGCGTCGCACAGACTCCATCAGGGGCGATCGGTCGTAGGTGGCGTACATTATCTGGGCGTTTCGCACCAGGTCTCCAGCAAAGAACCGTTCGTAGTGCAGACTGCGGGCGCCGAATGCGCTGCAGGAAATGTCCCAGGCCAGGTGAAACAGTTTGGTCCGGTCAAAGGCCGAGGCGGTGTCGGTGGCCAGGTAGTGTTCAATGTCGGGTGCAATTTCCGAATCAAAGTCTGCCTGACCGGGCAGGGCCATCATGCTGCTGGAACCCAGCAACTGCATAATTTCGATCATCCGTGGGTAAAAGCTGCGGGCGTACATATTCTCCGCTACGGTCAACGGGACCCGGGCCGGCGTTACCAGGCCCCACTCGTCCGGGGCCGCATCTACTTCGGCAGTCCGAAGCAGGGCCTTGATTATCTCCAGATTCATGATCATTTCGGCGATTCGTTCCTGGACGTGGGCCTGGTCCCCTGAACCCAGGGTCTCCACCATCAGGGAGGCGGTGCCCAGCAAGAACTCCGTCTTGGCTACCAGCCGGGTGATCACCTGGTGGAAGCTGTGGTAAATCCAGCCCGTGCGGCTGGTCATGTTGTTGCAGCTTTCCACGTTTCCCATCAGGAACACCCGTTCCCACGGCACCAGCACGTTGTCGAAGATAGCCACCGCGTCCATCTCTTCAAAGCGCGCGCCCAGGGGGTGGTCAAAGGGAGTGCGGCCGTAGTCGAAGCTTTCCCGGCAGATGTAGCGCAGTCCCGGGGTGCTGCTGGGGATGGAAAAGGAGACGGCATACTGGTGGGCGTTGTCTGCCGTATGGTGGGACCTGGAGGGGTAAACGGCGATCTCGTCGGACAGGGGCCCGAGGGTAGCCAGCACCCGCGCGCCCCGCACCACGATGCCGGCGTCGGTCTCCTTGATTACCTTGAGGGCTACATCTTCGGCAAGACTGTCAGTTATGTAGCGTTGGGGGGAACGGCTGCGCTGGGGATTGACCAGGGTGTGAGTCAGGCAAAGGTCCTGTTCCCGGATTAGCTCATAATAGCGGCGGACGGTTTCACCGAAGCCTTCCCGGTCCTGGTCGAAGTAGGGGGCCGCTGATGCCATGGCCACGAAGGCGGCGTTCATATAGTCCGGCGTGCGGCCCATCATTCCGCCGTGGTAGGTGGCCCAGCGGTAAAACATGCGCCGGCGGCGCTCCAAATCGTCCAGGTTTTCGGGCATGATGAAGGACATGCCAACCCGTTCACCGGAGGTGGGGGACTGGTAGGTCATTTCATCCAGAAGGGCCGGGTCCTTCTGCATGTCGTACAGTGCAGCAACCGAGTGCGCCCCGTTGGCAAACCCCGGGTGGGAGGTAACGTCCCGTACTCGCTGACCGCCTACCCAGACCTCAGGCGGCCGTTCCCTCAACCCCTGCAGGTATTCTTCTCCCGTACGAACCGGCATGGCACGAACCTCCGTATACCCTTTGTTTCAGTATATCAGGAAGGATGTTGAGTCAATGACACTTACCCGTTGCCCTGGTTCCTTCCGCGCACTACTATAAGCAGCCAGATGTCGGTTGTTGGCGCTCTGACGCCAATTGGCAGGTGTCGCTGATATTCGGTCCGGCGATGCGTTGGCCCATTAGAGAGATTCAAGGAAACTGGGAAGCGACTGCTGGAACAGCCTGACAGAAGCGACGGCCATGATGAAGAGGAGGCGTGCAATGCCCGGTCATTCGATCAACGTAGGAAACGTGGAACTGGTATCTCTCAGCGACGGGGAACCTGTCCGTTCTCCCTTCATGCCTTTTCCGGATACCACCATCGAACAATAGCGGGAGTTCCCCCATCTGCTGGACAGCGATGAGCAGACTCGCAGCAGGTATGGCACTACCGCCGTACGTTCGGGCGGCAAGCTAATCATCGTAGATACGGGCCTGCAGGCTCCCGACGGTTCCGGCACCCTGCTGGAGGACATGGAACGAAAGGGCGTGGACCGGAACGCAGTGGACCTGGTGGTTTTTACGCATCTGCATCCGGACCACGTGGGCTGGAACCTGGTGGACGGGCAGCCCACGTTCCCCAACGCCCGCTACCTGGTGCCGCGCCGAGACTGGGACCACTGGACCCAATCCGAGGTAGTAGCCGGCGCTCCCCACATCTCCAGCCAGGTGCTGCCACTCAGTGAACTGAACATCCTGGACCTGATGGATGATGATTACCGGGTAACCGACGAATTGACCACCGTTTCCACCCCAGGGCACACGCCCGGCCACGTTTCCATCGTGATTGCATCCCAGGGAGAACGGGGTTATATTCTTGGGGACGTAGCCCACACGCCGGCCCAGGCCCACTACACCGACTGGAATCCTATTTTCGATGTCCAGCCGGACATAGCGCGCAGTACGCGACACTCGGTAATGGACATGCTGGAGGCCGAAGGCATCCTGGTACCGGCTGGCCACTTTCCTGCCCCTGGTTTCGGTCATTTCGTTCGCGCCGGAGACCGGCGGCAGTGGCGGGGAGTCTAGGCTGAAGGCGAAGGCCCGGGCGACTGTCGCCAATAGGCCACCGGGACAAAGCACTTGCGTTGTGAGGCTTAATTTGCCCGGAAAACGACAGAAAAAGGAGAAGTCATGATCTACGAAGTCAGGACCTACACCCTGGAACCCGGCACGGTTCCCCAATTCGAGGAAAGCTTTGCCGAGGCGCTGCCCCATCGCGAGAAGTATTCCCCCCTGGCCGCCTTCTGGCACACCGACATTGGCACGCTGAACCAGGTGGTGCATGTCTGGGGATATGACAATCTGCTGGAACGGGAACAGATCCGGGCCGAGGCTGCCCAGGACCCAAATTGGCCGCCCCGCGACACCAGCATGATCATGACCATGGAGTCTGAAATCTGGAATCCAGCTTCGTTCATGCGCCCCATGGGCGGCGGACAGGAACTGGGCAATGTCTATGAAATGCGCGTCTACACCTACAAGCCCGGCTCCATTCCCGAACTTCTGAACCGCTGGGAAAAGGCTCTTCCCTGGCGGGAACAGTTCTCGCCCTGCGCCGCGGCGATGCACTCCGAACTGGGCGGGCTGAACCGCTGGATGCACATCTGGCCCTACAATGACCTTAACCATCGCGACGAGGTGCGGAAGGCTGCCGGCGGCACGCCCAACTGGCCCTCCGGCGCCCCCGGCCGCATCAGGCAGGAGAACAAGATCCTGATTCCGGCCTCCTTCTCCCCCATGCGTTAGGTTCCCCTTCGATTTCTGCGCGCCCCTGGTGTATGCTTTGGATACGCCAGGGGCGCAATTTTTTTCTGCCACTTGCCTAAGATGCCGATTGATTGCCTGATTAATTCCGTGGAAACGCCAGCCTTCGTCTACGACGAAGCCGAAGTGCAGCGGGTGCTTGACATAGTCGGTCGGCTGCAAGCGGACACAGGTTGCCGGGCGCTATATTCGGTTAAGCCCTTATGCCTGGCGCCCTTGCTGGAATTGATGGCCCCGCAACTGGCGGGTTTCGCTGTCAGTTCGCCCTTTGAAGCCAGGCTGGCGCGAAGTGCGCTGGGAGAGGGCGGATCCATTCACTTCACCAGTCCCGGCATCCGTCTCAGCGACGTCAGCGATTTGGCGGCTCTCTGTGATTACGTTGCCTTTAACAGCTTGAGCCAGTGGCGCCGTCATGGGACTGGATTTTCAGGCCGGACCAGCCAGGGCATCCGCGTCAACCCGGGTCTGTCTTTTCTTGACGATGAGCGTTATGACCCTTCCCGCCCACATTCCAAGCTGGGCGTACCGGTTGCGGAACTGGCCTGTGTACTGGCTGGCGGCAAAACCACCCTTTCCTACCCGGAAGGTATTCTCGTCCACACCAACTGCGAGTCTACGGATTTCGCCGAACTACGACAGACAGTTGACTGCCTGGCGGACAAGATACCGGAAGTCCTGCCACGCCTTAGCTGGCTCAACCTGGGGGGCGGCTATCTTTTCAATGAAGGTGTTAACCTGGAACCGCTGCGTCAGACGGTCCGATACCTGCAGGCGCAGTACGGTGTGGAAGTTTTCCTGGAGCCAGGCGCCGCTTTTGTCCGCTCGGCCGGGTATATAGTTTCCACGGTGCTGGACAGGTTCGCCAGCGGCGGCAAGGAGGTGGTGGTGCTGGATACTACCGTCAATCATATGCCGGAATTGCTGGAGTTCGATTTTGAACCCGATGTGGCCGGCCATGACGACGATGGCGCCTGGCCATACATTCTTGCCGGCTGCACCTGCCTGGCGGGGGACGTATTTGGCGAGTATCGGTTCAACCATCCCATTGGGGTGGGCGACCGGGTGGTGATTCTCAACGCAGGGTCCTACTCCCTGGTCAAGGCCCATACTTTCAACGGTGTTAACCTGCCTAACATTTACTCAATGAACAAGCTGGGCAGAGCACGACTGGTGAAGCAGTTCAGCTACGAAGACTACGCCGCCCGGTGGGAGACAAATGTCCGCAGCCCTGTATGAAAAGGAAGTGACCGTACCGGCTGGCGACCCCCGTTCCAGCGCGCTGGCCGTGGTGGAGCGGGGCATACAAGCAGCGCTGGGGGCCGGAGAAGTCCCCATTCGCATGGCGGTTACTTCATCCTCGACGCGGGAATACCGTTGCGAAGTGGGCCTGGCGAACGGGTTGAAGGCTCCGTCGTTTCCTTCCATCTTCCAATTTGCCCGTCGTCCCCTTGAGAACACTGCAACGTTCAACTGTGTGTTGCTGGTCCCTACGGGGGTGGGCGCGGAAATAGGGGGCCACGCCGGCGATGCCTCGCCGGTGGCTGCCCTGCTGGCTGCCGCCTGCGACACCCTGATTACTCACCCCAACGTGGTGAATGCCTCAGACATTATCGACATTCCGGCCAACTCGCTTTACGTGGAGGGCAGCGTCATTGCGCGCCTGTTGATGGGCGTCGCCGGTCTGCAGCGGGCCCGCAACAATCGAATGATTGTAATTTTGGGCCATCACGACGACGAGCTTTTCGTGAACGCGGCCATCAACTCGGTCAACGCGGCCAGAGCTACCTATGGTCTGGCGGTGCCCGCCATTGTCAGGCTGGGCTCCGAGTTTGATATGGAGTCGGAATATACCCACTCCGGGCGGGCGGCAGGCCGCATAAGGGGACTGGACTCCCTCCTTGGCGTTCTGGAAGAGCGCAGGGGGGAGTTTGATGCCGTGGCCATTTCCAGCCAGATAGGTGTGCCCGCCGGTTACCACGCCGAGTACTTCGAGAGCAACGGCGAAATGGTGAATCCTTGGGGCGGGGTGGAAGCGATGTTGACTCATGCGGTTTCCACGGCCTTTGACGTGCCCTCGGCCCATGCGCCCATGCTGGAGACCCAGGAAATCGCCAACTCCGACCCTGGCGTCGTAGACCCCCGAATGGCTGCCGAGGCAGTATCGCTGGCCCTTATCCAAAGCGTTTTGAAGGGGTTGCAGCGCAGCCCGGGCATTGTGACCGGCGACGGGGCCCTGAACCATTCCGGAACTATATCCGCCGCCGACATTTCCTGCCTTGTGATACCCGACGGCTGCCTGGGAATACCGGTTTTGGCGGCGCTGGAACAGGGAATCAAGGTAATCGCGGTAACGGAGAACCGCAACCTGATGCAGAACAACCTGGACCGCCTGTCCTGGCGTCAGGGCCAGTTTTACCGGGTAGAAAATTACTGGGAAGCGGCCGGTGTGATGTCAGCACTGAAGGCCGGCATAGACCCGGCTGCGGTGCGGCGACCCATTCGACCAGCACCGGTTTACTATTGGGGTGGCGGAAGCTGATTTCACCAGCTTTGCCTGAGGGGATACAGGAAAGGGGACGCGACGGCGTCCCCTCAAAATTAATGGTCTATTAGTGGACCGCCCTAGCCAGGGATGAGACCCTCGCCAACAAAAATGCTTTCCGCTTCCTCGAGGGTCAAGTCGGTTTCCGGCAATATGAGGTCCGATTCCACCAACTCGTCCAAGGGGACCGGTTCCCCCTTTTCCCTGACCAGGGTTTCCATTTCCAGTAGCAGGGAATGCAGGGCGTCGGGGTCCTCGGCCTCTACCGCTTCCACCATCCGGTTATCTATGTCGTTTAGCTCGTCGATGGCAGCGCCGGGCAGGTTGAACTGACCTTCTCCCAGTATTCGAACAATCATAGTCTCGCCACCTAACCTTGTGACTGGTTGTTGCCCCGGTCTCGGAGGGCTTCAAGTTCGGCATCGATTTCGGTCTGGCCCGAAGGAAGGGCAGCAGCGCCGCTGCCTGTCCCCTTCAGGGCCGCCAGTTCCTCTTCGACTCCCTGGGATACAGAGAGCTGGGCCAGTTCCCGCTCAATATCGTCGCGGGGTCCGCCGAAGTCGTCCAGCACTCCGGTTTCCACCAGTTCATCGATGGCCCCGGCCTTTGCCTTTAGCTGGTCAGTCTTGTTTTCAGCCCGCTGCATAGCCATTGACACGTCGCTCATCTCTTCGGAGATACCGCCCAGGGCGGAGCCTATCCTTACCTGGGCCTGTGCGGCGGTGTACTGAGCCTTGATGATTTCCTTCTTGTTCCGGAAAGCATCCACCTTTGCCTGCAGCCGCTGCTCGGCAACGGTGAGCTTCTGCTGTTCCTGCTCCATACCTTCTATCTGTTCGTCCAGGCCCTGAAGCTCAATGAGTGCGTTCTGTTTCCTTTGGAGGGCCAGCCTGGCCAAATCTTCCCGGTCGGCTTCCAGGGCCTGCTTGGCCTGGCGTTCCAGCCTTTCAATGTTTTCACGAACCTTGGAAGCCTGCTGCTGGATGCGGCGCTTGGCGGTTACCATTTCCACCACGCCCCGCTTGACGTTCTGCAGCATTTCCAATTGCTTTTCGTAGGCGTAATCCAGTGTTTCCCGCGGGTCTTCCGCCTGGTCCAACATCCGGTTCATTTTCGACTTTACTATGGTTGACATCCTGGAGAACATTCCCATAGCTGCTACCTCCCCGTCTCTGATTCCCCGCTCACCGGGGCCGCTTGAATGGGCTGCAAGATACTGGGGCCACGCCGGGCGCGCACCAGCAAACTGCACTTTCGTCCCACATCAATATCTTTGTTTCTTGCTGAATAGGGCCACCGCACCGACAATTAAACCCAGTACGATGCAGATAACGCCCAATATCCACAGCAAGAAGTTCAGGATACCGCTGACCAGCAGTATCCCAAGGATGAGCAGAAAAATGGCTACTCCGATGCCGCTGAATGATCCCATAAACCCACTTATTTGCTCCCTTGAAGTAGACGACGGCCACAGGGCCGGACACCATTCCAAACGTGCCTGAAGCGCCGTGTATGCTAGAGGTTAAACATTTATGAACCGCGCATTGAGGAGCAGGGCGCCTCACTATTCGCAACTGCCCCGTCCACAGTGAACAATTCAACAATACCTGCCCTGCCATTGGGGGTCAAGGGCAACGCTCTGCGGAGAATTGCAGGTCGAGGAGGCAAGCTTCCCGGTGGACAGCAGCAACGCCGAAGGGCGGCGCGTCGCTTTTGCCGGAGATGAAGAGTGTTGACCGCTGGCGCGGCCGTCTTTGCTCCTCGCAATTATCAGCTTTTTCCTTGTTGCATGTTGATGGAAGTCTTCATTTCCCGGGAATCTGCATTGGTCCGGTGACCCTTGGCGTTTCCGCCCCGTGCTATTATGTAAGGGCCCTTGAACATGAAGCTTAAGCAGTTGGCGCGACATCGGCCTGAAGTTGTAGAACAAACCGCCAAGTTTCTTAGGCGCCGCTTCGCCCCTCGATACTAATCAACCAGGATGACAACCCATGCTTCGTTCGCTGTTTGGCAGAGGCAAAAAGAGACCGGCGTCGCCCTCCACTCCAATAGAAAGTACCATCCGGGATGCCCGGGTGGGGGACGTAGTGGTCGTGCAGGGTTTTGCCCTGGAGTATGACGACTGCTACTTCGTGGTTGAGAACGTTCCCCGTTATGGCGGGAGTGAAATAGCATGGTACGAATTTGTGGTTGCCGACTCGGAAAACCGCCTCTGGATTGAATGGTCCGAGGATGACGGCGGACTGCACGTAACTGCCACGGATGACCGCCGGCCCACTGGCCTGGAAGCCATTGGCCTGGCTGAGTCCGCCTTAATGGACATGGACTCCAGCAGGTCCATAGATCGGTCCGTCGAAATCGACGGGCTGCGCTACATCTATCGGAACAGCTTTGAGGCCTTCTTTTTCAGGAATAACCGACCTACCGACGGCGAGGGCTTTTACCTCTGGGAGTTCCTGGCAGAGGACGAGAGCAAGGTCCTGTCAATTACCAAGTTTGAAGGGGTGCCCTTCGAGGCCCACTTCGCGGAGATAATTTCTTCGGAGAACGTCCTGCTTTACCCCGGGGAGAGACCGGAGCAAAGGAGCCGGTGATAGCTTATGGAAACTCTGTTTGACGCACTGGTATTTTTCCCCCGGGGCCTCGTCTACGTCGCCCTGGGCGTAATCGTCCTGCTGCTGGCCAAGGTGGTGCGAAGCGCAATTACCAGGCACAAAGAGGACGAGGAAGTAGTACAGCGCCAAAACCTCGCGGAGGCCCTGCGGCTTTCCGGTTACCTGATCGGCGTTGTCCTGGTGTTCGTGGGGGCAGTGTACCAGCCGCCCCACCTGGCGCTCCTGGACCCGGGTATGGGGTTTGACGCTCAGTTCGGCCTGGACGTGCTTCGGGTGTTTCTCTACTCACTGGCGGGGATAGTCGTCCTCAATATTTTGAGATTTTCCATGGACAAGCTGGTCCTCTACAAGTTTGACGTGGAAAAAGAAATAGTAGAGGACCGCAACATCGGGACCGGAGCGGTGGAGTTTGGGTTCAACGTGGCCACCGGTCTGATGATCGCCGGTTCTCTTTCCGGGGCTGGCGGAGGCGGAGAACTTCTCGAAGCGATAACCACCCTGGTATTCCTGGTGCTGGGGCAGGTGGTGTTGATACTTTTTGCCCTGTTCTACGAGTTGACTACGTCCTTTGACGTTCACGGTGAGATTGAGCAGGACAATGCCGCGGTAGGGGTGGCCTTTGGTGGAAACATCATTGCCATCGGGTTTGTAATGCTGAAGGCCCTTTCGGGCGACTTCGTTAGCTGGCAGCAGAGCATTATAGAGTTTGTAATTTTTGCGGTTGTCGGGTTTGTACTTCTCTACCTGCTTAGGCTCCTGGTGGACCTGCTGGTGCTCCCACGGGTGAACGTCTCCCAGCAGATGGCGGGCGAAAGAAATGCCGGGGTGGCGCTGGTTGAGAGCGCAGTGGTCATTAGCTGTTCCCTGATCTTGTTCTTTGCCATCTGAAGGTTGGCCGGTCTCCGCGCGGGGAGGTCAGGCGGCCGGGCAAGGTAGTGTGAAATCGGGGGAAAGGAGTTTCTAGTCCGGGAAGCTGCCGGGTAAGTCCCCAACCCTGCGGGCGATGCGGGCGTTGGACTCCCTCTCCGCATACAGTTGCCTGGTATCCTCAAGCAGGGAAAGCCCCTGGTCTGCTATTTCATCAAGCAAATCGGCGGGTGTCACGCTGCGGTCCACCACCGGTTCCAGTATCCGGTTGTAGAAGTCGCGACTGCAGACCAGGTTTTCCCAATCAGCCACGTATCCGTCCAGCGAACCGTCGTATAGGCGCAGTAGGAACACGGCCCGTACCGGGTCAACGTCCTCGGCAATGAAGGTTTCTACCCGCAGGTCGTCGCCGTTGCCCGTGCCGAACAGGGCCTGTCCGGTGTCGTCGTCCCAGACAACATCGCTGAAGATGTCGTAGCGGTCAATGCACGTCTCCGTTTCCGCCAGCAAACGGGCTATGAACCTGCGGCCTTCGGCGGTGATTTCGCTGCCCTCCCCATCTTCGGAAGAGCGGGCCAGGCCCAGGCTGAGGATGCGTTCAACCACTTGGTTGAGACCGAAGTCATTGCCCTGCGAGTCCGGCTTCGGCAGCGGAACTTCATGCCTGTCCAGAAAATAGATTGCCGTGCAAAGCTGTAGCCATTCCAGCAGATCGGGTTCCCCGGCGTCATAACCCTGTTCCCCCGCGTGTTCCAGGGCGTCGTAGATTGGTGTCAGGAACAGGGAAACACTGTCGGCGCTTGCGAGGCCCTCTTGTGCCGGGCAAATCTCCTGCATTTCTTTAGCAGGCATGCCGCTGCCGGGTTGTTCCGACAAGACAATGCGACAGAGCCCTGCCCTGCTCTGCTCTATCACTCCCAGAAAGCTCTCGTAGATTTCCGGCAGGTCTGGATTCTCCTTCAAATCGAAGGACTCATGCACGAGGGTTTGGTCCTCTTCATCAAGGGGAAAGACCCACTCCAGCAGATCTTCGAGCCCGACACCCTCCGATTCCGGTGGAAGCCTCACCTCCAGGACGGCGTCGGCCGGCAACCCGGCAAGCTGCAGCGAGATGTTCAAGTGACTGCTCACCGTGTGGAACTCAGCCCTGCCGCTTCCTAAGGTTTAGGTGGCCGCCGCCGCCGCTGAAACCGCCGCTGCGGGCCCGCGAGGCGGAACCGAAGCCGGAACCGGAACCGCTCCGGGAAATGGAGCTACTGGAGCGGAAGGCGCCGGAGCTTCTTTGTGTTTGTTGATAGGTCTGGCGGTTGGAACTCAGGTTCCGGCTGGAGTCCTGGTACCTTGACCCGGCGAAGCTCTGCTGCCGTGTCGTGTACCTGCTGTTGCGGGCCACCTGGGAGCCGTACCGGTTGGACTGGCGGTAATTGGCCCTGCCTTGCCGGATGGCGGGCCCTCGTTGGATGGGAGTAGAGTAGAAGTAGCGGCCCGGCATGAAGGCGGTTGCCAGCATGTACCCAAACAGGAAGCTGCCGGGCCCGAAGCTGCTGTGGTAGTAACTGTTGGCGTTGTGTCCCCGCATTTCGTGCTGGTCGTTTCGCTCCACGATGCTGAACAGCAGGTCGTCCCGCGAATCTTCAATTTCGTTGTTGCCATTCAGGTCTTCCCACCCTTCCAGCGTAAGGCCGTCCCCGCCCTGCTCGGCGCGAATGAGAATGATGCCGTCGCCCTCGTAGATTTCGTTGACGCGGGTCTCGAATTCGGTGGCGCTCTTGGAATCCTTAAAAGCCTGCTGCACATCGTCAAGATTTATGCGGCCGGATGCGCCATCGGTGGCCGCCCAGGACTCGTAGGATGGCCCACCGCAAGCGGCTATCAGCGGCGAACCGGCCACTATTCCCCCGGCAAACAGGGCTGTGCTTAGTTTTCTCAGTCTTGGTGCCATGTGGACTCCTTCTAAGTCGAGTCGGTCAAGTTCCTAGATAAATGCGAAGTGGCGCCTGCGCCGTCAGAACAGGGTTCAGGCACGTCGGCTGCCCCCGCCAAGGATTGTGATCTGTTCCTGCATGTTGTCGTCGACACATGGTGATACGCTGGCCTGTTCCGCCAAAAGATCCAAAGGAAAAGTCAGAAGCCTGGACCAGAATGTCTCCTGGAGCCTTTCCTGAAAGTCGTTCCACATATCCCTGGAGTGGAGGACGTAATCGGCGACAGCCGCTTTGTGGTAGTGACCGCCGGCCGCGGAGCTGAAGACAGACTGCTGCAGGCTGGTCAAGTGGTCACGCCAGCACCGGTCTCCGCACTCCAGCAAAAGGCTGCGAGCCAGTGACTGGACTGCTTCGTTGCCGACTTTCGACCTGATTGCTTCCATTTTCGACCGCAATGCTTGTTCGATCAATTCCGGAAGCTGGTCCAGCGGTTCGCCGGCCAGGTTGGAAATGTCAATGCCATAGAGATTACCGGCTTCTTCCCCCAAGGAAAGCAAGCGGGCTTCATAGTCCCCGGCATCCAGATTTGGGAATTGGTTGCTTACGAGCCTTGTCGCGCATTCCCGGGCGGCGTCCTGGAAGCGGTCGTCAAGGTCGATACAGCGCAGTATCTGCCGGCGCAACCGGTAGTAAGCCGAAGTGTGGGCATCGCACACTGCCGCATAATCGCTGGCCACACTCCGGGCCGTGGCAGCCTCCCACTCGGCTTCATCCTGGCGGCGGGAAACAAAGCGTTCCACGGAAGGTGCTTCATAAAAAACAAAGCCGTTGGCGTCCTGGCGTTGCTGCTTTCCCCACTTAGGCTTGCCCTGACCCAACGGCAGGAGCCAGCGGTCGTCCCATGAAAGCAGTTGCCTGCCTGAGCCAAACATTCCCTGCCTGCCGCTTCTTCCCTTCAGCTGAGTGGCAACTCGAGGGTAACGGCTGAATTCTGCATTGATAACGTGCAGACCCAGCCCAAACTCCCACTCGGCGGTTGCGGTGGAAGTCTTGCCGCTGGCCGAGTCTTGCGCGATACCGCTTATCGAAAAAAAGTGGCGCCCGCGCTGCTGGTACCGAGTTATGAACAGTTCCCGGTGGCCCTCCAGCGCTCCAGCCAGCGCTCCCGCCTCTTCCCGGGAATAACATACCACCCGCAGCGGGCGGGGCACTGTCCGCACTTCCTCAAGAAGCCAGCGCGCCCAGCGGTTGAGGATCATCCGGTCCAGTTCGGGGTCAAGGACGATATCGGTGCCCCGGCCGGCCAGGCTGGTTGCAACGGTGACGGCCCCGACCTGGCCGGCGCCGCGGACAATGTCAGCCTCCTCGTCGGTAGTGACGGCATTGAGGACCCGGTGCTCTATTCCGGCTCGGGTCAGAGCATCGCTGATAATGCGGGAAGAATCGATGCTCTGCGTCCCCACCAAGGCCGGCCGGCCAAACTGCTGGCACCGGCGAACCTCTTCGACGACGCCGGCGATCTTTTGCTCTTCCGAACCATAAATCCGTGAAGGGAATTCCACCCGGTGAGTTTCGCGGGAATGAGGGACGGTGACTACTTTCAGGAAGTAGCGACGTTGAAACTCCTCGCCGGCGGCCTGGGCAGTACCCGTAATTCCGGAGAGGGACCGATAGAGATTCGCTAACCCCTGCACTGAGATCTGGGCCAGACTTTCACAATCAGGGTGGACCGTTACCCCTTCCCTCGCTTCCAATGCTGCCTGGAGGCCATGACGGTAAAGGTTGTCGGGCTTGGTCCTGCCCGTGTGCTGGTCGAGGATTACAACCGAGTCGTCGTTGACCACGTAGTCCCGGTCCTTTTCCAACAGCAAGTGGGCGCGAAGGGACTGGTACACCTGGTTGGCCAACTGGAGCTGGCGGGCCGTTTTGCGGGAAAGGCCTCGGTTTATGTCGCCAAACTTTTGCCCCCCTTGTGCCGGCGGACAGAAATCACCCAGTCGCGTCGTCAGGAAACCCAGACCCTTTTCCGTAGGGGTAACGAACCGCTTCCTTTCGTCCACCAAGTAGTAAAGGTCGGCGGCCAGGGTTTCGTCGGGAACATCGCCGCCGTCGGGGAAGAGGGCCGCCACGCCCCGGCGGTAAAAACGAGGATGCTCCAGGGCTATTCGGCGCAATGTTTCATCATGGGGGTCAGCCAGCAGTCCCAGGCAAAGCAACCTTGCAAATTCCGCGCTCTTTGGAGGCAGGCGTTCAATGTCGGCGACATACCCCTGGCAAAGTGCCTGTTGTTGGGCCACCATTTCCTTTACAGCGTTATCTATCCGGCGCCAGGGATGGACAGGCTGGGACGGAGAACCAGCAATAAGCAGGGGAGTATCCCCCTCGTCGATCAGGGCCTGATCGGCTTCGTCGACAATGGCGACCTGGAGGACCGGTTGCACTTGCTCCCCTCCCGCCGAGGCCAGATTGTCCCGCAGGTAGTCGAAGCCCAATTCTCTAACCGTTCCATACACTACGTCGCAGGCGTAGGCGGCCCGGCGCTCCGTATTGTCCATGGGTTCCAGGATGGCGCTTGCGGTCAGGCCCAGGGACCGGTAAAGGGGGGCCAAGAGGCGGCAGTCCCGTTCCGCCAGGTAATCGTTGGCCGTGTGAACGTGGACCCGCTGACCCAGGACCGCGTTCATCACCGCGGCAAAGGCAATGGCGACAGTCTTGCCCTCGCCGGCCTGCATCTCCACGATGCTGTTGGACAGAAGGTGGAGGCCCGCCAAGAGTTGCTGGTCGGTGGGGAGGAAGCGGTAGAGGCCGGCAACATCCAGACTGCGCACGGCCCGGTAAAATTCGGCGGAAAGCAGCAGGTCGGGGCCAAAATGTCCCTGGCCTGAAGCACGTACCTGCTCCAGTTCTTTCGCGACAATTTCCCTGTCCGGGAGTTCTTCCCTGCCGAAAAAATTGTCCGCGGCTCCCCTATACAGCTGCGACCTACCGACCGGATGGAGATCTTCTTCAAAAATGCGCCAAGCCCCTAAACGGCGGTTAACGCTCTCGTTTACTATCGCGAAAACCATCGCGGTCTGTTCAGAAGGATCGTGGACGGTCCCCTCGCCGATACACCTGGTTCTCTCTTTTTGGATGGCGGCCTTCAGTTCCAGGTCAGACCAGTACCTCAACTCCAGTTGCTGGTGGATTTGGCGAATGTGGCGGACTACCTCTTCCTCTCGACGCCCGGCCAGGAAGGGCAGTTGAGCCAGGCAATTCTTGGCCCCCAACAGCGTCCGTGCCGACGCGCCCGCCGGCGGTCGGAAGGTCGGAACGAGAGGGTGGCGAATTGCCAGGCTGCTGAAGATTGTCATATTCCTTGCCAGTCATGGCCGGGTGGCCGTCGGAATCACGTCAAGCGCATGATCACCAGTCCGGCATCGTGACCCGGGATGTCCCAACCATTATAGCGGAGAATAAGATTGTCTCTTGCCGCTAATATGCCTTGCGCGGCGCCGGGATGGGCCTGGTTGAACTCCCGGCCCAATTCACCATCGAGATTCCATTCCCGGCTCACGTGGCTTCTGAACCCTGCCCTCCTGGCTATTTCCTGGTATTCCCCGGAAAGCCTCCCCAATTCC
>DAOUHR010000118.1:0-8064 GCA_034428635.1 Dehalococcoidia bacterium
CATGCAGTACAGGCCGGTCGAATTGGCTATCTCGGCTAGTACGACAAGAGCGAGGAACCTCAAAGTCCCATCGGAAATCGAACTCGCCCGAACTTGCAGGCCCGATTCTTCTTCCAATTGTAGGGATAGCAACTGCCTCACATCGTCCCTTGATAGGCTCAATGACTTTACCGGAACTAATTGCGCCAAGCGACTGGCGACCATACTGCAGACATCTTCATCCGGAGCTTTGTTCTCCTGGTGCAAGAGAGTGGCAGGGATATGAGAGCCATCGGCCCCTAGGCCAGGAACTTGTGTGTATCGATCAGGCCGGCGCATAGCAGCAGGTTCCAGAGCAAGGCTGCGCCAGTTCTGCATTTCTCGCCGAGCTGCCAGGATAGTGGGTGTAGCTGCTGAATTTTCGGCTCCGATTATAGTCCGGGCAGCTCCTGCGGCTGGAGCGGGTCGGCCTCGGCCGTGGGATCCGCCATCCTGGTGAACTACTATTGTGGTAGGTCCACTTCCGTCTTCTCCCTCTGTTGATATGAACCCGGACCGGCTGTGACGGTTGTTGTAAACCGCGCTGTCCCGGAATTGCGACTTGCTGTGGGGAAATCTTAGATGCTGCGATGCGTTGCCAGTGGTGATTGGGCGCAGTTGCTCCCTTTCCAGAACTAGGCCTCCAAAGTGGCCGGAAGAAGGCGATGGGGCCTTGTAACGGAACTCTACGTCGTAACGTAGGAACGACGAGGACGCCTTTGCTCCTCTGCCAAAGTCGTCGGAAACTACCCGATCAACAATCATCTCTACCCCAAAGGTTAATTTCTTGTGCGGGGATACATCGCGGTTGAAGAACAGGTCGGCAATATCTCCTGTGTCTTCCCCCGCATTCCTGACTCGGAGGGCGGCCTCGTTTATGGTGCATCCGGTTAGTAGCGACAGAAATTGAATGGCGTCAAAGATGTTGGACTTTCCTACGCCGTTCGGACCAGCTATGCAGGTATAGGGACCGAAATCTATGGTGAAATCTACCAAATTCTTGAACCCGTTGACTTCCAACCGGGTTAGCATACTTTAACCTCCAGCCGCTAAACAGGCTCGTAAGGCGGGAATTACTTTCCCCTACCGCCGCCGGTATTCGTCCCCGCAGTCCCCTATGAACTCCAGCAGGTCGCGGCCCTTGACCGCGACCGCCTCGATTGCCGCCACGTCTTCCGCGTCCAGCGACACCTCAAACACCCTTGCGTTGTCCTCCCGGTGTTGGCTTAGCCCCAGGCGGGCCCCAGCGATAACCCCGGCCACCGCGGGCTGGTCCAGGATGTAGCGCGACGCCACGTTGGCGATGCTGACCTGATGCCGTTCGGCAACACCCTTCAGGGACGATAGCAATTCCTGGAAAAGGTCCCAGCCGCCCCAGGCGTTGATCATCTGCTTGTACTTGTTCAGGCTGGCCGTGTCCAGCGCCGCGCCGGTAGGTTCGGGCTGCCCCAGGTATCTTTCCGAAAGCAGGCCGCCGCAAAAGGTCCCGTAAGTCAACAGGTGAATCCCCTGTTCCTGGCAGTAGGGCGCCATCCGTTGGGCGGGCCGCAGGTCAACCAGGGAATACTGCACCTGGTTGGAAACGACCCTGATTCCGTTAGCCACGATGGTCTTCAGGTTTTCGGTGTCGAAGTTGGTCAGAGCTACGTGGCGGATTTTGCCGGCGTCGCGCAGGTCGGACAGGTGGCCCAGGGCCTCCATGTAACGGTCATCGCCGTACTCCCACCAGTGGAACTGGAGCAAATCCAGGCAGTCCCCGCCCATGCGCCGCAGGGAAATGTCCACATTGTTTTCAACGACTTCGCGGGTCATGGGCCCCGGGCGGGGCACCCACTTGGTGAACGCCTGCACTCCGGCCACGGCGTCCGCGCCCCGCTCGTCGGCCAGTCGACGGCGGAACTCGCCGATAAAGTCCTCGGCGGGCCCGTAATGGTCGGCCAGGTCCCAGGTGGTGAAGCCTGCGTCGTGGTATTCCAGCATACTGTTCAGGGCCGCGGTAGGGTCTATGCGCCCGTGGGCGCCCGAAACCTGCCACAGGCCATTGAGCAGACGGCAGATACTCAGGTCGTCGGTAAAGGCAAAGGCGCCCCCGGTAATGCTCATCATTGTGAACCTCCCTTGCCCCTGTGTGGACCTGTTTTGCACCATTATATAACGGGCAGGACGTAGCCGGGGTGACAGTCTTATCCTCCATCTGTCCTCGAAATGGCAGGAAGCAGCATAAAGATAGTTTGGGCAGCACTTTGCCCTTGCTGCTGGAATGGCATCCCTGATTCAAAGGGGAAGGGACTTTCGACCATGGCCATGGCCCGTTCCCTGCCCCCATTTATGGTAAATTACTTCAAGCAAGTCTCTGTTTTTCCGCTAGCCCGGTCTCTGACCGGTTCACCGGCGCCGAAAACCGGCTAAGGAGGAAACCATTATGTCAACCTCTAACGGCAAAATTCGCCTGGGCATCATTGGCGCCAACATTCACCTGGGGTGGGCGCCCCGCTCCCACCTGCCGGCGGTGGTCGCCAGCCCCGAGTTTGAACTGACCGCCGTATGCACGACTCGCATGGAAAGCGCCGAGGAATCGGCTAAAGCCTTCGGGGCAAGAATGGCCTTCGACAACTACCAGGACCTGATCGACCACCCCGAAATAGACGCCGTGGCGGTGGTGCTGCGCGTCCCGTCGCACTACGAACCTACCATGGCCGCCCTCAAGGCCGGCAAGCACGTCTACACCGAGTGGCCCCTGGGCCAGACCACGGCCCAGGCCCAGGAAATGGCGGACCTGGCCCGGGAAAAGGGAGTCCGCAACTTGGTGGGCCTGCAGGCCCGCGAGGCTCCCACCATCAAGTACATGAAGGAACTGGTGGAGCAGGGCTACGTGGGCGACGTGTTGTCCTGCCACCTGAGCCTGGTCCGGGGCGGGTCCCAGGCCCGGCACTCCACCCGCACCTGGCAGCGGGACAACGAACTGGGCGCCCACACCCTCACCATCGCCTGCGGCCACAGCATTGATGCGCTGCGGTTCGTGGCGGGCGACTTCAGCCACGTCTCTTCCGTGGTCTCCACTCAAACGAAGGAATGGTACGAGACCGACACCGACAAGCATTTGCCGGTAACCTCCCCCGACAATATCCTGATCAGCGGCCGGCTCAAGGAAGGCGGCGTAGCGTCGGCCCACGTGGCCAGCAATCCCTGGGCCGGCAGCGGGCTGCGGATGGAGATATACGGCAGCAAGGGCACCCTGGTTGGTACGTCAGAGGACTCCCCACAGCTGCGGGAAATGGGACTGAGCGGCGTGCAGGGGCCGGGCGAATTGCAGCCGATGGAAGTGCCAGGTCGCTTTGTCAACGTGCTGGAAAGCATGCCGAAAGGTGAGGCCTACAACGTCGGCCAGATGTACTACCAGTTCGGCCAGGCCATCCGCTCGGGCCAGGACTGCCAGCCCGACTTTGCCGCCGCCGTAAACCTGCACCACCTGGTGGACGCCATCCGCCAGGCTTCGGACGAAGGACGGGAAGTGGCGGTGGAGTAGGGGGTGTAAAGAAGGATGCTCACACCTTCTTTGGCAAATGAACCTAGATTTGACACCAAAGTTTTAAGTGAATTAGTTACGGCGACTGAGGTAGCGATTCAAGCCTTTGGGAGTCTAAAATCAATTGGTACGGGGTTCGGCGTTCTATTGGCAATTGCGTTTGCTCTGTTGCTGTGAGTCGTTCTGCTGTGCTCCTTTTAGGAAGAATATTGTTCAATTGATTTGTCTTGAATTGACGAAAGGTGAAAAAGTGGCAACACTCAATATCTTTGTGAGTTTCGAGTTCGGGAAAGACCATGACCTACAGAATAACTTTTGCAGACAAGCGAAAGAAGAAAATAATCACCGGGTTCGGGACTGCTCACTTCACGAAGCTTACCCAGATGAGGCGTGGAAGAACAAGGCTAGGAACGCAATACGCCGCTGTGAAGTTGTGGTCGTCCTGATTGGGCAAGATACCCACAACGCCCCTGGAGTCATCGTGGAAACAGACATGGCTCGCAGCATGAAGAAGCCCATCATTCAAATCCGGCCCCAAGGCAGGGCATACATGGGGCTGACCCGTCTTGGAGAGCCGATTCCGTGGCAGTGGAAACGCATCAATTCCGAGCTGAACCGCATAGCGAATCAAAGGGTTTAGACTTTCTAGACCAATGCCGTGAGGCAACCCAATGACTGCATCGGCGCAGCTAAGTCACGAATCGCCCGCTGTTCAAAAGCACTTGGAAATATACCAAGGCGTCATCACGCGCATGTCGGAAAACAGTCGCTCCTGCAAGGTTTGGTGCGTTACTCTAGTCTCTGCTGTCCTGGTACTGGTATCGCGAACTGGAGACGCGGACCATGCGCTGATAGCTCTGGCCCCTATTGTCCTGTTCTATGTCTTGGATGCCTATTACGTGTCTCTGGAACGGGGTTTCCGGAATTCATACAGCAGCTTTGTCAGCAAGCTCCGAGAGGGACAGGCATCCAGCATATGCCTTTACGTAGTGGTTCCCAGCGGTTCGATTCCTAAGGGAACCCTATGGGTGATGTTCAGGTCATTTCCGGTGCTGCCCTTTTACACTATTGTCGCTGGCACTGTGCTGCTGGCATGGTGGCTGATATTCTAACCTGAATCTTTTCTGGTCTTCGTTGACCAAATCCAACATACTCTTAATGCGAGACGTTCGGTTTACAGGGTAGCTACAAGTTTCGTCCTTCCTAAAGGACAACTAACATTGCGGCGGTAGCTAGCTCGGTTAAGATACCAATACTACGTGACGGAGGTTTCAAACATGGTTTACGATTTTCGCCAATATACATTCAAGCCCGGCGCCATACCCGATTACATGAAGGCGGTGGAGGAACTGTCCATTCCCATCCGCGCCAGGTACGGTGTGAAGCTGGCCGGCTGGTACTACAGCGAAGTGGGCGAGCTGAACCAGGTAGTCCACATCTGGGGTTACCGGGACTATGATCACATGGATGAGGCCAGGGCCCAGGTGGCCAGTGACCCGGACTGGACCGGCAAATACCTCCCGGCGGTGCGGGGCCTCATAATCAAACAGAAGACCTGGTTGATGCTTTCCCCCGACTTTGCTCCCCAGCCGGCCTAGCATCTCTCTTCACCTCTGTGGGAAACTGGAACTAGGGATTGAGGCGTCATCCCGGCTACTGCCGGGATGACGTTGCCTTGGGGTTTCCATCAAATCACATTGCATTTGCTGCAAAAGGGACGGGGCGGGGATATGGAATGGGTCAAAGCAGGTTCATTTGTGAAAAGCGCTATCCAGCATCGTTGGGCTTTGGCCGTATTGGCGCCCGCCATCCTGCTGCTGGTGGCATCGTCCGCTTGCAGTTCCGTTCCCAATGCCCCCGACCTCCCCGACATAGACCTGCCCACCATCACCCGGGACACGTCGCCCAGCCCTGTTCCCACCGTAGTCGCGCCCAACGCCACCCCCATACCAAAACCCAGTCCCTCACCTGCCATGCCCCCCGACAGTACCTTGGCGGCAGTTGCCGTCCCGGTTCCAACCCTGGAAATAGCGGAAATTCCCGCCGACCTGCCCACCTATTCCCGCGATGACTGGAAGCACTGGGTAGACGTCGACAAAGACTGCCAGGACACCCGGGTCGAGGTGCTCATCGAGGAATCCCTGGTTCCGACCACCTTTAAGAACGAAGACCGATGCCGCGTTATTTCCGGACTCTGGGAAGGCCCTTATACCGGCCAGAGTTTCACCGAAGCCAGCGACCTGGACATCGACCACCTGGTGCCCCTGAAGAACGCCCACCTGTCCGGCGGCTGGCAGTGGGACGACGAGCGCAAAAAAGACTACGCCAACAGCCTGGCCACCGACTACCACCTGATCGCCGTAGAAAATAACGCCAACCGCTCCAAGGGCGCCAGGGGCCCTGAGGAGTGGCAACCCCCGCACGCTTCCTACCACTGCCAGTACGCCCGGGACTGGATCGCCGTCAAGGCGAAGTGGGGACTAACTGCCACCGCAGCCGAGTGGGAGGCCCTGGAGGCCATGCTGGCAACCTGCGCTCATCCCTTGGCGACGGGGGAAACCACAGACGCCACTGCCCCCTCACCAGCGCCAACGCCAACCACGGAACCCTTCACCGGTTCCCTGGTCATTACCGAAATAATGCCCGACCCGTCGGCGGTCCGGGACGCGGTCGGAGAATGGTTCGAGGTTCATAACCCGGACCAGGACCAGGAGATAAGTCTTCAAGGCTGGACAATTCGCAAGGACAGCGGTGACGAACACCGTATTTCGGCAGGACCGGTGGTTCCCCCCGGAGGCTACGTGGTCCTGGCCCGAGATGGGGACGAAACGGCCAATGGCGACATTGGCGCGGACTACGAGTACGGGCGTTTTACCCTGACCAATGACGGGGACATTATCGAACTGGTTGAGCCCGGGGGACGGGTGGTGGACCGGGTTGAGTACAGTGAAGACCTGGTATTCGCCGGGGCGTCTACCACGTTGGGTGCGGATTTTCTGGATGCAGCAGCCAACGACGACCTGGCAAGCTGGTGCCGTGCAACAACCGCCATGCCAAACGGGGATTTCGGTACACCCGGCCAGGAGAACGACGCCTGTCGGTAGCGTGGCAGGCTTCAAGATTCAAACTTGACCCGCTGCCGGCGCTATGCTCAGTCAGCGGGGAACTGCCAAGGCTGGCTACTCTGCTATAGTTTCCCCTGTACGGCTTTCCGGAATATCCGCCTGGCTCTCGCATTCTTCGGCGCTTGTTTCTTCTTCCCCAACCTTTTTGTCCCATGCAATGCTGACGCCCTTCAGCCAGCACACCGTTATCGCACCCAGTGCCGCGCCTGAAATGGGCCCAACCCAGTAGGCCCAGTGGCCGTGCCACTCCCAGCCCACCAGGGCCGGAGCAAACGAGCGCGCGGGATTCATTGATGCCCCCGAAATTGGCCCGGCAAAGATGGCCTCCAGTCCCACTGTGCCGCCAATAGCCAGGGCTGCCACTGGCCCCACAATTCGAGGTCCCAGGCTCAGCGACATTATGATGGCCATAAGGATGAAGCTGAGAATTATTTCCAGGAACAGCGACTGCGGGACGCTGCCGGCTGGCAGGGTGGCCCCCATACTGGCGGTGGGGCCCAGCAGGTAGTAAAGGGTCAGGCTGGCCAGAATGCCCCCGGCCAACTGGGCGGGAATGTAGCAAAGGGCCGCGGTCCACCGCAGCCGCCGGGTGATAGCGAAAGCCAGGCTAACCGCCGGGTTTATGTGTGCGCCGGAGATGGAACCGAAGGTGAAGATCATGGCCGCCACAATCAGGCCGAATGTGATGCCAATGCCCAGGTGGGTAACCTTTCCCCCGGACAGGGAGTCGATCATGATGGCGCCGGTACCGGCGAATACCATGCCGTAGGTGCCAAGCAATTCCGCAGCTATTCGCTTAACCAACAAAGAATCCTTCTCGTACTACCCACGCTCACGCACCCTGCCAGGGCAACGAATTTTGACCCGTCCTTCGGCTAAAATGCGCCACTACTATATAGGGAAGCGCTGGACTCCGCATCATCAATCGGTTAACTGCTGTTTAAGGTACGGTTAAGCCGGCGTACAGGGCAATTGTATCTTCAGAAATTGACACCCTGAACCGCCATAACTGTCATTCTGAACGGAGTGAAGAATCTAAAATGGCCCGGGTCTGGAATGTTGCTCTTGGCAAGGATTTTAGATCCTTCGTGGAATGTCATCCTGATCCCTTTGGCTCCGCTCAGGATGACATTCCAACAGTCAAATTCATACCTGAAATGGCCGTTTACCTACCCCTGTCAGCATGCCACCCTCGCGTTCATTTACATCCTCGTCCGGCCCGGTTGCGCTGATATCGTCAGCATCCAGGGCATATGCTGCCTTGTGACCGGGAGCATTGGAAGAAATCCCAGTCCTCCCGCTCCTTCGAATGACGCAGGATACGGTTTAACCAACAATTAACCCGACCTTAAACGTGGCTTAATTGCAATCTAATTGGCCCTTGAAAGATCGGGC
>DAOUHR010000119.1:0-5177 GCA_034428635.1 Dehalococcoidia bacterium
TATCGGGGACATAGAAGATGGGTATCCTTGCTTCCTTCAGCTTCGAAAGGCCTGCGGTGGCGGAACGGGTGCCGGTCCAGAGAAAGGCCAACCCCCGTTCGCTGTTGTCTCGCTGGGCAATGACCTGCTCGGCCTGGGTATCGGAGCCGGCGCTGGCCACCACTAGGGCCCCAATCTGCGGCTGTTCACTCATGTGGCGCATTATTTCAGGGAAGGAATCGCTGTTGGCAAACCCGGTTACGTCCGACGGATTCGCCGCCCAGCCAAAGCCCTTCAGAACGTCGTTAATGCCATCCCTGGCCTCGTCGGTAAGGGGCGGCAGGTCCAGGCCGGCTTGCCCGCACATATCTGCGGTCAGGGAGCTGATGCCACCGGAATGAGACACGACCGCAACGCCGGGCTGGGCCGGCTTGCCAGTGTGCGCCAGCAGCTGCGAGACTTCCAGCAGTTCATCATAGTCCTGCACCCGGGTGATGCCGTACTGGGCGAAAATCTCGTCGTAAAGGGCGTCGGAACCGGTCAGGGCGGCGGTGTGGGAACGGGCGGCCCGCGAACCTAGGTCCGAGCGTCCGATTTTGATAAGGACAATGGGCTTGCGTCTTTCCGCTGCCGCCTTGGCAACTTCTATCAGCTTTCGGGCGTCCTTGAAACCCTCCACAAAACCTGCAATCACCTTTACCGAGTCCTGGTCCAGCAGGTAACGGGCAAAATCACAAAAGTCCAGGTCGGCCTCGTTGCCGGTGGAAATGATATGGCTGAGGCCGATGCCTTCCTCCACGGCACGGGTTAAAAAGGGTCCAAAGGCAGAGGCGCCACTCTGGCAGACCAGACCAATGGGCCCGCTCAAGCCGTCGGAACCGCGGGACGAAGCGGAAGGCCAAATGTCAGCCTGTACGTTGGCGACGCCAAGGCAGTTCGGGCCGCAGATGCGCAGACCCGATTCCCTGGCAAAGGCGCCCACCTCCCCTTGCAGGTCTCGGCGGTCGCCGACGTCATGCTCGGAAAACCCCGCTGAAATTACAATTGCCGACTTAGCGCCTTTGGCATGGCTTTCCTGAAGGACACTCAGCACCTGGTGATAGGGCACCACAATACCCACCAAGTCGGGTGGCTCGGGCAAGTCGGATACCGAGGGATATGAACGTATGCCCATAATTTCGTCGTATCGAGGGTTTACCGGGTAGATGTTCACCCGGTCCTGGGCTTTCAACATGGCGTTCAAGAAACGCCCCCCGTACTGCATGCGGGGAGTAGCGCCGACGACGGCGACGGATTTTGGATTGAGCATCATATCTATGGAAGACATCTGGGCATCGGTCCAAGTTGCCATGGGAATCCTCTCTTTCTACCGTATTTACATATATAAGAATAGCGGCGCAGCGCCAGACCAGACTAAGGTGTGTCGTCAAAAGCCGAGTTTCGTCTTTCCGGCGAAAGCCGGAATCCAGATCCGTCATGTAAATAGGTGATATGCTCCGCGATATACTAGGACTCTGGTATATCGCCTGTTTATACCCGATACCTAACCGGCAGTAATGGCTAATTTGACGACACTCCCTAGAGGGCAATATACCCAAATTCGGCAATGCTCTCAATCTTCAATCCTGCACCAAAGCCGACATCACACTCAGGCACGACGATCTCCTATGATTAGATGGAACAAAGGTTGAAGGGGCAGGCCTCCGCCTGCCCCACATTTTAGCTCCTATATTCCCTGGTTCCTGACCGGGAAGGTCAGGGTCTAGGTCTCTCCGGCTGTTCTGAGGTCGGCGCGCCAGTCGTCGGGCGACGGACCCCGGTCAATAATCACATCTATGACCGAAGGCAGACCGGAGGCCTGCGCGTCCCGGAGGGCGGCGGGCAGGTCTCGAGAATCGCTGACCTGCACCCCGAAACAGCCAAAACCCCGGGCCACGGCGGAATTGTCAGTCTCCACAAACTCAGAAGCTATGCGCCTGCCTTCCGGCTGGTGGTGGCGCACCATGCCCAGAGCCCCGTCGTTGAATACAATGCAAATCAGGGGCAACTGGTACTGCATGGCAGTAGAAAGGGCGTTGACAGTCATCATGTAGCCGCCGTCGCCGGTGACTCCCACCACGGGCCGGTCCGAATACACCAGCTTCAGCGCGACCGCTGCCGGCAACGCCCAGCCCATGCCGGCAGTACCACCCGGCGCGAAGAAGGTATTGGCCTGGGCCGACTGGTAAAGGTGGGCCATCCAGGTGCGGTTGTTGCCTGCGTCGAGGGCGTACACGGTATTGTCCGGCATCGTCTCCCGCAGCAGAGCTACCAGCCGCTGCGGCATCACTGGGGAAGTGTCCACATGCATTGCCGGGTCTTCATAGAACCCGGCTTCTTCCTTCCGTCGGGACAGGCTATCGGTCCATTCCTGACGGTTGCCGGCCGAAGCCTGAGCGGCCTCCCCGGAAGCCTCTACCAATTGATTGAGAATGCTTCCCGCGTCTCCGATGAGGCCCAACTCTACGGGAAAAGTCCAGCCGGCGTTGCGGTCGTCAATATCTATCTGGATGATCCTCTGGCGGTGCGGGTCGAACACATAGGGCCGCTCACGGACCGTGTCCTGGGGACTGAGCTTGGCCCCAACAATAATCACCGCATCCGCATCTCCTACGGCGCGGTTGGCCGCTTCCTGACCATAAACTCCCGCCATTCCCACGGAGAGTGGATGGGTTTCGGCGATGGCGCTCTTGCCCTTGTAGCTGGTAGCCACGGGGGCGCCCCACATTTCCGCCAATTGCTGGAGTTGTTCGTGGGCCTTGCCCTGGTGTACGCCATTCCCGGCCATGATGACCGGACGACGGGAAGAAGAGAGAATTTCAATGGCCTTTTCGATATCTTGCGGGGCGCTCTGGGGCTTGGCGGTGTTCAGATATCCTGAGGTATTGTGGATAAAGGGCGGCGATTCCACATCCACTTCCCCGGCTATCGAGGCAGAGCGCATCACTACCGCTGCGGGGCCGGGACGCCCGCTGGTGGCGTGCTTGATGGCCAACTGGGTACCCAGGGCCGCCTCCTTGGGGCTGGTGGCCAGGGTGGTGTACTTGGTCATGGACTTCATGATGGTCGGCAAGTCAATGCTGCCGTATTCCCCGGCGCCCGACTGGTTGGCTGGATGCTGGGCGGAGCCGCCGTCGGAAGTATCAGTCAAAACCAGCATAGGAGAACTGCTGAGCATGGACTCCATGATGCCAAAGCTGGCATTAGATCCTATGAAGAGTCCCTGCCCCATTACCACGGCGGGCTTGCCGGTTGCCCGGGCGTAGGCATCCGCCATAATGGCGGCGGCCTGTTCGTGGCGGCAAAGTATGGCCTTTACCCGGTCTTCCTTGTCTACCAGAAGATTATAAATCTGGCCCGTTCCCCCACCGGGAATACCAAACACATACTCTATCCCTGCTTCTTCAAGGAACTGAACAATCAATTCGTGAGCTTGCGGCATAGGCCCTCCATCGTCGAGAGAATAGGGTGGGAAAAGGAATCTGGAAGGCGGGGCTTGCACATGGAACACTGACCGGCGCGCCTTCCCAACAGTTCTTGGGATGATAACCTTGGCCCATAGTAGGGTCAAGCTGGACCGCAATCGGCCGCAGCCGGGAACGTTTCTCCAGGTTTCCATAAGACATGGTGCTGATAGGATGGCGTGCTCACGTTGCAGTTTATTATGGGCCGTTGACCAATGTACTGGCTAAACATAGAATCCGAACAGTCGGACAAGCTTTACATTAGGCGGTGAGCAACATGCAAAGCGTAGAAATTGACCGCAGCAAGAGGCTTAAGCAAGAATCGGAGAAGGGCCACAATCGCTGGCATCCCGACATCCCTCCTATCCTGGAAGTGGACGAAGGCGAAGAGGTGGTTCTGGAGACCAGGGACGCTTCAGACTGTCAGATTAAACCCGACATGACTGAGGCCGACTTGTCTGGCCTGGACTCCAAGGTGGCCCACCCGTTGACCGGTCCCATCTACGTTAAGGGAGCCGAACCCGGCGACCTGCTGGAGATTGAATACCTGGACGTTGTTGCCCAGCCCTACGGCTGGACTCGGAACCGCCCAGGCGCGGGTTTCCTGAGAGATATCTTTACCGAGCCGTATTTGGCTCACTGGCGAATTGAGGATGGGTGGGCAACTTCGCCTCAGATACCGGGAGTCCGCATAATAGATGGCTCATTCATGGGCACCGCCGGGATAGCTCCATCACATGAGCAGCTACGGACGTGGGCTGCCCGGGAGGCAGATCTGGTCAGCAGAGGTGGCACTGCAGCTCCACCAGATCCGGAGGACGCCGTGCCCTCAGGTGGAGCCATAGCGGAGACGGGGCTTCGAACCTTACCTCCCCGGGAAAACTGCGGCAACGTGGACGCCAAGCAGTTGACCAAGGGTTCCCGGCTGTTGATTCCGGTCAACGTGGACGGGGCCCTCTATTCAGCCGGCGATGGCCACTTTGCCCAAGGCGATTCCGAGTGCTGCATTACCGCCATTGAAATGGGGGCAACTGCAGCGGTCCGTTTCAGGCTGCTAAAGGGCGAAGCCGCCCGGCACAACATCCGCTTTCCCAGATACGCTCACTCGGGCTACTTCCTTCCGCCGGAGTGGGCAGCGCCCCGAAATTTCATTGCCACCATGGGCATGCCCATCCACGCTGACGGTACACAGGAAGGCGAAGACCACTTGACCCTGGCGGCCAGGAACGCCCTGATAAACATGATCGAATTGTTGCAGGAGCGAGGCTGGAGCAAGGAACAGGCCTACATTATTTGCAGCGTTGCAGTGGACCTCAAAATCAGCAACATCGTAGACCTGCCCAACGTTACCGTCTCGGCCTTCTTGCCGGAGGACATATTCCAGGGTTAGGAAGACGGTAGACCTTCACATTGAGGAAACGCAAAAGAGTAAACATAAATGTACCGGATTTGTCCAGGAAGCGCACAGAGGGCGGTTTACCTCGCAAAGTGTATATCAGTATGCCCACGAGCCGCAAATCAAGCCCTGAAGTGCTGCTGCTGAAGGTCCTCAATTGACATAAATCTAAATTATTTTCAAAAACGCTCCATTCCACGCGGACCCAACCAGCACACACCACAAAAAAGCCGCCCGAACGAATTGTTCGGGCGGTTCTCTTCTTTGGTCTACAGTTTATACAACCCTTCTCATCACAT
>DAOUHR010000120.1:0-41213 GCA_034428635.1 Dehalococcoidia bacterium
TCGGGGTTGGGGTTCAGGGAGACGGGAATCTGGTAGGGGTCGAAGGGCCGTTCGTCCAGTTCACGACCGCAGGCATCGCATCGGGCCGGGTCCTGTGCCATCGTAGGTGCCTCCCCCGGACAATTGGTTCCGGTAGCTTTGGGCGAATTGTAAGGGATAGACGGGGTGGGGGCAAACGGGGGTTGGGCCCACAGGTTTAAAGCACAGGCGTGGAACGTAACTGAACCAGGCGCGGGGTTCCCGCCTGCGCGGGAACGACGGAATATCCCCAATTCCGAAATGCGATTGCCGTTGGAGTGTTGGCGCCAGGACAGGGCAGACACGCAGGTCTGCCCCTACGGGACGTATACGTCATCCACCCCATTTCCAGGGCAGACACACGGGTCTGCCCCTACGGAGATCATTCGCATTACACGGCCTTCACCTGCCAACGGGCGGTTAGTTGGCCGGTGCGGGCGGCGGCTTTCAGTTCCATTCCCTCGATGAAGAAGTCGGCGTCGATGACGGGGTTGCCGCTGACCACCTTGATGCGGTCGGACAGGAAGCGGTGGACTATCTGGGCCAGGTTGCCGTCGGAACCGGCGGGAATGGTCAGGGCCAGCTGAGTACGGGGCAGTTGCCGGTGGGACAGGCGGGTGTCGGCGGCAACTTTGGCGGCCTCGTAGTGGTCGATGAAGCGGCAGTTGACCGTATGGCCCCGCAGGCCGTGGGCGGCCTGGCTGGCGGCGTTCTCGGCCTGGTAGCTGGTGGGGTCGGGGGCCAGGTAGGCGCGGTTGGCCGTGAGCTTCAGCAGGGTAAGGTAGGCCGTGGCCGTGGCGTGCCCGTTGGCCACCCGCACCACGGTGCCCCGACCCACGTAGTCGTCCGAGAGCGCGGCCAGGGCGCCGCCGGTAACGTGGGGCAGGGTGACGGTGATGCTGCCGGTCAGATCGTCGCCGTCGCCGTCGGAACGGGAGTTGGCGGTGTAGTCGGTGTTGGCGGTGGGGACGCGGATGCCGTCCACCGCGTCGTAACTGCCGCTCTCGGCCAGGAAGTCGCGGCTTTCGCCGGCGGGAATGGTCGGCACGTCGCGCAGGCGCCAGATTTCCTGCACTCCCTGGCTGACGGCCAAGCGGTACCGGAAGACTACCGAGTTCTCCACATCCTCGCTGCCCTCGTCCCATTCCAGGTCGGAGAAGTGGGCGTCCAAACCCGACACATCCCGCAGGGTGGCCCGGGCCGCGCCGTGGGGCCCGGACTGCCGGTGGTCGGCATCTTCCAGGCGGAAGTAGCCGCGCCCGTCCACGTAGATGCGGCCGTTCTCCTCCTCGGCCAGGGCGGCCAGGGCCGCGGCGGCGGAGATGCGCCACAGGGGCCGGGGCGACGAAGCCACCAGGGGCCGGCCCAGGTCCAGGCGGCGGTAGTTGGCGTTGAAGCCGGCCCAGGTGATAATGCCGTTGGCGATGGTGGCCGACGACAGCAGACGCTGATTGAACAGGTTGTACAGAGGCCGCCGCTCCAGCAAGCGCAGGTCGTCCTCGGCGTGGACACGGCAGACCTGGCCCAGTTCCGGGTCCCGTTCCGGGGACAGGCGGACCAGCCCGCCGTGGAAGAAGCTGCGCCACCCGCCAAAGTCGTCCCACCGGTCGCCGGTAGCAGCGGCGGTCCCGTCGTGCCAGATGCCGTGCTTCGTGGCGGAGGCGTTGCCGGCAGTCCCCCCGCCGTCCAGGATTTCCTTGCGGTCCATATCGCCATTGGACAGGTCGGTGGCGTAGAGATGGACCGAGCTGCCGTGCATTTCAATCTCGATGAAGTAGTCGCGGCCGGCAATTAGCGGGTCGCCCCGGCGGACGACCGACGGGAAGCCGAAGGTAACGTCCTCCAGCAGGGTGGCGGCACTGCCGAAGCTGACGCGCAGGTAGTCCCACTGGTTCAAGACCAGCAGGGCCGCGCCGCTGCTGCCGTTGCCGCTGCGCCGGAACACGAAGCCCAGGTGAGCGTCGGCGTCGCCAAAGTCCAGGGCATAGACTGCCCCGCCGGCCCCGGCGGTGGGCGCCGCCCGCCCCTGGGACAGGGACAGGCCGGCGGGGCCGGTGGAGACTTTTGCCCAGGCCGCGTCTCCCAGGGACACGGCGCGTCCATGCAGGTCCTGGCCGTCGGTACCCGCAAAATTGTCCAGGGGCCAGGCAAAGGCGGCCCACACGCGGCGGCCGGTGGACAGATTGCCAGCCAGGGGCGACTGGGCGTTGCCAGGAGTGTAGCGGCGGTCTTCGTTGCCCAGGGTAAGGGCCAGTTGGGCGGGTTGCGGTCGGTGGGGACCCGAGAAGTTACCCACGGGCTGGCCCCAGCGCCAGTCCAGGTCCAGCACATCGCCGGTGATGTCCTCAAGGTAGGCGCCGGACGTTTCGCCCCAGGCGCCGTTGTCGTTCCAGTCTACCCAGATGCGCCAGTGAAGGTTTGGCATTCTTGATGCCTCCAGGAGAAAATTTGGGCCGCCAGAGTAATGGCCCCGGGTCCTGCTGGATTCCGGCATTCGCCGGAGCCACGGTTATGCAAGGGTGGCGTTGTGAACTCGCCCACGGGCAGACACACAGGTCTGCCCCTACGGCCAGACGCCCAGGGTTACGGGGCCGGACTGGCGGAAGCGGGCGGTGAAGCGGACCAGGCCCGGGTATCGGCCCGCCTCGGCGCGGCCGCCAACCTGGTAGGACAGGCAGAGAAATTCGCCGGAGATTTTGCGCTGGCCCGTTTTGTTGCCCGCCGGGCCGTAGGCGAGGGTTACCACGGTGCCAACGATGCTGGACAGGACGGCGTCGGGGCCGGTTACGGGAGTGGCGTCGAACAGGCCGCGCAGGACGAACTCCTGCACCGGTTCGACGCCCCTGGCCACCTGGCGGGACGTGTCGTTCAGGGCGGTAACGTCCACCGCGGATACCTGCTGGCCCAGGGGTTCCACCTCCTCGATCCAGGCGGACAGGTTGCGGGGAACGCCGCCGGAGTCGTCAATTTCGATGTAGCTGTTGCCTGCGACGGGCACCCTGGGCATGGCGTTCCTCCTGAATGCATTTGACGGGGTCTTCTCCCTGGGGAAGAGTTATCCACGAAGGGGCACAGAGAAGAGCATTTTTTTGATCTTCGTCCCACTTTGTCTCATTTTGTCCCATTTCTTGACCCTCGCCCCGGCCCCTTTCCCAGAGGGCGAAGGGAAAAATGTTGTTTTTCCGTTCATTTCCCCTCACTTCCACCCGTTTTGTATTTGATTGCGGGGAGATGGTGGCGGGATTGACGGTGATTTGGACGGTTATTGCCCTGCCGGCAGGGGCGCAGGGCCGTGCGCCCCTACGTCCAGACACGTCCGTTACCCGCCGACATAGGCCTGGACGTGGAAGGTGGCGCCCCAGTAGGCGGTTTTCCGGTAGGTGACACGGCCGCCTTCGGTGGCGCGCAGGACGCGGAACCAGTCGGCGGGGCCGGTGTCGGTGGGGGTTTCCACTGCGGCCTTGACGGAGTCATTGCCGGTGGGGGCCAGGTAGACAGCCAGGTCCTGCCAGGCCTGCTCGTCGTCGCCGGATTGGGTCAGGAGCAGGACGGCGAAAGTGTAGGTTACGTCGCCGCCGGACAGGGTGCGGCCGTACTCGGCCAGGGGCTGGCCGGGCTGGATGATGGCGGCGGGCAGTTGGGGAATCGTGTCCGGCGGGACGGGGTAGACCCGCAAGTCGTCCAGCGTTCCCAGGCGTTTTGCCAGTTGGTCCCTTACCGCTACCAGGCTCATAGCTTCTCTCCTCTTTATTTATCCGCGAAGGACACGAAGGGCCACGAAGACATTCTTATCCACGAATGGGCACGAATGATCACTAATGGAAATTGGGCAACATCTCTTTGCGACACTTCGTGCTCCTTCGTGGATAGAGACGTTAAACGGGCAGCTTGCGGTAGGGGGAAAGCAGGGTTTCCACCTCTCGGCCCAGGCCCGCGCGGCCCGACGGGGGTTGCTCCGGCCCGCGCCATAGCTGCATCGCCAATTGCAGGCAGGCTTCAACCACCGGGGCCGGGTAGCGGTAGATGCCGATGGCAGCGCCGGTCATGTGGGCGGCGGCGGCGGTACCGTTGACGGCGCGGTCCACCGTTACCTCCGTTTCCGAGACGGCGGTTATGTGGACCTGCTCGTCGTCCACCGACAGGGCCTGGCCAGGGGAGAAGGGGGCGCTGTCACTGACGGTGATCATGGTATCCGCCTTGCCCAAGTCCGCGGCCAGGGTGGCGCCCGTATCGTTAACCACCTGGCGGTAGCCCCAGCGGCCGCATATTTCCACCAGGGCGTGGCAGTCGGTGCGGCGGCACTGGGGCGTGCAGACGGGGTCGATGGCCATGCGGGTGTGGGGACGGCCCCAGGGCTGGTCCGGTGCGGCGTCCAGGGGGTAGAGCCGGTAGGACGCGGTGCGCCAGCGGGGTTCCCGGGGCGGGCCGTCGAACCTGGCCGCCACCCGCACCGAGTTCGCGGCGATGAGATCTGGGACCAGCAACTGCTGCATTCCCGCCGTCCACCAGTTGGCCTCGAACTGCCGGGTGGCGCGCAGGACGTAGAAGCAGCGGTTGCAGTGGCCGTCTATGATTCGGGACGCCTCCTCCAACAGGGCCAGCAGGCGGCCGTCGTGGGCGCTGCCGGTGATGTTCAGGGCGCCGCCGGATTTCAGCAGGGCCAGGTCGCAATAGGCATTGGTCATAAATCATCCTGTCCTTTCGTCTATCCACGAATGAGCACGAATTTTCACGAATGTGGTCAGATACCAGTGTTCAGCCACTGGGGAACCGGGCGACCAGGCCATTAGTGAATGTTCGTGTCTATTCGTGGATAAATAACCGTGATGGGTCTATACGCCGGTGATGTTGTACTGCAGGGCCGTGTGGGTGGCCGTGCTGCGGCTGCCGGTGCGTTCCATGAAGGCCAGGCGCATGCTGACCACCATGATGTTCTGCCGCTTCTGGATGTCGCGGGTGGTCTCGATGAGCAGTTCCCGCCGGAAGCCCAGCCGCCACTGGGTGCGGTTGGTGATGAGCAGGCGGCCCTTGGTGTTGGCGCTGCCGCCGTCAGTAACCTTGCCGTCGGCGTCGGCGGTGGCCATCTGCTCGGAGACGATGACGGGGATGCCCTCCACCGCGCCCAGCTGGCCCCGCAGCAGGGTGGCGTGGTTGCCCAGCTTGTCCAGGGTGCGGAAGTTGGTAACCGTCAACGACTTGATGTAGGTGTTGACGTCCATGATGTAGGCAAGCTCGGAAGGACGGACGCCGTACCTGCCCAGCTTGCCGCGAACCTCGTTGAACATGTCGTCGCTTACCGCGGCGTTGTGGTTATTGGCCTGGGTCGTGTTATCCACCAGGGGCAGGTGGAGCAGGCCGTCGAAGCCCACCAGCCAGTGGCCCTTGCCGGCGGTGGTGGCGGCGATGGTGGCGCCATCGGCGTTGATGTTGTTCTGCAGGGTGGTGTCGGCGTTGAGCAGCACGTCGTCAATCACCTCCACCGCGTTGCGGACCAGGGAAGAGCGCACCTCCTCGGCCATGGCGATGACGGCGTCCTCGTCCAGGGTCAGCGACCAGGGCACCTCGGCCACCAGTTCGTGGGCGGTGAGAGTCTGGCGGGCCGTGGCGGGCGCGGAGCCGGTTACGGCGGTGTTCTCGGAACCCGGATACCAGTTGACGCCGCCCAGCTGCAGGGGAATCTCAAAGGGGTTGGTGGGCATATCCACCCGGGAGAACAGGGGGGCGATCATGGTTTCCAGGTTGACGTCGCTCCACAGGGCCGAAGCCTCGGCGGTGGCCACCAGTTCGTCGCCTCCACCAGCGGTGGTACTGTCCAGGGCGGCCTTGAGATTGGTCTGCCAGTCCTCCAGCATGCGCTGGTTCAGGCCGGCCGGCTCCCGAAGCTGGGCGTTGAGCACGCTGCGCACGTAGGCCAGGGACAGGGCGTCCATGCCCCGGTACTTGCCGTGGGTTACGCGGGGCCGGTCGTCGCCGCCGTACCTGGACAGGATGGCTCGTCGTTCGCCGTCGCGCCACTGCTCCTGTACCCGTCCCAGCTGGGCGGCGATGCGCCCCACCTCCTCCTGCAGCGGCGGCAGTTCCGAGTCCAGGCGGGACTGGTAGAAGTCGCGTATACCGGCCACCTCGCGCTTGATGAGTTCAATGTCCTGTGTGCCAAGGGTCATAACTTCCTCCTTGCTTGGTATTTCTTCGTGTCCTTCGTAAATTAAGAACCCGTTACCATCTGGCCGCCCGCAACACCGCCAGCACTTCCTCCAACTCCACGCCCCGCACACCCTGGGCTTGCCGAAGGGCCATTTCGAGTCCGTCTATGGGTTCGCCGCCCAGTTCCCGCCGCAGGGCGCGGCGATTGGCAGGGACGGGGACCGCGCTGACCTCCAGCAGTTCCTGCTCCAGGAACCGGATGCCCAGGAAGGCGCCAGTCCTGCCGTCGCGCCGTTCTTCATAGCGTAGGGGCCTGAAGCCCACCGACACGCCCTGCTGGTAGCCGCCGCGGTACAGGGCGGCCACCTGGCTGGCGAAGGCGGTGGGGGCGAACTCCAGCCGGGCCAGCAGTTGCCCCGGTTCCGGCCACACCGCCAGGGCGCGGCCGATCACGGGCAGGCGGTAGTCGTGGGCCCACAGGAAGACGGGGTTCTGCAGGTAGGCGTGCAGCCGCCAGCCCTGAGAAAGCACCATGTCGCCGTGGCGGTCCACCTCCTCGCTGGAAATGACGAAGGTCATGGGCGCCTCAGACTCCGCGTTCTTCTCGGAGCGGGGGAAGCCCTCCCCCTCCTCGTCTTCTTCTTTAGGCTCATCGCTCACACTGAGCCCGTCGAAGGCCCCACCGCTCCATTTGCGCAGCAGGGGCGCGTCGGCCAGGCCTCGCCGGTAGGACTCCAGCGATTGCAGCAGCCGTTCCCGTTCCCACGGGGGTTCAAGGCCTTCGCCCAACATTGCCGTCAATCTTTCACCTCCCTGTTCCGGTTTTGGTCGGGTGGGCAGGCCGGCGCGGCGACAACAGGAGGGACCAGCCCACAAAGGTCAGTCCCTCGGGTTCAATGGCGGGCGCCTATGGCCCGCTCTATTCAGTTGTTCGCCGCCGTCAGTCTTTCACCTGCGCGCCGGTCCCTTTTTTTGTCTCCGGACCGGCCCGTCCCACCCGACAATATTCAGGCTAGGGACGGGTTTTCCAGAACGTCAACGGCCAAGTGTCAGTGAATCAGAAGTCGCAGCCGGAACCCGCGGTACCCCGGCATTGCGATGTATGTTGCTTTTGGTCTCCCACAACCCTAGAATCTTTTGATGTTCCCTTAACATGCCGGCCGGTGCTGCGTCTGGCATGAGTCACCCCTAACCACAACCCAAATTCAAGGAGAGACCATGAGACACGGGAGATACTTAACTACCTGGCTGGTTGGAATATTGGCCTTAACGGCCCTGTTGATTGTGGCCTGCGGCGGCGCGGCCGAACCGGAACCGGCAGCCCCAGCCGAACCCGCGGCGCCGGCAGTGGGTCAGCCCACCGCCACACCTTTACCCGACGCCACGGCCACGCCGGCGCCCACCGCGACGCCGCTGCCCGAGGACGTGGCCACTGCCCAGGACTCCATTGTCCTGGTGGTGCCGGAAGAGCCGGTTAACCTCAACTCCTTCCTCAGCATCGGCGGCTCCCTGTACGCATCCATCACCCGGGCCAACCTGCAGGACCCGCTGACCTGGCAGTCGGGCGACGACCTGCGGATTGTGCCAACCACGGTGTCAACCGGTTGGGAGCAGATAGACGCGGACACCTGGCGCTTTAACCTGCGCGAGGGAGTGAAGTTCCACAACGGCGAAGCCTTTAACGCGGACGCCGCCCTGCCCAGCCTTACCGCCAACGGCAGCCCCGCTTCCGAGGGCGGCAGCATTAACTACACCGGCCCACACACGTCGGTCAAGGTTGATGATTACACAGTGGACATCAACTGCCAGGACGCCTGCCCCATCTTCCCCAACACGGCGTTCTTCCTGGGCTTCGAAGCGCCGGAATGGCTGGCCAGCACCACTGAAGAGGAACGGGCCGGAGAGAGCATCGGCCTGGGCCCCTACCAGCACGTGGAATGGACGCCCGGCGTATCCATTACCCAGGAGGCCTACGCGGACTACGTGCCCGCGGGCGATCACTTTGAGTTCCAGAAGCCCAAAATCCAGAACATTGAATGGCAGTGGCGCGGAGAGCCCACCGTCATCGCGGCCATGGTCGAGACCGAAGAGGCGGACATGGGCTGGGACGTGGGCGTTGAGCAGATTGAGGCCTTCCCCGCAGAACAGCTTCGGTTCGGGTCTTCGGCCGAGACCTACACCCTGCAGATTGACACTGCCTGGCACCCGGAACTCCGCAAGAAGGAGGTCCGCCAGGCCATCGCCCATGCCGTCAACTGCCAGGAGCTGGTGGACACCCTGTACGCCGGCCTCACCACCTGCCGTGGCAACATCATCTGGCCGGGCATCATCGGGGCGACGGAAGCGAATACTGCCCCTTACGAGTACAACCCCGAACTGTCCAAGCAGTTGCTCGCAGAGGCCGACTACAATCCGGAGAACACGATCACCCTCATCTCCCGGGGCGTACGCGTGGCCAAGCAGACGGAAATCTCCGAGGCCGTCCACGCCTACCTGAACGAGGTAGGCATCAACTTCGAGTTCCAGATCGTGGAGCCTTCCATCCGCAGCGCCCGCTCCCGGTGCGCCGTGGGTTAGGCCGTGCTGGACATCATCGAAGAGTCAGGGCGTGACCCGGAGACCGCCGAGGCCACCCGCGACGACATGATTGCCGCCGTGGCGAAGGGCAATTCCAGCTGCGAAGGGTTCCACATGATCGGCAACCAGCCCTCCAACGAAACGCTGGACTTCGGTCGGCAGGTGCGCTACTACATGAACTGCACCAGCCAGCGTTCCGCCGTCTGTGACCCCGCCCCGGGCGGCATCCAGGACCAGATTGACGAAGCCCTGGCCTCCTCGGGCCAGGAGCGTCAGGAACGGCTGGAAGTGCTGGCCGATCGGTTCCGCGAGGAAGTGTTCATGCTGCCCCTGTTCGACCTGCCGGTAGTGTACGCGGTCAACCCCAAGCTGCAGTGGGAGCCCCGCCTTGACCCCACCATCCGCGTCAGCGGCATGTGGTTCGAGGAGTAGGCTTATCAGATTCTGATTGGCATCAATTGCCGGGCAAGAATAAAGGGGGAGGGCCGTCGGCCTTCCCCCTCGTATTTTGGAATTACCTTCTTTCAAGAACAGGCGCTATGTCCGAAATTCTTTCATACCTGCTGTTGCCCCTGGCCAGGCTCGTCTACCGCAACACACCCTCCAAACTGAGGGTGGCCCTGGCCAACGGGGGCAGGACATTGACCGCCCTGGAGGTGGCAATTGCCCTTTATGCCATTTCCCTCAGGTATCTGCCGGCAGGCGAGTTTCTTGATACAATAGACTTGCCCAAGCCGTGGAAGTCTATCACCGACCCGTGGGACCTCCTAATAATCCTTAGCATCGTGATTCTGGTGCACCACGCCGGAGGCAAAGCAATTATGAACCTGAAGTTTTTGCTGCAACCTACCATAGACAAAATTCGCGAGGATGGCCGGGAGGAAGGACGGGAAGAGGGACGGGCGGAAACTGCCCTGGCCATGAAGTCGTGGCTTGAGGCACAAATTCGGGCAGGAAAAATCCACGAAGACGTAGAGCTCCCGGTCTTTGGGGAAAACGGCAACGGCAAGGATAAGCGCCCGCCCAGCGAAAACGGTAAAGCGGAGGAGTAGCTGCCGGGAAAAGGCAGGAAGCTTGAGCTACCTGACCGTAACCCACCACGCCGGAGGCAAAGCAATTATGAACCTGAAGTTTCTGCTTCAAGCCACCATAGAAAAGATCGGCGAAGATTACCGGAGAGAAGAGCGGGAAGAAAATCTGAAGGCCATGGAGTCGTGGCTGGAGGAGCAAATTAGGGCAGGAAAGATCAACGAAGACGTGGAGCCTCCGGTCTTTGGGGGCAACGGCAAGGAGAAGCACCCGCCTAGCGAAAACGGCAAAGAGGAAGAGTAGCTGCCAGGTTAATTATTTGACGAGTTTGTCATTTCCCCCTTAATGGTAGTTAATTACCCTGCCACCTCAATTTCCCCCCTGTCGTTGGCCACCAGCAGGGCGGAAAAGTCGTAGCCCCGTCGGCGTAGTTCTTCACCGCCGCCTTCACAACGGTCCAGTATGGCCAGCACCTTCACGACGGTGCAGCCCTCCGCCTCGGCGGCCTCGATGGCCTGGAAAAGGGAGCCGCCGGTGGTGCAGGTATCGTCCACCACGGCCACCTTGCTGCCGGCTTTCAGGTGGCCCTCCACCGCGTTGCCCATACCGTGCTCCTTGGCCTCTTTCCGCACGATAAAGGCGGGCACGGGGTTACTGCCCGACTCCAGGTGGCTGGCCAGCGACACGGCGGCCACTATGGGGTCGGCCCCCAAAGTGGGCCCGCCGATGGCATCGGCGCCGGCGGCCCTGACCAGGGGAAGAAGGGCTTGCGAAGTCAGGTACGCTCCCTCCGGATGCAGGCTCAGCAGCCGCCCGTCAAAGTAATAGGTACTTTTCTTCCCCGAAGTCAGGGTAAAGTCCCCATAACGCAGGGCGCCCAGGTCCAGGGCCAGTTTCAGCAGGCGGGCCGATGTTTCTTGCAATGGAATCGCTCCGTCGTCAGATAGTCCAGGGGTTATAAGTTCGCGCCATAAAGCCCCTGCTCCAGGATGTATTCCTCCACCGCCTCGGGAACCTGGTAGCGGAAGGAAACGCCCTCGTCGACTCGGCGCCGGATTTCCGTGGCGCTGAATTCCACTTTGTGTACCGGCAGAAGGCAGATTCGGTCGCCGTGGCTTCGGTAGCGGGCCAGGAGTTGGTCGCGCTCATCATCGGCGTACCCGGGGCGGCTGACCACCACCAGGCGGGACAGGTCAAGGATCTTTTCCGGTTCCTTCCAGCGGTGGAAACTCTCGAAGGCGTCCAGGCCCAGGATAAAGTAAAGCTCCGTGTCGGCAGGCAGTTCCGCCCGAAGCTCCTCCAGGGTGTCCACCGTGTAGCTTAGGCCGGGGCGGTCTACCTCGTCGCGCCGGACCTGGAAGTGGGGATTGGACGCTATGGCCAGTTCCACCATGCGCACCCGGTGGTTGGCCTCGGTAAGGGGCTGACCCACTTTCAGCCAGGGCCGACCCGCCGGGACGAATAATACCTGGTCCAGCTGCAGGCCGATGCGGCTCTCTTCAGCTATAAGCAGGTGCCCCAGGTGCACCGGGTCAAAGGTTCCGCCCAGTATACCTATACGCATTGTAGAGAAGGGGCGTCCATACAGTCTTCGCAAGTCTTGAAATTTATGATGTTGCCGTGCAGTAGGTCCGGCCTCAATATCGCCGGAGGTTCACCGGAATTAAGCGCTTGTTGGTGGGGTCCACCCCCAGGCGGGCTACCTCTAGCGTAGTTACGCCTAGCAGGCTGGCTTCGCCCTCTTCAGCGAAGATTACCGGAGTGTAGACCTCCCGTCCCTCCAGCCTGACCAGGGCCCAGCCGGTATCCGAAGGCACTTGGCGGCCATCGGCCATTTCCGATACGGCCTCGCCGCTCACCGGAACGCCCAGCCTATGTAACATTTCCCTGGGCACCGTGGTGTAATCGCAAGCGGTGTCCACCGTAGCTTCGATTTCCTCGAAGATCTGGCCGTTGATGTTCGCTACTGCTATGGTTACGTTGAAAATCCCCATCAGAACCATTCCATTTCGGAGCGGCCGATGCGGATAGTGTCTCCAGGTTCTATGCCGGCCTCCTGAAGCCTGCGGGCGATGCCCAGGCGGGTCATCTCCCGCCACAATTGCAGCAGGACGCGGTAATCCCTGGTATCCGCCAGGGCGCTGAGCCGTTCCAGTTGCTCCGACTTGATCACATACACGCCCCGGTCCACGTAGAAGGATATGGGCTCCACCGCCGGCCGACGCCGGTCGGGCCGGGTGGGCACTTCCTCCACGGGTTCTGGCTCGGCCACCACTTCCGCCTCGGACTCCGCAACCCTTTCCATCATCTCGATTACCTGCCCCAGCATGGGGTCTACACCCTCGCCGCTGACCGCGGATATGAAGAAGATAGGGGTATCGGCGCCATTGCTGAGCACGGGCGATTCAGCAGCGGCCTCCTTCAGGGCACCGGACAGCTCTTCCCGCCGGTCCCGCACCTCGGTAACGTCAATTTTGTTCACGGCGATGACCTGGGGCTTGTGGGCGAGGGCAGGATTGAACTCCTGCAGTTCCCGGTTAATCATATGGAAATCCGCCACCGGGTCGTCCGACAGGCCGTCCAGCACGTGGACGTACAGGCGAGCCCGCTCCGCGTGGCGCAGGAACTGGTCGCCCAGGCCTACACCCTCGTGGGCGCCCTCCAGCAGGCCGGGTACTTCCATCATCACGAAGTCCTGGCCCCGGGTGGTAACCACACCCAGCACCGGTTCCACCGTGGTGAACGGGTAGTCTGCGATGCGGGGCTTGGCTGCAGAACAGCGGGAGATGAGCGTGGACTTGCCAGCGTTTGGCCGGGCCAGCAGGCCCACGTCGGCCAGCAGTTTCAATTCGAGGAAGAGGACAATGTAATCGCCGCGCTCGCCACGCTGCGACAGCATGGGTTCCTGGTTGGTAGGGGAGACGTAGTGGGCATTGCCCCAGCCACCTGCGCCGCCCTGGGCCACCAGGCGCGGCGTGTCGTCGGTAATATCCGTAAGGAATTCTTTCTCGCCACCCCGAAGCATCCGCCAGACTACGGTTCCCAGGGGAACTTTGATTACGGTGTCCTCGCCGTTGCCGCCACGCTGGCCCTTGCCCTTGCCGTGGCCGCCCCGGTCAACGTACATGGTGCTGTTGAATTTCAGATGCAACAGGGTATTGATGGAACTGTCACCCACCAGGTAGGCGTTGCCGCCGTTGCCCCCATCGCCACCGTTGGGGCCGCCTCGGGGCCGGAATTTCTCGCGCAGGAAGCTGACGCAGCCGTTGCCGCCGTCCCCTGCTTTGATGTTAAGTCTAACAGTATCTATCATGGATCAATTGTAGATTAGATAACAGGAATAATAAAGACGTGGAAATGTTGATGACCAGCTTGCAGGTTATGTCGCATGGTAGTGGATGGAAGGTCACTTCCAAAGGGCAAGTTTGATCATAATGTGGATAACTCGGAAATATTGGTGGATAACATTTTCATCAGAAAATCATGTCTTTTGCCGTCAACGATGTGGTCAGTGGATGTGGACGGGGCTTGCCAGGTTATCCCCGGTTTAGAACATGTTATCCACACATTTACGGGAGTTATCAACAATTTACGCGCCGCCCTAGGTAAATATAGCCTCTTTTATGGTAAGCACGCTCTGGCGCAGGTGGTAGTCCTCGTTGATTTCGCCGTTGATTTTACCGGCGCCGTGGATGACGGTGGAGTGGTCCCGGTTGCCCAACAGGCGGCCGACCTCGGTGGGGGAAAGCTCCAGTTCGTAGATCAGCAGGTACATGGCAACCTGGCGGGCCAGGGCGATGGTCTTGCTGCGGTTGCGGCCCAACAGGTCTTTGCTGGTTACCTTGTACTGGCGGGAGACCTCTTCCAGGATCTTCTCCGGGTCAATGGCGTGGCGGGCGGTGTCCAGGGTCAGGTCGTCCAGCAAGCGTGAGGTGGAGTCCAGGTTCATGGGTACGCTCATCAACTGGGAGTAGGCAACGACCCGGTTCAGGCTTCCCTCCAGCTCGCGCACGTTCTTCTGCACCCGCTTGGCGATCAGCTCCAGTACGCTCTCCTCGATGATGGTGTTCAACTGCTCCGCCTTGGCCGACAGGATGGCCATGCGGGTTTCCAGGTCCGGCGCCTGAATGTCGGCAATCAGGCCCCACTCGAAGCGGGAGCGGAGGCGGTCCTCCAGCAGGGCCAGGGCCTTGGGGGGCCGGTCGGAGGTCAGCACGATCTGGTAGCCGGCGGTGTGCAGGTCGTTGAAGGTATGGAAAAACCCCTCCTGGGTTTGCTCCTTGCCGCTCATGAACTGCACGTCGTCAATCAGCAGCACTTGCACGCTGCGGTAACGCTGGCGGAACTCCTCGGTGGTGCGGTTGCGGATAGCCGAAATGAAGTCGTTGGTAAACTGCTCCGACGAGACGTACAGGACGCTTTTGCCACTGCGGGAGGCCTGCTGGCCGATGGCGTGGAGGAGGTGGGTCTTGCCCAGGCCCACGCCGGAATACAGGAACAGGGGATTGTAGGCCTGGCCCGGGGCGTCGGCCACCGCCTGGGCGGCGCTGAAGGCCATGCGGTTGGAGTTGCCCACCACGAAATTGTTGAAGGAGTACTTGCGGTCGAAGTTGACGCCGCTGGACACGGGCGCAGGAGAAGCCATCGCAGACGGGGCGGTGGTGACCGTCGTTGCTCCATTGGCGTAACCGTTCACCGAAGGGGGCTGGACATCCTCGCTGTCCACTTCGCCGGAGACCTGGAAACGGACGTCCAGCAGTTCTCCTGAAGACTGGCGCAGGGCCCGCAGGATGGTCTGGTACATGCGCTGTTCCAGCCAGGCAATGGTGAAAACGCTGGGCACCTGGACCAGCAGGTCCATGCCCTCAAAGGCCAGGCCCTCGGTTTCCTTCAGCCAGGTGTCGAATGTAGTCCTGGGCAACTCCATTTCCAGTTGCCCCAGGGTAGCGGTCCAGGTGTCTTGTGCCGATCGGTCTGTCAAGGTGCATACTCGGTGGGAAATGTGGTCGGAAAAATTGGGTGACAGAAAGGTTAACGGCCAGCGTCCAGCCACGCAAGACACCCGGCCAGCCGAGGCAACCGCGTTCCCCGGATAGGAAATGAAGCCGTGCTCGGCCCTCGCAAACCTGGCGCCGTATCTGATGCCGCGCCCGGACATTACCCGGCAGTCAGCCTGGCAGAGGTGGAAATTCACGAAAAATGAAGGATTTGGGGCACATCTCTAGGGTGTTTTTTCGGCTACCGGGAAGGGCGGTAGTCTTTAGGTCACCCGCCGGGGAAAGAAGCCTTGTAGCGTTTTGACGCGATGGTGGTTTTGGGGCACAAGATATAGTATGGTCTATTGCGGCAATACGAAATCTCGATTCATTGGGTAACATTACATAACGTCCAGGGGAGAAACGTTGACCTACCGGGTGAGCCTGCTGGTCGGCGGGCTATTGTTGATTCCTCCAATTGTAGCTGCACTGGGTTGCGGCGCTGAGACGCCCCCCGTCGGGCAGCCCCCCACACCGGTTCCGGAAGTCGAAGCCATAGCGGAACCGTTAGCCTCTTATAGCCCCCAGGCCGGGGGAAACCCTGTTTCGCCAGTTGAGACAACGCTAGTACCTGTTGAATCGTCCGCTGCCGCCACTCCCACAATCGTTTCCCCGGCTGAAGCGAGGCCCGAAATTCGTCCTACACCCCCGCCCTTAGCGGCGAATGCAATGGCATCCGAACCCACACCCATACCGGAGGCAATCCCCTTAATGTCTGAACCAACTCCCACTGCCCAGACGGAAATCAACCCGCCCGTGGCCCCGCAGCGGCCCCACAGCTTTACCCACCACGGCGTAACCATCGAGGACCCGTGGCAATGGCTGCGGGATCCGGACTATCCCACCGTGGACGATGAGGACGTGCTGGCATACTTGAACGCCGAGAATGCCTACTTCGAAGCGAAGATGGGGCCCCACAAGGAGCTGACCGACGCCATCTTCGAGGAGATAAAGGGCCGCCAGCAGCCCGACCTAGCCAGCGTCCCCTGGAAGGACGGCGATTGGTATTACCAGTGGAAGTTTGCCGAGGAGAGCCAGTACCGCATCTGGCTGCGCTGGCCCGCCGCCGGCTCAGATACCAACGAAGCGGCCCGCGAGGCGCCCACCGCCGACGTGGAGACCCTGCTGGACGAACCGCAACTGGCCGAGGGCCTGGAGTATTTCCGGCTGGGCTCACTGTCGGTGAGCAACGGCGGAGCCCTGCTGGCCTACGCCACCGATACCGACGGTTCGGAGCGGTATAAGGTAGTGATCAAGAACCTGGAAACGGGAGAGATGCTGCCGGAGGAAATCCCCAACGTCATTGGCCAGTTGGTCTGGTCTGCCGACGACTCTTCCCTGCTTTACACCGTGGTAGACGACAACTGGCGGCCCTGGCAGGTGCGCCGCCACGTCCTGGGCCAGCCCGTGGACCAGGACACGGTGGTGTACGAGGAGACCGACTCAGGATTCTTCGTTGGCATAAGGGAAACAGCCTCCAGGGAGTACATCCTCATCGGGGCCGGAGACCACGTTACCAGCGAAGTGCGGCTGGTTCCCGCCGCCGACCCCGGCGCCGACCCGGTGGTGGTGGCGCCCCGCCGCGCCAACCACGAATATTCCATCGACCACCAGGGCGACCGGTTCATCATCCGCACCAACGACACCCACAAGAACACCCGCCTGGCCACGGCCCCGGAGGACGACCCGTCCGAGGCGGCCTGGCAGACCCTGGTGGACGCGTCGGACGATCACTACATCACGGGATTCGACACCTTCCAGGACTTCATAGCCGTGGAGGTGCGCATTGACGGCCTGGACCACGTGCGCCTGATGTGGCGGGACGGCAGAGAGAAGAGCATCGAGTTCCCCGAGTCGGCCTACTCGGCCTCCGTGGGGCAGAACCGGGAGTTCCAGACCGATACCCTGCGTCTCGGCTACACCTCCATGATTACCCCCAGCACCGTGTTTGATTACCACATCGACACGGGGGAACTGGAGGTGCGGCAGGTGCAGGAGGTTCCCAGCGGGTACGACGCCTCTGAATACGTTACCGAGAGGGTGCTGGCCCCCGCCCGGGACGGGGTTGAGGTGCCCGTGTCCATCGTCCGGCACAAGGATACGCCGTTGGACGGTACGGCGCCCCTGTACCTCTACGGCTACGGTGCCTACGGGTACGCCATACCGCCCAGCTTCTCCACCACCCGGCTGTCCCTGCTGGACCGGGGCTTCATTTACGCCATTGCCCACATCCGGGGCGGCGACGACCTGGGCTACCACTGGTACGAAGCGGGCAAACTGGACCGGCGGACCAATACCTTCAACGACTTTGTGGACGTGGCCCACCACCTGGTGGCCCAGGGGTACGTGCGGGAGGGGCGCATCGCCATTGCCGGCGGCAGCGCCGGCGGCCAGTTGATGGGCGCCGTGGTGAACCAGGCCCCGGACCTGTGGGGCGCGGTGGCCGCCCACGTGCCCTTCGTGGACGTGCTCAACACCATGCTGGACGACACCCTGCCCCTGACGCCCATAGAGTGGCCGGAGTGGGGCAACCCCATCGAGGACGAGACCGTCTTCCAGTACATCCGCTCCTACTCGCCCTACGACCAGCTGTCGGCCAGGGACTACCCGCCCATCCTGGTGACGGCAGGCCTGAACGATCCCCGGGTTACCTACTGGGAGCCGGCCAAGTACGTGGCCAAGCTGCGGGCCCTGAAGACGGACGATAACCTGCTGCTGCTGAAGACCAACATGGGGGCCGGCCACGGCGGCCGGTCGGGCCGCTATGACCGTCTGTACGAGGTAGCGGAGGAGTACGCCTTTATGCTGGCGGTAATGGGGCTGGTGGAGTAAATTTTTCTATCCACGAATAGGCACGAATTTTCACGAATGATGGAGTGGGGCATACCAAACTTTAGTGATTATTTGTGTGTATTCGTGGCTAGAATTGTGGAGACAGCATGAGCGCCGACGAGATTGAATACGCGCTGGAACCCACAACTTTCGGCTCCATGCAGGAAGCCCAGGAACTGGCAGATACCCTGGAAGAAAACCTGCAGGAGCGGCGGATGGGCGCCGCCAGCGTTCGCCCTGAACTGGTGGAGATATTCTCCGAACTGGTCAACAACGCCGCCGAGCACGGAATGACGGAGGAGGGAGCCAATGCCCACGTCCGGTACATGCCGCACCGCAGGGGAATGGCCTTCGACGTTGTAGTGGCGGACTCTGGCGAAGGCATTCGGGCCACGCTGGCGGGCAACCCCGGTCTGCCCGCATCGGAAACGGACGCCGCGGCCATAGGGCTGGCGGTGCAGGAGTTGGTATCGGGCAGTGGCATTCCCACCAGGGGCATTGGGCTTTGGATGACCGTTACGGAGATGAGGAAGCCAGGCCGGAAGCTGTGGATTCAGTCAGGCTCCGGCCTGCTCACCATGTACGGCGGCGCCGAACCAGAACTACGGGAGATTGAACACCGGCAGGGCACCATGGTAAGGCTCACCATACCGGCTTGATGGGGCTTCTACTGACCCATGAATAAGCACGAATTTCCATTTGCGATTCTCGAAAATTCGTGCCCGTTTGGTGTATTGGTGGCGTAAATCCCCCTACTCCCCCGGCCCGAAAAGCTGGGGCAAGTCCATAACCTCGGCGGTACCGCTGGCCGGGGCAGCCAGGGTCAGGATCTCGCCGGGGTTGGCCCGGGCCGTGCGGACGTAGCCCAGCCCCGCCAACTGGCCGGTGGAGGGTACGGTGGCCAGCGACGTTACCTGGCCCACCCTCAGGCCGTCCAGTTCCAGTCCTGACCCTTCTTCCACGACGGTATCCTCGGAGAAGCGCAGCCGCACCAGGTACCGCTGCACCTTCTGGTAGGTATCCAGCCGAGCAATTACCTCCTGGCCGATGTAGCAGCCCTTGGCAAAGTCCACCGAGCCAATCAACCCTGCCTCAAGGGGATTGTAGGCGTCGCCCATTTCGCGACCGTGGCGGGGTACGGCGTTCTGCACCAGGGCGGCGTTGAAGGCCTCCAGGCCCACGGGAGTCGCTCCTGCCGCTGTAAGGGCTTCCCAGACGGCGGCCGCGCTGCCTGTGGCTACTACCACGTCGAAGGCAGGCAGATCGCCCAGGGGACGGCGGATGGCCAGCGCCTCATGGCCAGCGATGGATCCCTGCAGGGCAGCGTAAAGCCCCATTTCTTCCAGGTCTCCAGCCGCCACTTCCGGAGCCATTTCCCTGGCGAGTGCCGCCGCGCTGGCGGGCCCGCAGAGGGTGAAGGCGGCCGTCTCGCTGGAAATATCCTCCACCTCCAGATCCTCCATAATGGTGTACTTGTCCAGCCAGTCGATGACCGCCTGCTGGCAGTCGGGGCTGGTGACGAGGAGAACGTAGCTGCCGGTGTTGACCACGCCCAGCAGGTCGAGGATGCGGCCCCGGTCGGTGGTCAGGATGGTGGGCGCCCCCTGCCCCGGGGCCAGGTTGACTATGCCGTTGGTGGAGAGGCGGTTGATCAGGTCCAGGGCATCTTCGCCGGTTGCCTTCAGCCGGCCGGTGTAGGAACTGTCGTGCAGGCCGACCCCTTCGGTGATGGCCAGGTATTCGGCGGCAACGTCGGTGTAGACTGATGTAGTGGTTGAAGTGGCCATAAGGCAAACCTCCAGCGGAACAGTGGGGTGGGTATATGATAGCGGAAAATGAGGAAGGGTGTAGCCAATGTTGCGGGGACGTGAGGTGTTATTCCAGGGGCGCAATCCGGAGCGGCGACGGCAAGTCACGGGAACTTTACCAAGACTTCCCTAATTCCGCCTGGTGGATGGCTGCTCATTCCATGCAAGACGTAAAGCACGAGCAGGAAGGTAGCCATGCAGCACGGTTAAACGAACAATCTGGCGGCGAAAGCGTCTGCCTGGCCAGAGCAGGTAACATCAATGCCATAAACGGAGAGTGTTGCAGGAGATGATAGGATGAGGAACCGACGGAAATACCGGAATACGTAGGGGAGACAGGCTGACCATTGACTTCCAGTATTGAAGAACAACCCATCCGGTTTGAGCCCGAGGAGGCCTGCCCGCTGTCGGTCGCCCTGGTTGTCGGCTTTCAGGGCGCCGTGCTCATAGTGGCCCCCACGGTGCTGAACGTGGCCATCGCCATTCGCGCCTCGGGGCAGGACGACAGCTTCCTGGCGTGGAGCGTCTTCGCCGCAATGCTGATCTGCGGCCTGATCACGGCGGCGCAGGCGCTGCAGCTGGGGCGGTTCGGGGCCGGCCACGTCTCGCTCAGCTGGCCCGCGGCTATGTTCATCGCCATCATGGTGGGGACAATTTCCGCGGCAGGGCCGGCCACCTTCGCCAGTTTGATGATCGTTTGCAGCGTTATCCAGGTCGCTTTAGCCTGGTGGCTGCCAATGCTGCGCCGCATCATCACCCCGACCGTCTCCGGCACGGTAACGATGCTGGTTGCCGTCAGCGTTCTGCCCATTGCATTTGATACCGTCCGGGACCTTCCGCCGGGAGCCCCTGCGATGGCCGGTCCGGTCATTGCCGGTGTGACATTGCTGGTTTCGGTAATCGTGATGCTGCGCGCCAGCGGGCGGTGGCGGCTGGTCGCCCCTTTCATAAGCATCCTGGCGGGCTGCGCCGTGGCCGCGGCATTTGGTGCAATCGATGCCGAGCGGATTGTCAGCGCCAGTTGGTTTGGCATTCCCCGGGTGCCGGCATTAGCCATCGACCTTACCCCGGGCAGGGAGTTCTGGGCGCTGCTGCCCTCCTTCGCGATTCTCACCCTGGTGCTGGGCATCAAGACCATCAGTGACGGGGTGGTGATTCAACAGGGCTCCCGCCGCCGTCCACGCGCCATAGACTTCCGCCAGATACAGGGCATGGTCAGCGTAAACGGCATTGGCATGCTGCTGGCCGGGGTTGCCATCACGCTGCCCACCATGGTCATTTCATCGCTCAGTGTTTCGCTGGTCAATCTTACCGGCGTCGCCGCCCGCCGGGTCGGTGTGGGTGTGGCGATTGTCATCGCAGCGCTGGCCCTCTTCGCCAAGTTCACCGCCCTGCTGCTGACCATTCCCGGACCGGTGATGGGCGCTTACCTGATGCTGGCCATGGGCATACTCTTCGTCAGCGGCTTTCAGACCATCATGCGAGAGGGCCTCGATCCCCGGCGCGTCGTGGTGGTTGCCCTCGCCACTTCGTTGGGATTTGGTCTCAACGGTCATCCGGTCATGGGGGACCTGTTTGGGGACAATTTGGGGGCGCTGCTGGCCAGCGGAGTTACCATCGGCGCCGTGGTCGCCATTGGTATGACTCTGCTTCTCGAAGCCACGAGCGCCCGCCGGTCGCGCCTCGAGGTTACGCTGGATATGGCCTCGCTGCCGGACATCGACGAATTCCTCACCCACCTGGCGTCCAGGCTGGGCTGGAATGATGCCTCCACGCTGCGGCTGCGGTCGGCTGGTGAAGAAACCCTGGCCAGCCTGATTCTGCAGGAGGACGCCGCCGAGGACTCGGCCAGGCCGCGACTGGTCGTCGCCGCACGGCCACAAAGCTCCAAGATAGACCTGGAGTTCGTTGCGACAACCCGCCATGAGAACATCGAGGACCAACTGGTCTATCTGAACGACGAAGAGGCTGCGCCAACAGTCGAGGATCTCTCGCTGCGGTTGCTGCGCCACCACGCCGCCGCCGTGCGCCACCAGAAGTACCACGGGGTCGATATCGTTACCGTTCAGGTGGAGGGCAGCGCCTGATTTCCTGCTCGGGCCGGGGGATGACGCCGGAAATCGGGCTGCTTTTGTCATTCCAGGCCGTGCCCCTTACACTGGCACAAGGATTCCTTTGCCCCGATAGCCCGGCGTGTCAGCCGGTTGAGCCGTTTTTCGGGTGTAATGGCCCCTTTGACCGGGAGAGTTGACCTGCTGAAGGAGGAACACTTCAATGCACTGTGGAGTGATGGTCACGGGATACAACCAGGGTGACTGGCCCCGTCTCATGGCGGGAGACTATGATCGCTCCCCGGAGGTCCCGGACGCCGCCAACATGGACGACACCCTATACATGGGAGACCTGGTCGAGCCGCTGGGGTTCGATTCAATCTGGGCGACGGAACATTACGGCTCCGCCTATTCGATGCAGCCCAATCCCCTCCAGTACCTGGCCTACTGGGCAGGCCGCACCAGCCGGGTGGACGTGGGCACCGCGGTCATCGTCGCGCCATGGTGGAATCCCGTCCGTCTGGCTTCCGAGATATCCATGCTGGACATTCTGCTGAGGGGCCGGCGCCTCCACCTGGGCATTGGACGGGGCATCGCGCCCCACGAGTATGCCTCCCTGGGCTACCCCATCGAACAGTCCCACAAATACTTTTACGATGTCATCGGCGCCATCAAAGCCGCCGACGGCGCGGAACGGTTCGAGTTTAGGGGAGACGTCTACGATATTCCTCCCACCACCATCCGGCCCCAGGCCCGCCACAAGGGCGAACTGACCCGGGACATCAAGGTTGCTTTCACCACCGAGGCCTCGGCGAGAATGGCCGCTGAAAACGGGCTGGGGCAGATGTTCGTTGCCGGCGACGACGTCGATGAGATGACCGCCAAGGTACGAAGGTTCAACACCATCCGCAAGGAACTGGGACTCCCGCCTGACCAGCCAACTACCCTGCTGTGGATGTACTGCGCCGAGACCGAGGCGGAAGCGGAGGAGGGCTGGACCTATTTCCACAACCAGCTAACCGCCGCCCAGCATCACTACTTCGAATGGAACAACCCGGGGTATGAAGGCATATCGGGGTACGAGGAATACCTGATTCGCCAGCGGGCCGACGTGGGTACGGCGGATGCCGGTTTCGCCGCCCGACGGGCAACCCAGCCCATTGGCACGCCGGACATGATTGTTGAAAAGATTAAGGCGATGCAGCAGTCCATCAGCGCTGAGAAGCTGGTCATCCACGTATTCTACGGCGGTATGCCCAGGGACAAGGCCGAAAAGAGCATCCGCCTCTTCGCCAAAGAAGTCCTGCCGGAGGTGCAGGCCATGCCTACCCCCATCAATCCCAGGTCACTGGGATAAGGCAGGCCCTGCCTTGCGGCAGATGTTCCCGTTTTGTTGACCGTTCAACCCAAGGATCAGGAGACTGCCGCCGAATACAGTTCCTGTTCTATCGCCTGGCGTACCGGTCGCAGGTAGGGACGGGCAGCGCGCAGCCGGTCCAGCAGGTCGCCCATGGCAATCCACTGGCACTGGTCTATGCCTTCGGTCAGGTCGGGCTGCAGGGGGTCCGAAAGGTCGCCGGCATAGTCCAGCAGGAACCACTGGACCGTTTTGTCCACGGGGCCGATCCGGTAATAGGAGATATACCTGGTCTGGCAGAGGGGAGAGCGGACGGTGATTGAAGCTGAGGGAAGGCCGGTCTCCTCGGAAATTTCGCGAAGAGCGCATATTTCCCAGGGTTCGCCGGGGTAGTCCAGTTTGCCCTTGGGCAGGTCCAGAAGCCGGTGCTTGCGGATTACCAGGGCATGGCCGCCGCAAAGGACCAGGCCCCCGGCGGCGTACATCTTGGGCAGCTCATCTCTATTCATGTATTAGTATGCGCTCCAAAATCCCTATCTGATCACGATTTAACCCGGTGAACAACACCCCGTCCACCACCACGTCGGTCAACATATCCATGTCCGGGGCCTGGTATATAAGCTCGGGCCGCAGGTCTTTGCCGTCGTATTCAAAGCGGGTCAGGATGTAATGTATGGCATTCAGCTTGGCCTGTTGCTTGTTGTCCGATTCGATTATTGCCCAGGGAGCGTAGTCGGTGGAGGTAACCGCGAACATCCGCTCCTTGAAATAGGTTAGCAGCTGCCACCGCTCGGCCACCTTGCGGTCGTTGGCCGAATACTTCCAGTACTGCAGGTCGCTGTCCTGGCGCAGCCGGAACCGCAGGTCCTGGGACTCGCGGCTTACCGACAGGTAGATCTTTATGAACGAAACCCCTTCGTCTACCAGCTCGTCTTCCCAGTCGTTGACCTTGTTCATGAAGTAGTGGTATTGCCGCATGGTGCAGTAACCCATGGCCGGCTGAATCAGGGCCCGGGAGTACCAGGAGCGGTCGAATACGTTTATTTTGCCGGGCCCGGGCAGCAGCTTGTAATGGTGGCCCAGCCAGTTGCGCATTTCCTGGGGTGTGGGTATGCCCTGGCTGATAATCTCGTAGCCGCTGGGATTCAGGTAATGGGTAATGGAGGCGGCTATGCTGCCCTTGCCGGCGGCGTCCCTGCCTTCCAGCACAATGGCCACCCGCTGGCCCGTCTGGACCACCCATTCCTGCAGCTCCAGCAGTTGCCGCCGCAGAATCCGCAGTTCGGCACGGTAGGCCAGGTACTCGATGCCCCGAAAGGCGGGCACGTCGTGCCTGGTTGCTGCCGTTTCGGGCAGGATCCTGTTATCTTCCAGCTTTACGTCGTACGCAACCATCAGAAAATAACCGTCCGACAGACTCTACTGGCCGTGTTAAAGGAGATAAATGCCTCCGGGTATCGTAAATAATGCCGGACGAACCTGTCAAATAGGATGATATCCGCCGATCATTTATGTGAGATTAAAGCAGGCGCAAGGAAGGCTTGATGCGGGCAACCGACTCCGGTTACCCAAGCTTTTCCACCACCCGCAAGGCTTGCCTGGCGTGGCTGGTCATGGAAAACTCGTTGTGGTAGACGTCCCGGATAATCCCCTGGGCGTCTATAACGTAGGTGAACCTGGAGGTACCCAGCCCGTACCGCCGCCGGACGTCGTAGAGGCGCCGCACCTTGCCGGCCGAATCGCTGCCCAGGGCGAGGGGAAGGTCGTTGACGTCGGCAAACCGCTTCAGCCTTACTATGTTATCCGGGCTGATGCCTATGACCAGGGCATTTCGCTCGTCAAAGTCCGCCTGGGAGTTTCCAAACTCCCTGGTCTGGACGGTTCAACCGTAGGTGAAGGCCCTGAGGAAGAAATAGATTACAATGTTCCTGCCCCGGTGCTCCGAGAGGTCAAACTCCCCTCCCGAAATCAGGGGCACGGTGAAGGCTGGCGCAACGGTACCGACAGTCAACATTATGGGCACAACTTAAGGGCTGGAAAAACCGCTGTCAACGGTTGGCGTGCCAGGGCAGGGGTGGTTGCGAGGTCGAAGCCGGTGGCGGTTTTCCGCTCACGCTGAGCCTGTCGTTCTCCGCCATCCTGAGCTTGTCGAAGGACACCAGCAGTCCCAGCTATGGTTAGACCGGTTCCTGATGAGTGTTTTATCGAAGACTTTACAATCGTCCTCTCTCCCTCCCGCTCCCACTGTACCGGCGCCCGCTTCCCGGCTATAATCCCGTCAGAAAGCGAATGGCGATTTCCCACCCCGGAGGGTAACCAGATCCCAACGTCAACACAGGAAGGGTTGAATATGGCAGACGGCACGTATGTTGAATGGGTCCACGGGTCAACCATGCAGGTGGAGTATCTGAGCCGCATCACTGCGGTGCGCCACACCGGTCCCTTCGTCCGCATCGAGGGCGCTGGCGGGCAGAACACCTGGGTCCACTTCCCCATTCCCACTCTGGCGGTGTCCAACGGAAAGGCCACCCGGGCGCAGGCCGCCCTGGTCAGCTTCCGCACCCGCTCTCACGCCACGGTGCACGAGGTTATCGTGTACGACGGCGAGAAGCGCATCGCCGAACACATGGCGGTGGACCTGCAGGGCGACAACCTGGACGCCCGCTTTGAAATTCCGGATTCCCCGGAGGTGCAGAAGGGCCTGAACGTCACCGTGGGCGTAACCTTCGCCGACGGCGCCCCCGACACCCGCGCCATGCAGATAGAAATCGTCGGCGTCGGCGTGGAATTTTCGGGCCAGTCTAATTAATCCACGAATTAGCACGAATGGGCGCGAATGTTTGGGGCTGATTTCCAGCAGGGTTGGTTTGCCGGCCAATGCAAACTTCCGCTACCGGACGATGAGTCAAAATACATTAATGTGGATTCGTGCTCATTCGGGGATTAAAGCAGCCCCGCCAGGCTGAAGAGGCAACTGGCCAACACAACCAGGCAAAGGGTGAACGTGCATGGTAGCTCAAGTTATACCGGTCAATGTTCGTAATAGTGCTACCGGAAAGACATGGTTTGCGAGTGAGATCATCTACGGCCAATTGGGCAGAGGAAATAATCCTGAAGAAGCGCTGAACAACCTGATGGAGTCCCTAAAGGCCATTCTCCCTGCAGAAACACCGGAGTTCATCATAAGGTCGGTGGACATGAACTTCCCCACGGCCAAGAGTGTGTCCGAGTTTTCTGAATGGATGAAGAACATCCACGAATGGGAGGCGGGCACTGCCGTCCGATGAGGAGCGGTTCGCTGAATTAGAGGCGGAACTGGGGAGGCTGCAAGGAAGATTGCGGGGACTGGAAATCAGAGGGGATTATCTCGCGAGAGAGCTATTTGTATTGGATGGGCAGTTTCCAAAGGTAGGTTCTGCAGGAACAATGGGAAGTACCTTGGCTTTTGCCACTTTCACGTGGGACAAGGGATACTCCTCATCGGCCTTATCGTGTTCGGGATAGCTAAGATAATAGGTTAGGCCGTGGAGTTGGCGAGGTCAGCGGGAAGTTAAAGGCCAGGGTGGATGAAGAATGGACGCGAAACTCAAGAGCAAAGTCAAGGACATCCTGGAGAAACTCGCGGTTGTAGATGACGAGAAGTACAACCATCTTACGCTAATGATGAACTCTTCTGCCATAGAGCGCGCGGCAGCGGATTATCTCGAAAGCAAAGGCTGCATATCCAAACTAGAGCGTTCTTATGTGATCACTGCCGCCGGGCGCGATTATCTGGATCAACTTAACGCCTGGGGGCCGTGGTACTGGTTCAAGAACAATTGGTTCCCAGCCACAGTTGCACTAGCGACGATTATGGCAAGTGTGGGAAGTTTGGTGGTCCAAGTATTGGTTGCCGTTCGTGAATAAGACCTGAAGTTGCGATGGTCTAAAGCGCCTTACCATCCCGTATCTCGCTACAAGGGAGGATTAGCAAAGGCAAAATCGGACCGAAACAAGAGAATTATCGCCTTAAGTCTCGGCTTTGCTACCTTGGATAAATCTCACAGCAGCCCCGCCAGGCTGAACAGCCAGCCCAGGACTCCCGCCCCGATGATTACCAGCGGCGCGGGGATGCGGAAAAACATCACCGACCCGAAGGCCAGCAGGGCAATGACCGCCCCCGCTGCGTTGGGGTCGGCCCGCTGCCACAGCAGGAACACCACGCCCACCACCAGGCCGATGGCGGCGGCGTTGACGCCCACCAGCGCAATCCGCACCCAGGGATACCGCCTTAGCTGCTCCCAAAAGGGCAGCACCCCGTAGATTATCAGCACCCCCGGAAGGAACAGCCCCACGAAGGCCAGGAACAGCCCAGGCACGCCCCCGGCCACCGCGCCCAGGTAGGCGCTGAAGCTGAACAGTGGCCCCGGCAGCGCCAGCATGAGGGCCAGCCCGTCGAGGAACTGCTGCTCCGTCACCCATCCCGGCTCCACCACCTCCGCACTCAGCATGGGCAGCACCACCTGTCCGCCCCCGAAAATCAGCGAGCCCGTGCGGTAAAAGGACTCGAAGACTTGCAGCCACGTCTGGTCCAGGAAAATCCGGGCCAGGATCAATCCCCCCAGCAGGCCGAAGAAAAGCAGCAGCAGAATGGCCCCAACGGCCCGGGAAATCCCCAGGTTGTCCAGGGGCACTCCAGCGGTCTGTTCGGCTTCATGGCGCTGGGCTCGCAGGGCAATGGCAGTCACCACTCCGCCCGCCGCCAGGGTTACAGGGAAGGCCCAGGGCTGCCGTACCAGGATGGTCACGCCCGCCCCCAGCAGCATCAGGGCCATGGTCAGCCGCGTTTTGATCACCGCCGTCCCCAGGCGCCAGGCCGCCACCGCTACCAGGGCCACCGTGGCCGGCTGAACCCCGTCCAGCCACTGGGGGCGTTCCCCTTCCGAGAGGAAGGTTGCCACGCCCAGGCCGGCCAGGGCCATGATGGTCGCAGCCGGGTACAGGAAGAGGATGAAGGCCAGCAAGCCACCCAGGGGGCCGGCCCGGGCGGTCCCCACGGCCACCACCATCTGGGTGGAGGTGGGGCCGGGTAGCCCCTGGCCCAGGCCCAGCAGTTCCACGAAGCGCTGCTCGTCCAGCCAGCCCCGCCGGGCCACGAACCGTTCCTGCAGCAGGGCAATGTGGGCCTGGGGCCCGCCAAAGGCAATCCACCCCAGCGGCAGGAAGGCCCACGCCACTTCGGCCAGCCGCCGTACCAGGGAAGGTTCAGAAGCGGGAGGTTCAGAAATGGGAGGAGTGGAATGGGTGTCGTTGTTGGAAGGACTGTTTTCCATGGGCGCCCCCGTAGCCGCGTCATTATTGGGAACCGCGCCGCCTCGGCCCGGCAAATTGTACCCCCTGCCCGCCGCCGACGCTATGGATTCGGCCAGCCTGGCAGCGTCCCAAGTCAGGGGCGCTTGTGCAGGGGCAGCACTTGTGGCTGCCTGCTCCACCCACATAACCGACTGAACGGGAGCGCTGCCGTCCACCCCCTTGACAACAACGCCGTCATTATAGAACAATTGTTCTACATCGCATTCCAGTGGGGGAGCACTTGAACAACTACATTCTAAAGGCCTGCCGCAGTTGTTGTGGGGACCTGGCGAGGGACGGCAACGACTGGATTTGTCTCCAGTGCGGCAGGTATTCCTACGTGGGACTTTACAGCCAACCCGAATCGCCGGTGGACACTGTGCCGCCCTTGCCCGTAAAACGCCGTCCTGCAATAACAGACTCGCGACGGGTCGGGGGAGGGATAGAAGGGCATTCAGGACAGTCCGGCAGCAGAAGGGCTGCAACCGCAAATCCCATCTACCGCCCGGCTCTGGCAGGGACGCTGCCATGATCCTGCTGGCCCTGGACGCCGGGGTCCGCGAAACGGGCTGGGCCGTCTTCCTGCCCGGCGGCGCCATCGACACCGGGGTAATCCGGCTGTCGCGCAGCCGCGCCCTGCACGCCGCCGAACGGGTAAGTCACCTGGTGGAAAGCCTGGACCGCCTGGCGGCCCGCTGGCAGCCCGGGGCGGTGGCCTACGGACAGCCGGCTGGCATCCGCTGGCCGGCGCCGTCCCTGGAATTGCTGGACGGTTCCCTGGCCCGGTGGGCCACGGAACGTCAACTGCCCCTGTTCACCTACTCGGGCCAGGAGGTGCGGGCCGCCATCGCCCGTCATTCCCGGGTGCCCCAGGACCAACTGGCCTACGCCATCATGCGCCGCCTCAGGCTCATCGGCGTCCGGAAGTCCACCCCCGAATGGGAGGCCCTGGCCATCGGCTACTACCACCTCTGCCGCATAACCGCCAAGTCCGGGGCAAATCCGTGAACGGCCAATGGCCCCCAACCGGTCAATGCGAGCCTGTCGAACCATGCCTGCGGCAATCCTGCCGGTGAAGTGATTGTGGTAAGCTATATCCGGCAGCGCCCATGCCCGCGGCGGTGGACGGCGTTGCCCCATCTCTCCGGCGGATTCGGCGTTTTATGACTCAGTTCACCGACGTTTCCTTCGATGGCCTGTACGGCGAGGCCATCATGGACCACTACCGCAATCCCAGGCACCGCGAACCCTTGGACTTGGCCGATATCGCTGCCCACGAATTCAACCCCTTCTGCGGCGACGAAGTCACCCTGAGGGCGCAGTTTGACGGCCAGGGTCGTGTGGCCCGGGTATCATCCCAGTCCCAGGGCTGTTCCATCATCCAGGCGTCGGCATCCATGATGGCCGAGGGTATGGAGGGAAAGTCGGTGGAAGAACTGGACGAACTGGCCCGCCTGTTCCGGCAGTTGATGCAGGGGCGGGAGCTGGAGCCTGATGAGGTAGTCCAGCTGAAGGATCTGGCCGCGCTCCAGGTGGTGCGCCAGTACCCCGTGCGCATCAAGTGCGCCCTGCTGCCCTGGACCGCGCTGGAAGAGGGCCTGGATGAGTTAAAGCGGTCCCGAGGGAATTAGCCGCCCCGTCCCGCTACCATTCCGACTGGGCCGGTCGCGACATCAACTCCACCATCGCTTCCCTGGGGGGCAGGTCTTCAAACAGAATGCGGTAGGTAACCTGGGCGATGGGCATCTCCACGTCCAGCCGCTGGGCCATGGCCAGGGCCGCGCCGGTGGTATTCACCCCCTCCACCACGTTGACCATTATCGCCTTGATCTCCGGCCAAGTGCGTCCCCGGGCCAGTTCTTCCCCGGTGAACCGGTTGCGGCTCAGCGGACTGTAGCAGGTGGCTACCAGGTCTCCCAGTCCCGCCAGCCCCGCAAAGGTCAGGTACTGCGCCCCCGCCGCCGTACCCAGCCGCGTCATCTCCGCCAGGCCCCGGGTGATCAGGGTAGACTTGCTGTTCTGCCCCATATCCATGCCGTCGGAGATGCCCGCTCCCAGGGCTATTATGTTCTTCAGGGTGCCGCCCAGCTCCACCCCGGTAACGTCGTCGCTGGTGTACACCCGGAAGATGTGTGACATCATAATGTCCTGGACCAGCGCCGCCCTTGCCGGGTTCCTGCTGGCTACCACCGTGGCCGACGGCTTCTCCTCTGCAATCTCCTTGGCCAGGTTGGGCCCCGAGAGGACGCAGATGCTCTCGTGCATGGCCGGCGGCAGCTCCTCCTCCAGAATCTGGCTCATCCGTTTGCCGTCCGGCGCCTCCAGCCCCTTGGAGGCGCTGACCACCGTGGTTTCCGGGGCCAGGTGCTCGCCGATCCACTGAATGTTGGTGCGGAAGTGCTCCGACGGCACCGCCACCACCACCAGGTCCGCGCCGTCCACCGTCTCTTCCACGTCGCTGTCCACTCTCAGGAAATCGGGAAACCAGATCCCCGGCAGCAGGCGCCGGTTCTCGCGGTGCTGGTTCAGCCGGTCGGCCTCCTCCTGCGTCCGCGCCAGGATGGTTACCGGCACGCCCTTCCGGGCCAGTACGATTCCCAGGGTGGTCCCCCAGGTGGTGGTTCCGACTATGACGGCGGATGTGGTCACAGGACTGCTCGTTCCCCCGTGCGTCCCCGGTACCTCGCGGATACCGCTGGGCGCGTAAAATATAGCACTGGGTTTATGATAGCACAGTAAACTTGTAACGAAATCCCTATCAATTCGAGGTAAGGCCGCCAGTGGGATTGCCCACGAAAGGACACGAAGGAACCGAAGAGCACGGGAGCGAGGTGCTTCGTTTCCGTAGCGCTTCAACCAAGAGTCATGTCGCCCTGAGCCTGCCCAAGGGCCTAAAATGGCGACATACGGTCCTGATAAAGGGGGCAAGTCGATTCCGGTACAGGGCAATCGCATTATGTGTAAATTGTCATTCTGAACGGAGTGAAGAATCTAATCTCCATCCCACAGGCTGACCAGGGGACCCGTAACCGGGCAGACATGCAGGATTTCAGGCCCTTCGGCAAGCTCAGGGCGACATACTTTCTATCGACCCTGACCTGCTCTCAAGAAGTAAACTCCATAAGGAAGGAAAGGCAAAATGACCGAGTACGAAACCATGACCTACCACCGCGACGGCCGCACCGGCTACATCACCCTAAACCGGCCCCAAGCCCTCAACGCCGTCAACGACCAGTTCGAGGAGGACATTGCCGAGGCGCTGCTGGAGTTCGACATGGACGAGGACGCCTGGGTGGCCATCATCCACGGCGAGGGCCGCGCCTTCTGCGCCGGGGCCGACATCAAGCAGCGTTTCGTGGAAATGACACCCCGCCAGAGCGCCCTGCGCAGCCGGGGCACCAGCGCCGAGGGCTACCTGGCCCGCACCATCAACTGGAAGCCCGTCATCGCCGCCGTCCACGGCTACTGCCTGGGCGCCGGCCTGTCCCTGGCCGGCGAGTGCGACCTCACCGTCGCCTCCGAAGAGGCCCAGTTCGGCATCACCGAGACCCGCCGCGGCCTGCCCGGGGCGCGGGTGTGGGCCAAATGCAACGCCTTCATGCCCTCAAAAATTTTGTCGGAAATGGTCATCACCGGCGAACCTGTGCCCGCCGCCGAACTCTACCGGCTGGGCCTCATCAACCGCCTCGTCCCCACCGGCCAGCACCTGGAGGCCGCAAGGGAACTGGCCAACAAGGTCCTGGAAGCCCCGCCCCTGGCCTCCCGCTCCGGCGTCCGCCTAACCCGCCGCCAGTGGGTAATGGATTTGTACGACGCAGGCCTGTACCTGCAACCGTTGCAGCTGCACAAGACGGAGGATTTCCAGGAGTCGGCCAGGGCCTTTGTGGAGAAAAGGCGGCCGGAGTATGGGGCGCGGTAGGGGGGTATGAGGGGTTGCTACAGTGCCGAGTCAATAGGCGGTGCACTTTGCGAAAAGAAATAATCGTGGCATTTGGCCCAGTCGTGCTAGAATCAAATGTACCCAAACTTGAGTGCAAAAAGCGATAGAAAAGGAAATAAAAATGGGATACGTGGACTGCCCTAAATGTAGGGTAGTGTTCCAATCAACTGAAGAGACCTCGGTGGAGCTGGAATACAATGTGGCAGGCTTTAGCCATGTGTTGGCTGAAATTTGCCCGAGGTGTGGGCAGCTAATCGTATTCTTGGTTAGAGATCTCGAAGAATTCGAAAAAAGCCGGGGCCCATTGGCAGATGTCTGGTACGAAACGGTCTATCCGAAGACGACAGATTTTCCTTCTCCCGACCCTGAAATACCTGATGAATTTGGAAGAATTTATACCGAGGCTGGTTCGGTCTTACCGCATAGTCCACGTGCAAGTGCTGCCCTCAGCCGTTACTGCATTCAGCACATATTACGGGAAGTAGCCCACGTTGATCCTAAAGACTTGGCCAACGAAATAGCGGAAGCCGCCAAAGATCCCGCCATGCCGGCGGGCTTGGTGGAGGCACTGCATATTGTACGAAAAGGCGGAAATTTAGGTGCGCATCCCAATAAAGCCAGCGAGACGCAGGAGATCATAGACGTAACACCCGGTGAAGCAGCGGTCTTGCTTAGCCTCGTGGAAAGGCTTCTCGATTTCTACTTTGTGCGCCCTGCCGTGGACCTGAAGTTCAAAGAAGAATTCGACCAAAAATATGAGAGCAAGACAACTTAATGGCTCGGTCAAATCTTATCCGACACGTTGCCGGTACCATTTGTATCTACTTGGCATCTGTCAGTGACGTCGACCAACTAGACACCTAGTGGGCATCCATCATTTTCCAAAAACGGCTAAACTTCCCGCTAGGAGACATGGTTCAGATCTCGCCACAGATCGATTAAATTCGAGGCTAGTCTATCCGGCTTACTAAACTGCTATAGGGCTTGCATTGGAATTGCCCATTATATTACCGTCGAATTTTGTTAGTGTATTGGCTAAGCAAGGAATCAGGGCGATCGCATGTTAAGCGCGGTTGTCGACTAAAGCTGTACTCATGCCGCCCTGAGCTTGCCGAAGACTTGGTTGGGCCTCCTAGAAATGCCTTGAGGGCAATATCTTAGATGCTTCGACTTCGCTCAGCATGACATAGCCTGATGCGCGCCTGCCTTGGTTGTCTACCCTCCCCCAAGGCGCAGGGCCTGGCGTGAGGGCGTCTCCCCCATGTGCTAAACTCTCCCCACCCAACCATAAGGACAAAGGAGCAACCCCCATGGCACAAATGGCTGCGGGACGCGCCATCGTTGAGGCCCTTAAGGCCGAAGGCGTGGACCATATCTTCGGACTGGTGGGCACCACCACCAACAGCATCGTTACCGAGCTTTACGGCCGCGACGATATCACCTTCATCGACACCCGCCACGAGGAGGGCGCCGCCTTCATGGCCTACGGCTACTCCAAGGCCTCGGGCAAACCCAGCGCCTGCGTCACTACCTCCGGCCCAGGCACCATCAACCTGGCCACCGGCATCTCCCTGGCCTACAAGGGCCGTGCCCCGGTCATCGCCATCGCCGGCAACACCGCGCAGGAGTACACCTACCGCGACGGCGCCCAGGAGTTCGACCTGGTCACCACCTTCAAGGCCATTACCCAGCTGTCCCTGCAGATCAACCAGACCGACCGCATTCCCGAGCTGTTCCACTACGCCTTCCGCACCGCCATGTACGGAAAGAAGGGTCCCGTGCTGCTGGACATCCCCCGCGACCTGATCGACGGCCAGACCATCGATTGGGACGTCGAGGCGCCCGCCACCTACCGGCCCGTGGCCGACCGAACCGGCGGCGACGTTCAGGCCATCGCCCAGGCGGCGGCCCTGCTGGCCCAGGCCCAGCGTCCCCTGATCCTGGCCGGCGGCGGTGTGGTGGACTCGGACTCCACCGACTTTGCCGTGGCCCTGGCAGAGCGGCTGGATATGGCCGTCGTTCCCTCCTACGGCCATAACGACGCCTTCCCCAACAGCCACCGCCTGTACGTGGGCCCCCCGGGCGGCCGCGGCGCCACCGAGGCCCTGCAGGCCATGAACCGGGCCGACGTCATCCTGGCCCTGGGCACCCGCATCAACCAGGGCAGCACCGGCTGGGACTACTCCGTCATCAACCCCGATACGAAGATCATCCAGGTGGACATCGACCCCTTCGAGGTGGGCCGCAACTACCCCCTGGCCGTGGGCATCGTCGGCGACGCGGGGGCGGTGGCCCAGCAGCTTACCGACGCCCTGGGCCAGCAGTTCCCCGAGGGCCGCGCCAATCCTGAGTGGACCGCCGAGGTTGCTGACCTCAAGGCCCGGCGCCGCGCCCGCCTGGACGCCGAGGCCCAGCTGGGCGGTGATCCCATGATGCCCCAGCGCGTCTTCAGCGAACTGAACAAGGTCCTCCCCCGTGACTGCATGGTCACCATCGACGCCGGTATCGCCCCGGGTCTGTCCTACGACCGTATCAGCTACGAACTGCCCCGCACCATGTTCAACTACGCCGGCCAGGGCGGGCTGGGCATGGGCCTGGGCGTCGGCCTGGGCACCAAGCTGGGTCGCCCCGACCGGCCCGCCATCAGCCTGCAGGGCGACGGCGGCTTCCTCTACACCTCCCAGGAACTCAACACCGCCGTGCGGAAGAACATCCCCCTGGTCAGCATCGTCCTGAACAACGGATGCCACGGCGCGGAGAAGGCCCAGCAGCAGCGCTTCTACGACCAGAAGTACATTGGCGTGGACCTGGAGAACCCCCGCTTCGACAAGCTGGCCGAGGTGTACGGCGCCAGGGGCTTCTACGTGGAACGCCCGGAGGACGTGGCCGACACTGTCCGCGAGGCCCTGGCTACCGACGGCCCCAGCGTGGTGGAAATCCCCGTGGCCGAGTACTTCCCTCCCGGCGCCTCCCTTCCCCGAAGCTAGGGCTACCTGACTAACCAACCGCAGGGGCGGCCCTTGTGGCCGCCCTTGCGGCGTTTCACCCAGCCCTACCGACAAAGTTGGCAAACCACTACCTTGGCAGACGTGGCACTTTAGGGTAACGTTGATATACCATACTCCCCAGCAACCGGGGGTGAACCATGAGAGATCACGAAGACCACGAGGGTCACGACCATTCGGTCCACCAGCACGGCGAGGAAGAGTCCCACGACCACGCCACCCATGAACATGCCGAGGGCGACGAAGCCCACGACCACGCCGGTCACGATCACGAGCACGAAACCGTGGCCGCCCACGCCCATGCCGTCCACGCCCATGCCGAAAGCGAGGGCGAGGCCCACGACCATGCGGAGCACGCCGGTCACGATCATTCGGCAGAAGCGGCCCACGACCATGATGCCCACGCCGGTCACGACCACGGAGGCCATGGACACGGCAACCACGATCACTCCCACGACTTCCGGAGCGCCAGCAAGAAGAGTCTCTGGCTGGCCCTGATTCTCATCTCGGTTTACATGATCGCCGAGGTCATCGGCGGTCTGATTTCCGGCAGCCTGGCCCTGCTGGCCGACGCCGGTCACATGCTTACCGACGCCGCCGCAATCATGATGGCCCTGGTGGCCATCTGGATTGGACAGCGCGAAGCCTCCGTCGAGCGCACCTTCGGCTTTCACCGTACGGAAATCCTGGCGGCCCTGTTTAACACCTTTACGTTATGGCTGATTGCCGGTTGGATTCTTTTCGAGGCTTACCACCGTATCCGCTTCCCCGAAAACGATGTGATCGGACTGCCCGTGCTGCTGGTTGGAATCGGCGGTTTCGTCGTCAACGTGCTGGCCGCCTGGATTCTCCACCGTTCGTCCGGGGAAAGTCTGAACGTGGAAGGCGCCTTCCAGCACGTGCTGGCCGACCTCCTGGGTTCGGTGGGTGTCATCATCTCCGCCATCCTCATCATGGCCTTCAACTGGCAGATTGCCGACCCCATCCTTAGCGTGGTCATCGCCTTCCTGATTGTGTACAACACCCGCAAGCTCATCGTCAGCATCCTTAACGTACTGCTGGAGGGCTCGCCCGAACACATTGACGTTTATGCCCTGTGCCACGACCTCGAAGAGTTTGAGGGAGTTACCCTGATCCACGATGTCCACGTCTGGACCATTACCCAGGGCAATGTGGCCTTTACCGCCCACATCCTGATGGACCGGAACTTTACCGGGGACCTGGACGATGTGACCAGCGAAATGAAGGACCTGCTGCATAACAAGTATGAGATTGGACACGTAACTTTCCAACTGGAACATACGACCGAGGGTTGCACCGAAGACCACCACGTCGGTCACCTCTACGCGAGCGCCCGCTCTTGATGCGTCGACAAAGGACCCCCCTGCCGCTCCCGATCCGGTAGTATCGACCCAAAAGAAAACCCCCGCTGCTTCCATTGGCAGCGGGGGTCTTGGCGCTGGTCTTGGCAGGGCTAGTGAGTGTGGCCGGCGTGGTCGTGGACGTGGTGTTCGTGCCCGTCGCACTCGTGAGGATCATGGACGTGGCCGGGTTCGTCGCCGTGGTGCTCGTGGGTGTCACATTCGTGAACATCGTGGTCGTGAACTTCGGCGTGGTGCTCGTGGGTGTCGCACTCGTGGACGTCATGGACGTGGCCGGGTTCGTCGCCGTGGTGCTCGTGGGTGTCGCATTCGTGGATGTCGTGTTGCTGCATCGGTTACCTCCCTGCATCGGCTCTGTGGATGGATATGTTGGGCATCCCGCCTTGCCTGACGATCTCCTTGCAAGGCTGCGTCCTTCTATTGAAACATTGCGGAAAATCAAAAGTCAAGACCGAAAGTCTCAATTTGGCGAAATTCCTAATATAAATCACAGCAAGTTATTGAGACTATGTACTCTTCCAAGGCCCACCCGCGCCATAGGACCTTTATCGGCATGCGATGAATCATAGAGGTCTTCCTACCGCTCCCCCATTTGCCAGCGCGCCCGTTGATGGCTAAAATGCCCAAATGGTGAAGGAGCGGCATCAACTGGGCATTGCTCGTCGTTTTCTTCCAATTCTCTCCATGCCGACACGAGTATTCCTTGTAGAGCAGAAGGTTTAGTTCTTGAACTTCGACTGGTCGGCTCGAATAGACACGTTGCGCGCCCAGTACCACTACGCCTGGATGGTGGTGGGCATGGGGACGGCGCTGCGGGTTACCGCCAACTTCGTAAGCCAGGCCTTCGCCGTTATCCTGGTGGTGCTGCAGCAGGACTTCGCCTGGGGCGTAACCGCCATTATCGTGGCCCAGGTGCTGCGCAGCGTATCCAACGCCCTGCTCTCCCCCGTGGCCGGGTGGGTTGGCGACCGTTACGGCGCACGCCGGACCCTGCTGGTGGCCGCCACCCTTTACGTCTGTGGCATGCTGCTTCTCAGCACCATGGACCAGTTGTGGCAGCTGTACCTCTACTACAGCATTCTCCTTGGTCTGGCCCAGGCTCTCTTTGCCGTCAACATCCCCACCACCGTGGCCGCCTGGTTCAAGCGGAAGCTGGGCCTGGCCGTGGGAATCCAGCAGTCCGTGGGTGGAATGGGCGCCTCCATCACCGCCCCCGCCCTGGCATTGTTGATTTCCCAGACGGGCTGGCAGGTGGCTTTCTGGATAATCCCCGCCGTGGGCGGCGTAATTCTCTTCTCCCTGCTGGCCTTCTTCCACAGCGAACCGGCGGACCGGGGCATGCGGCCCTACGGCGCCGATGAAAACGATCCAGACCCCGTTCCCGCTGACCGGGCCACCGCCAAGCTGCGAAGCAAGGTGTTCCTGCAGCACGCCCGCCGCACCAGGGCTTTCTGGAACCTGCCCTTCATTCACTTCCTGGGCTGCGTGGGCCACTCTATTGTCATCTGGCACGTGGTGTTCTTTGCCACCACCCAGGGCTTGTCCCTGGCCACGGCAGCCTGGATAGTATCCATCTACACCATGACCAGCGTCAGCAGCCGGCTGTTCATACCAATCCTGGCCGACTTCTGGGGGGCCAAGACGGCCATGGTGGTGCCCTACTTCCTCCAGGGAATTTCGGTGCTGCTGCTCTTCTGGGCGGAAAGCCCGTTGCAGTTCTACCTCTTTGCTGCCATCTTCGGGGTGGGGTTTGGGGGTGAGATGTCTGCCTTTCTGATCGCCAACCGCCAGTACTATGGCATGGGTCCGGTGCGCTCCATCTTCGGGTTCCAGCACCTTGGCGCGGGACTTGGCATGGGCGCCGGCGGCCTGATCGGCGGCCTGATATACGACTTCCGGTTGAACGAGGGCGCGCCCGTGGAGCTGTTTGGCCTGTTCACGCTGGGCGGTGGTTCCTACGACCTGGCCTGGGTGGTTTCCATTGCCGCCAGCCTGGCCGGGGTGCTGTTCATTGCGCTGCTGGAACCCACCTCGCGGGTGCTGATCCCCGACTGGGAGGACTCGTTGCCCAGGGAGGCCGAGGCTTCGCCCGCAGCCACCTGACCCGTGAGGTTGGCAGTCTCCGGCAGCCGTTGGGATCTATGCAAGTAGCCCTTCCCCGTCAAAGGGGAAGGGCCGGGTGAGGTGGAAGAGCAACGCCGCAATGGGCCCCAACCCTGGGACACCACCACCGGTTTTGACCCAGCCTTTAGTCTGTCCCGCGCTCCCTGTTTTCTCCCGCTTCGGCATCGGGCCCGGCGTTTTCCTGGCTGGCCTGCGCATCTTCCGGGGGCGTATGGCCCGAATAACTTGTCTCGCTCGGCTCGCTCGTAGCCGGCGGTTCCGAATCCTCAACAGTGGCGGGGAACGCGACAAACGGGGAGACGTAGCTTTGGCCTGCGTCGGCGGCCACCGCCGTGCCCATGGCCGTAATGGCCACTTCTATCTGGTCGTCTTCCGGTTGGCGGGTGGTCAACCGCTGCATCCACAGGCCGGGGAGGGACATGATTCTGGCTATGGGCCAAGAGGGGTGCATGCCGTAGAAACGGATGAACTCGTAGCTGATGGACGCCACCACGGGAATGAGCAGGATGCGGGAAATGATCCGCCATTCCATTTCGGGGCGGCCCAGGAATGCGAATACCACTATGGAAACCAGGACGACGGTAAGGAGGAAGGCGGTGCCGCACCGGGGGTGGGGCGTATCAAACTTGCGTACGTTTTCTACGGTCAGGGGCAGGCCCGCCTCGTGGGTGTGGACCGCCATGTGTTCTGCGCCGTGGTAGGCGAATACCCGTTGAATATCTTTCATCAACCCGATGCCGCCCACGTAGCCAAGCAGGATAACCAGGCGGATCGCCCCCTCAATCAGGTTGCTGAGCAGGTCCGACTCAATAAAGGGGTCCACCAGGCGCACTGCCAGCAGGGGCAGAATGAAGAAAATGCCCACGCCCAGGATGAGGGAAATGGAGAGAGTGGCGGCCAGCAGCCAGTTGGGTATCTCTTCCCGGTTGCCCTGCTCATCGGTGGAGGCCAGGGCGGCGGACCGGTTCAGGGCCTTAATTCCAAGGATAAGGGTCTCGACCAGTACCAGTACTCCCCGCAGGAAGGGGATGCGCCGGATGGGGCCGTTGAAGGCGGTGTTCAGGCGCTCGTGATAGTGGAATATGTTCCCGTCGGGGCGGCGCACAGCCAGGCTGTAGTATTCGCGTCCGCGAATCATAACTCCTTCGATGACTGCCTGTCCGCCGTAGGTGGTTCTTGGTTGTTCCGCCACTGCCCGCTACCTTTCAAAGCCTGTGGGGAAATGGCGGCGCGCACCGCCCTCTCCCAGCAAGCCGAGGGTGACCACAAAAAACGAATCGAGGGTTTGGTGAATTCCCCTCGATTCTGTCAGTAAACTTCGGTTGTTTGGAGAAGACTATTGTAAATTGTACCGTCTCCGCAACCGTTCAATACGGCCCTGCGTGTCCACGATACGCTGCTCCCCCGTGTAAAAGGGATGGCACTTGCTGCAGACCTCCACACGCAGCGCCGGCTTGGTGGCCCCGGTGAAGAATACGTTGCCGCAGGAACAGGTAACCGTAGCATTGAAGAACTCTGGATGAATCTCTGGTTTCATATGTTGAAATTCCTATCGTCGATCCCGGTCTGTCTGCCAACTGGCGGCGGCGGGACCGGTTTCGGTTAGCTGGCCAGGGCCATGGAATCGGTGGGAGCTTCCACCGGATAAACGCTGACCTGGCGGCGGCCCTTGGAGGCCCACTCAAAGGTGACCTTGCCGTCCACCTTGGCAAAAATGGTGTAGTCCCGGCCCAGACCCACGTTATTGCCCGGCTTGATGCGGGTTCCCCGCTGCCGGACGATTATGGACCCGGAGGTAACCTGCTGACCGCCGTACCGCTTCACGCCCAGTCGCTTGCCGTTACTATCCCTGCCGTTGTTGCTGCTTCCGCCCGCCTTCTTGTGAGCCATGAAGGGTCAGCCTCCTGTCTGGATGTCCTGGATGACCAGGCGCGTGTAGTTCTGCCGGTGACCCCGCTTGAGCCGGTAACGGGTCTTGGCCTTGTACTTGAAGACCATCACCTTCCGGTCCTTGTAGTGCGACTGCACCTGGGCGACCACCTTGGCTCCTGCCACATGGGGAGACCCGAAACTGACCTCGCCACCATTGGATACGGCCAGCACCTCTTCAAATTCCGCCGAATCACCCACCTGCAGGGGTAGTAGTTCCACATCGAGGACATCGCCCGGCTTTACCCGGTACTGCTTGCCCCCGGTCTTGAAAATTGCATAGTCCATAGCGCTTTAAAACCTCGGACGTTCATTCTATGGCAGTCAATTTGGGGTGTCAAGGCATTTGCTGATCATGGCAATCGCACCTTAAAGAATTGACTCCCTGAACGACCAATGCTGTCATTCTTGTATGTGTCAGGTAATTCGATGACAGATTGGTATCAAAAGGAAGTACCGATCTGGGGGCGATTCTGGGGTTGTCCATCTGCGCCATGCTGTGTGGCGCCCGCAGTCTGTACGCCATCAGTCAATGGGGACGAGACCAGGGACAGGAGGTGTCGGAGGCCTTGGGATTCACTCGGGAGCGGACTCCCTGCGTATCCACTTTGCACCAGGTATTCAGCCGACTGGACCGGGAGGCCTTTGAA
>DAOUHR010000121.1:0-11257 GCA_034428635.1 Dehalococcoidia bacterium
GTTCCAGCGTTTCCCCTTTCTGGAGGACGGCAACCGCCACAACGCTGCCGCCACCATCATTGAGCACCTGGAACGAGGCAAGCACGTGGTGTTGGAGTTTGGCCGGTATGGGCGGGACTTGAGCGCCTACATCCTGGTAAGCAACCTGCTGTCCCGCCGCATCCACGAGCGTTACGTGGAGTTGAAGGAAGCGGCAGAGGGCGGCCAGGGCAGCGAGCCGAGGCCGCTGGTCATCGTAATTGAAGAGGCCCACCGATTCCTTAGTACATCCATTGCCTCCCAGACCACCTTCGCCAACATTGCCCGAGAACTGCGAAAATACAACGTAACGATAATGGTGATCGACCAGCGGCCGGGCAGCATCGACTCGGAAGTTATGAGCCAGTTGGGCACCCGCATCACCTGCGCCCTGGACAACGAGAGGGACATCGACGCAGTGCTGTCGGGAACGTCCGGCAGCCGCCAACTTAGAGGGGTACTGGCCCGACTGGAAGAAAAACAGCAGGCCCTCATCTTCGGCCACGCCGTCCCCATGCCGGTAGTGGTCCACACCCGCGAATACGGCACCTCCGAATCCTACGCGCAGTTGACGGAAAGAGTTGGCGCCCTACCAGCTACTGAGTTGATGACAGCTGAGACCAGGGAGGATCGGTTGGAGCGGGAGATTGATGAGTTGTTTGGGTGAAGCGGTTTTATCCACGAAGGGACACGAAGGAGCACCAAGAGATGCAGAACAGGTACGTGGGTGATGTTGGGGATTTTGCCAATAATGGGTTGTTGCGGTGGCTGACGGGAATGACTTCAGACGATGACTTTGGGGAACTATCATTGGGTGTGGTGCAGTACCTCAATCACGATGACAGTCAGTTTGGAAACCGGGTTCAATATCCAGAGTTGGAAGAGTGCGACCCACCTCTTTACGAGGTCCTGCAGAATCTGGTGAACTCGGCAAACCGCAATGTTAGGGCGACTGAATACCAGGAACTTCTACGGCCCAATACAGCCTACTTCAATGAATGCAGGTGCGATTTTGCGAGTCGCCAAGAGTGGTTACATCACGCCGCGCAGATGGTCAAAGATTCAGAGTTACTGTTCCTAAATCCAGACAACGGCATTCACGATATGGCTGAAGCGCCTGATCCGGATGACAGCCCGAAGCATCTTTATCTAAGCGACTTGGGTTGGCTGAAAGATCGAGAACATAGTCTAGTAATCTACCAGCACCAGACTCGTCAAAACGCATACGAGTTTATTCAGGAACGTATCCATGATCTAGAAACTAGATTGCAAAGGCATGTCCGTGTATTGTGGTTCCATAGACGTATTGCTCGCTTCTACTTCATTGCAATATACCCTGACCATGAGGAGATAGTTCTGCCAAGACTCGAAACATTCATAAATGGTGAACTTCCAGGTTGGGGCATGGATAGGAGGCCCCTATTTTCTACACCGCACTTTACCGTAATTCATTAACTTTCTTTACACCATGCAAACCCTAACCACCAACACCGCCACCACCCAATTCGTCCGTTCCTGCGCTCGGCCCCTGGGGCTGGTGCCGACCATGGGCGCGCTGCATGAGGGGCATTTGGCGCTGGTTCGGCGGGCGAGGCTGGAGAATGCTACGGTTGCAGTCTCCATTTTTGTGAATCCTGCCCAGTTTGGACCGCAGGAGGATTTGGCTTCCTACCCGCGGGATATGGAGCGGGACTCGGCTTTGCTGGAGGCGGAGGGGGTGGACCTGGTGTATGCCCCAACGCCGGAAGAGGTTTACCCGCCGGGATTCGATACCTGGGTGGAACCGGGTGCGCTGGCAGACAGGCTTGAGGGGGCGGCCCGCCCGGGCCACTTCCGAGGTGTGACGACCGTGGTAACCAAGCTGCTGAACGTGGTGACTCCTGACCGGGCCTACTTCGGACAGAAGGATGGGCAGCAATTAGCCGTTATCCGGCAACTGGTCCGCGACCTCGACATGGGAGTGGAGATTGTGGCGGTGCCCACGGTGAGGGACGCCGACGGGCTGGCCCTAAGCAGCCGCAATGCCTACCTGACTCCGGAGCAGCGTGCGGCGGCTCCCGTCGTTTATCGGGCGCTGTCGGAGGCATGGGACCTGTGGTTGCATGGGGAAAGGGATGCGGATGTACTGCGGATGGCCGCAATGTCCACCTTGAAGGCCGAGCCCCTGATCGAAGATGTAGATTACCTCAGCGTGGCCGACGCATCGTCGCTGGTGGAGCTGGAGCGAGTGGACGGGCCAGCAATGATATCCACGGCCGTGAGGATGGGGAAGACGCGGTTGATCGACAACGTGGTGGTTAACGGTGATCTGAAGGAGTTCGATTCTGCGTTCTGAAGGTCCACAGTTCAGAGCCGCGCGTACTTATTCATCGCCGCTTACATGGTGAGACTGACTGCTCCTCTCCCACAGAGCAACGACCTCGTCAACCTCATCCGCCGCCACGTCCCGCCAGTCCTCGATGGCGGAATCGGCAATGGTCGAGCGCTCCTCAACAATGGCCTGGATCACATCCATCCGGGGGTCTCTCTCTTCAACTTGGAACTCTTCAATCCTGTGGGACAGACGGTGCCAACTGCCCCGGATCGCCAGAAGCCTGCGGACGGCGGAGCGGGCATGGAGACGCAACAGATCCATGGCAGCCTCGCGGGCCGCTCTTCTCCCCAGCAGGTAAGAACCGTAAAGCCCCGCCGCCAGGGATATCAGCTGCCACAAAGCCGTTTCCAGGGTCGTGAGGGGGCGGAACGCGGAGACTATGATCATGGCCACCGCAAGGGCGATGGCTCCGCCAATGGCGCCAACAATCAGGACCGTGGTTCTGTCCATGCTGCACCACCCTCGCGATTTTCGGGCAGGTATTATTAATCCGGAGTGAGCCTACTCCTGCACCAACTCCCGTACTGTTTCCGTCATGGACGCCAGCACCGTTTCCCAGTCGCCGACCACGCCGTAACGGGCTTCCTTGAAGATGTTGGCCTCGGCGTCCTTGTTGATGGCAACGATGGCCTTGGATCCCGAGCAGCCGGCCATGTGCTGGCTGGCGCCGGAAATGGCAATGGTGATGTATAGGTCGGGGGTGATGGTCTTGCCGGTCAGGCCCACCTGGTAGCTGGCGGGTACCCAGCCCGAATCCACGGCAGCCCGGGAAGCGCCCACGGCGCCGCCCAGCAGTCCGGCCAGTTCCTCCAGCTTGGAGAAGGGTTCGGGACCGCCCAGGCCCCTGCCGCCCGATACCACGATAGTAGCGTCTTCCAGCTTAACGCCTTCGGCCTCTTCCTTGACCACTTCGATTACCCGGCTGCGCACCAGCGATTCGTCCAGGTCAACCGGGAAGGAGACTACTTCGCCCTGCCTCGCCCCATCGGGTTCGAGGGGCACGTAGACCTTTGGCCGTACCGCCGCTACCTGGGGCGTCTGGTTGCAACTGATCACTGCTACTGCGTTGCCGCCGTAAACGGGTCGGTTGGCCAGCAACTTGCCCGTACTGGTGTCGGCCGATACCTCGAGGCAGTCTTGAGCCAGGCCAACGCCCAGGCGAAAGGCCAGCCTGGGTGCAACCTCCCGACCCTGGTTGGTACGTGCCACCAGCACTATGGCCGGGCTGGTCTCCCGGCAAAGGGTTTCGGCGGCCGCAAGGTGAAGATCTACCTGGAACTCGGCCAACAGGGGACTGGTAACCGCGTACACCCGGTCTGCGCCCTGGGCTATTGCCCCCTGGGCCACCGTCTCAACGGTGTTCCCGAATACGGCGATGGCCAGTTCCTGGCCCAGATCGTCGGCAACCTTCCGGCCTGCCGCCAGAATTTCCTGGGATGCCAGGCTCAGCTCATCGCCTGAGCTTTCTCCAATTATCAGTACTCCGCTGCCCTCTGCCATGAGGACCTCCAAAATCAATTAATTAGCGTCGTCCGGTCTGTTGGATCTCGCCATGGGGCTCCGGAAACAGCCCGGATAACCTAAAAGAACTTCTCTTCCCGCAGGCGGAGGGCCAACCTGCGACCGGCGTCCGATTCGTCGTCGCCTTCTATCATTTCACATTCGGTGTTGCTCACCGGGACGAACAGGTCGTGCAGCGTGAGCCTGGGCTCCATCTCGCCACCGTCAAGCTCCAGGTCAGAGGCGCTCCAAATGGTGGGACGCTTGCGGGTTGCCGCCATTATCCCCCTCAATGTAGGATAACGGGGCTGACCCAGTTCGTTGCTGACCGTTACCAGGGCAGGCAGCGATGCTTCCACTACTTCGTACCCGTCGGGAATCAACCGCTCCACAACGACGCGGTCATCCTTCAGTTCCACCTTTTTGCCCAGGGCAACGCAGGAAAGACCCAGCAGTTCGGCAACGCCCAGGGGGACCTGGGCATTGTCCCAGTCGGAGGCCTGCCTACCGCAGATAATAAGGTCAAACCCGCCCAGCTTGCGAATAGCCGATGCCAGCAATTGAGCCGTCTGGAAGCTGTCAACGCTATTGTCGAAGGCATCGTCCTGCAGCAGCACCAGGTCGTCAGCGCCCATGGACAGGGGTTTCTTCATCACATCCAGGGCAAAGGAGGAGCCGGAGGAAATGACTGTAACGCTCACGTCCTGGGAATCCTTGATCTGGAGGGCTGCCTCCACCGCGTTTTCGTCAAAACCATTTACGACCGGTGGTATGTTGGGCGGCGTCACAACTCGTTTGGCATTGGAGTCGATTTGGAAGGCAGCCATAGGCATTTCAGGGTCTATGACCTGCTTTGCAAGGACGGCAATTTTGGCTGGCATTTCAGTTTCCTCACCGGAAATTTAGCTATAAAAACCTTGTGAAAGGTATCACCCACTGCCTCTGGGTGTCAATTAACGGCACCGACCTGGCTGGGGATTGCTAAGTCGCCCTTTCTCTGGCGGGAGAGGGGCACGGTGAAGAAATATTGCTTCAAACTACCAGGGAATCACCCCCATCCTGGCCTTCCCCCATCAAGGAGGCAGGGACCTTTTCAGGGATTCCCCAAACATCATCCCACAAACTGGCTTTGGGACGCTTGACCGGCTTGGCGGGAAAGATTCCGGGCCCTTCGCCAAGTTCAGGGCGACATGATTTCCGGTTTCACTGGACCGGGATGCTTTAGAAGCGATCGCCTTTACCGGCTCGGCAACGCACTCTCGTATGAAGCATTCCACCCGCATAGCCGCAATCGATAAAGTGGAAACAAGCCTGCGCCAGGTGCGAAGTTCCCGCCTGCGCGGGAAAGGCAGATTGTCCCCTAACCTGAAGTGGCACGAGTTTGAATTTGGGAAGCGAGTTGCGGACGAGGGGGTGCTATACTGGCGCCGCTATTTTCATTTCAGGGGTCAAATGGCCGTATTTCTTTGGACATTACGTTGCCTCGTTTCCCTGCTCCTCGGTGTGGTAGCCCTCGTAGCTCTTCTGGGGTGGCTGGTCTGCTCCACCCTGGTTTCCGACCTGAATTCGGAAGAAAGTCAATTGGCCCGGCTGACCAGCGCTGCGGAGACGATTAAACACCCCAATGCGAAAGAAATCCGCAGGACAGTCGAGGAATTCCGGGACGGCACAAACCGGGACCTGGCCCAAGCCCGTACCCTTCTGCTGGCAGTAATGATCGTCGGGCTTGTGGCCATGGGGTTGGTTCACCTGCCTGACGCAACCGCTTCCCTGCGCTGGCCCGGATATACTCTGCTGGCAAGCGGGGTCGTCGCCCTGGCCTTTGGCTGGCTGGCTCAGGCCACACTGACGGGAACGGTCGGCCGCTTCGCCAACCCTCAACTTTTGGAAGAAGCTCAAAGAGCTGCGGCGATTTTGCTGCGAGGCAGCGTCGCTCCGGGCCTGGGGGCGATGCTATTCGGCGCGGCGCTGGTAATTGCCGCTTACGCACTGAAGCGGTGGCGGCGAACAAAGGTTAATTTGTCCCACGTCAAAGCCGGCTGCCGACAAAAGAGGGATATCCGTTAAGGAATTGCTCGGCGGAGGCCGCCCGCCGCCCCTCCAACTGTAGCGTCCTGACACCCAAAATTCCCCTGGCCGTACCTATACCCACCGGGCTGTCCTGCAAAGCCAGCCCCTGGACCAGGCCCGGTTCTTCAGAGAGAAGGCCCGGGGGGTCAAAGGGTGGTTCAAAGGCCACCACATCAAGCAGCCGCAGCATCTTGCCCTGCCAAAAGGTGAAAAGGCCTGGCCAGGGAGTGAAGGCTCGCTGACGCCGTTCCAATTCCAAGGCGGTGCATCCCCAGTCAGCCCTGCCGTCATTCCGTTCCAGCTTGCCGGTGACGGTGGCCCGGGATTCGTCCTGGGGTACGGCCTCGATCCGGCCGGCCACCCATGGGCCCAATTTCTCAACGAGCAAGTCGGCGCCGGCGACAAACAGTTCCCTGGTCAGGTCGCCGGAAGTCTCAGATCCGTCAAGGACATATTCGCGCTGTGCAATGACGGGTCCGGTGTCCATGCCTTCGTCCAGGAGCATCAGGGAGACACCTGTAGTAGATACGCCATCCAGGACCGAAGCAACGACGGGGGAAGGCCCTCTATACCGGGGCAGCAGGGACGGATGAATATTCAGGCAGCCATGGGCGGGCATGTCCAGGACCTCAGGCGGCAGAAGCTTGCCGTATGCAGCTACGACAATTACATCCGGTTTGCAGGCGGCCAGTTCATCCTGTGCCTCTCTGGGCCTTAAGGAATTGGGTTGCAGAACAGGCAGGCCCAATTCTAGGGCCGCAGCCTTAACGGGCGAGAACTCTACCTCCCTGCCCCTGCCCCTGGGCCTGTCGGGCGGTGCGCAAACAGCTACTACCTGGCCCACGCTAGCTATGCAGAGCTTATCCAGCACCGGAACTGCAAAATCTGGAGTGCCCATGAACACGATACGCATACTGCTTTCCGCATTCCCTCTCATATGGCCTGTCGCTGGCCCTATTGTATTTTCCCTATCGTTATTCGGAGTATTAAGACCGTTTGCTAATGTTCAGTACCTAATTATGGCACCGGTTGCGCGCCTGGCACAACGATATCTCCTCCGGCAGATTTATCCGTGAACCGCGGGCCCACTAAAGTCAGGTCGCGTCCCAAGCCCAATGAAAGGGTAAACGATATGCGTCTTTGTGTTGACAAGGCCAACTAGATATGATAAGAATATTGGAACCGCTTGGCGGGAATCTGAAAAAGGAGGTGATATGGCATGGAACATAGTTTAGTATGCGGGGGCGATGGTAGACATCAGTCTGGACACGACGGGGTGAGCCTGACCTAAGGGCACATATCACCAAAACCCTTTAGTCGGGCCCAGGCCAATGTCTACCATCGTCCCCGAGACCTAGAGTTCTTTTGGACGGTGCCTCTCCAGATGGGCTGGGCCCGAACCCTTTTTATCTCGCTTGACGGCGAGCCTCTTTTCTCATTTGAGCCGTACAATTCCAGGGTTGCGCTCGCATTCTTGGGGAAGTTAATTTCCCTGGCTATCTGGACGAACGTTACATCGGAATGCGAGGTAAACAGAATTGACAACAGGTTCGCCTGCTTTTAGAATTACGTGGCGAAATTAGAGGCAAGCTGCAAATCCTTCGTCTGGAGAATTTATGCTACGTATTCGGTTGAGGCGAGTAGGCAAGAAGGGAAGCCCATCTTACAGGATTGTGGTGGCAGATTCCGCCGCTCCCAGGGACGGGGCATACGTTGAATGGATAGGTCAATATAATCCGATGGTTGACCCTCCTGCGGTGGTACTGAAAGAGGACCGTGCCATAGCCTGGCTGAGTCAGGGCGCTCAACCTTCTGATGCAGTCAAGCGGATCTTTGACAGAGATGGCATTTACGAAAAACTGCGCTCTCCTCAGGAAGAGCCGGTAGCGGTTGAAGAGCAAATTGAATGAAAGATTTGGTAGAATACATTGCCAGGTCTCTGGCGACTAACCCGGAAGCGGTAATAGTTACTGAAACTATCGAAGAAGGCCAGGTTATTCTCCGTTTAGAAGTAGCGCCCGAGGACAAGGGCAAGGTAATTGGAAGACAGGGAAGGGTCGCCCAGGCGATGCGGGTACTTGTCCGCGTGGCGGCTATCAAGCAGGGTACCAGGGCACTCCTTGAGATTGTCTGAAGTCAGCCGGCTTTATAGAGCGCATTATCCCCAATCCTTCTATTGGAAGGTGTAACCTTCCTTCCCCCGTAGCGTTTGCCCAGAGTGACTAAACCACCGGAAGACAGTAATGGACCCAGGGTCCCTGAGGCCGTTGTAGGCAGGGTTCTTGGGTCTCATGGCGTCTACGGTGAGGTCCGGGCAAGAGTCCTCACCGATCTTCCCCACCGGTTCGACCCCGGGGAAGTGCTTCTCCTTCAAGGTGAATCTCTTATCATCCAGTCCAGTTCCCACAGTTCAGGCGATACCGTAATCCTGAAACTGAAGGGAATCGACGGCCCCGCCGCTGCCAGGGCCCTTAGCGGTCAGGAATTGTTCGCGCTAGCGGACGCCTCGCCGGAACTGCCTGACGGCGAATATTTCCACTACCAATTAATTGGCATGCAGGTGTTCACCGAAGAAGGCGAGGACCTGGGCCGGATACAGGAAATCATTATCACGGGCAGCAACGACGTGTACGTAGTTTCCGGCCCCAACGGCGACGTGCTGTTGCCGGCCATTTCGCAGGTGATTCTGCAGGTCGACGCCGCGCTGGGAGTTATGAGGGTCCGCCTGATGGAAGGGCTTCGCTGACCTCCTCTCCTCCCAGTTTTCCCACAACGCTCCTGTTTTGCCTGGAGCATGGGCTTCGAATTCAACCACTCGCACAGCCATAGTTGACTCGCCAAATTGTCCGTGCCTCGCATCATCCGGCATTTCCAGGGCAACCTCTCGCGACGAACTTCTGGCGTGTTTGAAAACCGAACCCGTCGGCTACGGCCCCTCAGAAATGCAAACCTGTCCCCGGGAGTCGTCGGTTTTGACCGGGACATAGGCCAGTGCTAAAATCCAGACTATACCCTTAGAATTCCAGCCAGCCGTGGCGCACGTATGGCAGAAGGTATTTGGCGGTTGGCGGAGAGGAGTTGAATGGTATGTCTGGACATTCGAAATGGTCAACGATAAAGAGAGCCAAAGGGGCTGCCGACGCTAAGCGAGGCGCCCTCTTCACCAAGCTGGCCCGCGACATTGCCCTGGCCACCTCCCAGGGAGGAGGCGGCGACCCGGACATGAACTTCCGCCTCCGTCTCGCCATAGACAAGGCCAAGTCCAGTAACATGCCTATGGACAGCATTAGCCGGGCCATCAAGCGAGGCACCGGAGAAGGCGGGGAGGGCCCCGACAGCCTGACCGAGATCACCTACGAAGGATACGGGCCGGGCGGCGGCGCCATTCTGATCCAGGCAGTGACCGACAACCGCAATCGCACAGCAGCGGAAGTCCGCTCCGCCTTTAACAAGGGCGGCGGAAGCCTGGGAGAGTCGGGCTGCGTTGCATGGAACTTCGAGACCAAGGGTGTGATAACCATCGAGATGGACGACGAGGAAAAGGCCGAGGAACTTGGCTTGGTCGCCATTGACGCCGGCGCCGATGACGTCAAGATTGAAGATGGCATCCTTGAGATTCTCACCGCGCCGGATTCCTTGCAGGCCGCCCAAACTGCCCTGGAGGAGGAGGGGGTTTCCTTCACTTCCTCCGACATTTCCCTGGTACCCAAGGCCACGGTGGCCCTGGATAACAAGGCGGCCGAGCAGACTCTGCGCCTGCTTGACCTTCTGGAGGACCTGGCGGACATCCAGAAGGCCTACACCAACGCCGACTTCCCGCCGGAGGTGCTGGAGCAGTACGGGGCGGCTTCCTGATTTTCTCGGTGAAAGAGTTGGGTGTCGGAAAGGTGCTCCGTTTTTGGGGCATAGTTCGGACACCCGTTTAATTTGACTGCTCTACCTTTGAGGCCACAGCATGCGAGTTCTGGCGATCGACCCCGGAACTATCAAAATGGGTTACGGGTTTCTGGTCAGCGAACCCACCACCGAAGTAGTGGACTACGGCGTGGTAACTCTGTCCAGGTACATGGCCATTGAAGAACGCCTCTTCCAGTTGTTCACCCACATCGGGAACATGATCAGCGTCTTCAGCCCCGACGTGGTGGCCGTGGAAGAACCGTTCGTTGGTCGGGGAGAACGCCAGTTCATCGGCCCGGCAATCGCGGTAGGCCAGGCCCAGGCAGTGGTCCTCATTGGGGCCGCCAGCGCCGGCATTGCCGTCCACCGCTACAGTCCTGCCGAAGTAAAACGGGCCGTTGCCGACTACGGCGCCGCCACCAAGGACCAGATGCAGCGGGCCCTGGCTGCCACCCTGGGACTCGCCACCTTGCCGGATTCCGACGCCGCAGACGCCCTATCCGTTGGCCTTTGCCATCTCATCCAAAGCAGCCAGCAGTCTGCCCTGGCCCGGGAAATTATCCCCGGCTCAGAACGCTAGCCCGCAGGCAAGTTATGATTGCAGGAGTTAACGGCGTTCTGTCGGCGACAGGTGACGACTGGGTCCAGGTCACAGTAGGCGGCGTTACCTTCCAGGTCCAGATTCCGGCCTCGGAAATACTAACCTTGGGAGAGGTAGGCAGCCAGGTCCAATTGTTTACCTATTTGAGAATTCGGGACGAACACCCCATTCTTTATGGTTTCACCAGCCAGGCAGCCCTGGAACTGTTCCTGGTAACCCAGGGTGTTTCGGGAGTGGGGCCCCGGTTGGGTCTGGCCCTGCTGTCCGGCCTGGGCGCTGCGGGCCTGCAACAGGCCATCGCCTTGGGAGATTCTGCCAGGCTGAGCGGCGTTTCCGGCGTGGGCCGCCGCATCGCCGAACGAATAGTCCTGGAACTCCAGGGCAAAATGGACGGCGTGGAAGTGAGTGGTGAAGAAACGGGCACTTATTCGGCTGATGCTGACCTGATTGATGCCCTGTCTTCCATGGGCTACACCACAACGGAAATCCGGCGGGTGCTGGCAAACCTGGACCGTTCGCCGGACATGACGGTGGAGGACTACTTGAGGCAGGCTTTGCGGTTGATCGGAGGGTGGTGAAGAGCTTCATTTCGAATTTCTCATGGGAAACAGTAGGCTTGATCAAGGTGTAGATTCTTTTACCTTTGAGCGAAGGCTGAGGAGAATCATTTGAAGCATTGCAATGGAGACAAGCTCTTCAATGCCAGCAAAGAGTTGTTCAAGAACAGCGGTCTGGTGATTTGGGATGCTGAGAAAAAACAGTTTCTTGCAAGAAATCTTAGCGACGATAGAGATTTT
>DAOUHR010000122.1:0-7069 GCA_034428635.1 Dehalococcoidia bacterium
GGACAGGAAGTGCCGGACGCCGCCCTGAACTATCAGCCGCCCAAGCGGCTGCTTCAGGCTCCCTCCCGCGGCGACGTGGCCGACGCGGCCCGGCTGCTTCTCAACGCCCGCAAGCCCGTCATCTGGTCGGGTATGGGAGTGCTGTTCTCATCGGCGACGGAGGAACTGCGGGAGCTCGCCGAGTTGACCCAGATCCCGGTCTACACAACCATGCCGGGCAAGTCGTCTTTCGACGAGCGGCATCCGCTTTCCTTGGGTGCAGGCAGCGGCGCGACATCCCTGCCCGCCCGACAGTGGATACAGGAATCGGACGTGTTGTTCGCCGTTGGCTCCAGCATGACCCGCACCAGCTACGGTCAGCCCATCCCCGACGGCAAGGTAATCATCCACAACGTCGAGAGCATCGACGACATCAACAAGGACTTCTCCGTGGACGTGGGCCTGCCCGGCGACGCCAAGCTGACCCTCAAGGCCATGATTGCCGAGGTCAAGGCCCAGGCCGGCGATAACGGCCGCAAGGGCACCACCGACGTCGCCGACCAGATTTCGAAGATTCGCGACACCTGGATGGCCGAGTGGGAGGACATTCTCAAGACCGACGAGACTCCCATCAGCCACTACCGCGTCATCGGTGAACTGGAGCGCACGCTGGACAAGGTCAACAGCATCGTCACTCACGACGCCGGCGCTCCCCGCGACACCATGATGCCCTTCTACACCGGCACCACCCCTCACAGCTATATCGGCTGGGGCAAGACCACCCACCTGGGCTACGGCATTCCCTTGATGATTGGCGCCAAGCTGGCCCGCCCCGACAAGTTCTGCCTCAACTTCATGGGCGACGGCGCCTTTGGCATGTCCGGCCTTGACCTGGAGACGGCAGTACGGGCCAATGCGCCCATAACCACGATTCTGCTCAACAACGGCGGTATGGCTACCTACCCCGGCGGCTATCCCACCGCCAACGAGCTTTACGGTGCCACCCGCATGTCCGGCGACTATGCCAAGATAGCCGAAGGCATGGGCGCAGTGGGCATCACCGTTACGCAGCCTGGCGACGTGGCGGCCGCATTGATGCAGGCCCGCCAGCACAACGCCGAGGGCCGCACTGTCCTCATCGACATCCACACCGGCCTGGAGGCCCGCCGCTCCAGCTTCTAAGCTGACAAAGGCAAACGCAACAATAGTGGGGGCGCACGACCGTGCGCCCCCACGCAGACATAGGCAATATCCGTAAGTAATGCAAGACAGACTTGTTGAATTAATGCTGCTGGCGTTAGTTGCAGTAGTCGGACTATTCCTTTTGGTTGCTGTGGGGGACTGGGTCTTGCCCGATGCTGCGCCGCTGGGGGACTGGGCTGACATTGTTCTGGCGCTGGTCACCATTCTCGCCATATTGTTCGGTGGGCTTTTCGCGGCCGTAAAATTCGAATTATTTCGAGATTTCGAGCCCCACCTGACCATTTCCCACACAATAAACCATCGCCGTTTGGGAGGCGGTTACACTCACATAGACGTAAAGGCAACTCTACAAAACAGTTCAAGGGTTCGGGTAGAACTGAATGAGGGTTTCTACTTGCTTCAGCAAGTATCGCCTGCCCCGAGCGACGTCGATTTTCCGGGAGATAACTTGCTTTATCCGCCTTGGCCTATTCTGGATGAGGCTTCATTTAACTTGGGTGATAACAACATCGTCCTGGAGCCTAACCAGTCCTTACAAGAGGTTTTTCAGTTTATGGTTCCAAGCTATGTGGAGACCCTTCTGATACATTACATCTTGTACGATTGGGCTTCGACTGAAGAAGTGCCGAAGGGATGGGGCATAACTGAAGTCTATGATATAATTGGAGATGCAAGCCAAAGGTAGGTCGTGAGGGGTAACCGGCATGTCAATAGTCATCAAGAGGACGGGCAGGAAAGATAATCGGGAACCGTCCGAACGGGATGAGCCGCTGCAGAAGTGGCGTTTAACATTTGGTCGGGAAAAGTATCCCACTCTCCCTCGTATCGTGCCAAAGTCCGGTGGTTCTGTCGAGAAGACGGGGAAAGGTGGTGGCGGCTCTTCTTGGTAGGCTTGCCTCCAGCCATATTGCTATAATCCATGGGCGTCAAAGTGTCATGGCGCCTTTTTCTGTTTAATTCCTCATTTAGGAGTCTCCGAGCAAGGCTATTCCCGAATAGATCTGGAATCCAGGCGACTGGACCACAGAATCCGGCTTTCTCCAGATTGACGATGTTGCGGCGTAGAGGTTGAACTATAAAGTGGCCTCACAATTTCTGCTAAGGGGCCATTATGGCTCCAACCAAAACCAATACCAGCGGTTCTGTCAGCACCCGTCCTAGGGTTAAACCTTCTCCGAATGCTCGCGTAAAGAAGGGAAATGGTCCCAGGGTGATTCCCCCCAAGCCTTGGCCTGCCGGCAAGCCGCCAGGAGGCAAGTTGCCTGCCGACTCATAGGTCGTTTGACGCCGTTTAATTGATAGGGCGCCTCATTGCTAGGCGCCCTTGTTCTTTCCCCTGCCCCCACCCTATAATTCCCTCAAACTCCTCACGGAGCCAATGCTATGGCCCAGTCCGCTAGTCACATAACCGTCCTGAACCCCACCGCGCCGCCGCGCGAATTGCGCACGGAGATGGCGGAACGGCCCCAGGACCTGCGGGGCAAAACCGTGGGCTTCCTCTGGAACAGCAAGCCGAACGGCGATGTCCTGTTCCAGCGCCTGGAACAACTGCTGCGGGAGAAGTACGAGATTCCCGCGGCCCTTTATCGGCGCAAGCCTACCGCCTCCATCTCGGCCGAACCCCGGGTCATCGAGGAAATGGCAGCCACGGTGGAGGTGGCCGTCGTGGGTCTGGGCGATTGAGGCTCCTGCACGTCGTGGAGTATCCACGACGCGGTGGAGCTGGAGCGGCGCGGGGTGCCCACCGTCACGGTATGCAGTCATCTCTTCCAGCGCCTGGGCAACGTGGAACGCCGCTCCCTGGGCATGCCCGACCTGCCTATGGCCATTGCCCCGCACCCCATTGGGGGCGTAGCTGCAGAAACCGCCATCGTCAAAGCCGACTCGCTACTTGAGATTGTTGTAAAGGGCCTGACCAGGTCATAGCCCGAATCAGGCACCTGTTTCGAGACACTGGCAATACTCACCGACCCCTTGTCGCCGCTCATCCTGGGCCTGTCGAAGGACGTCATTTAACTTTCGCATTTGGCCGTACAAGCCTGCTTGCTGGTTATCTGCGGCTATGCCCCCTTTCCTTAAACCTTTCTTGTACGAGGAACCCCCATTGGTTCAAATGGAAGCACAGCACATCGAACTGCCCGACGATTACGACGCAGTCCAGGACATTTACCTGGAGCGAGGCTGGAGCGACGGCCTGCCCATAACCCCGCCAACTCCAGAGCGGGTGAAAGCCATGCTGGGTGCCGCCAATATGGATCCCCAGCACGTTGTGGCCCAGCTTCCACCCAACTGGGGCGACGCCACCGTAGAGCGACTGGCCATCAACGCCGTAATGGCGGGCTGCTTGCCCGAGTACCTGCCCGTAATAGTGGCCGGGGTGGCAGCCATGAGCGACCCGACCTTCAACCTGTACGCCATTCAGGCCACCACCCACTCCTGCGCGCCCCTGTTCATCGTCAACGGCCCCATCCGCGAGAAGCTGGGTATGAACAGTTCATCCGGCGCCTATGGTCCGGGCTGGCGTGCCAACGCCACCATCGGCCGCGCCGTGCGGTTGGCCCTGCTGAACATCGGCGGTGGCCACCCCGGCGTGGGCGACATGTCCACCCAGGGAGCCCCCTCCAAATACACCTACTGCGTGGCCGAGAACGAGGAAGCCAACCCCTGGGACGCCCTTCACGTCGAGCGGGGTTTTGACCCTGGGCAAAGTGCGGTAACCGTGGTCGGCGGCGAACCGCCCCACAACATCAACGACCACACCGGCGCTACTGCCGAGGAAATCTTGACCATCATCGCCGGAGCAATGGCCGTCTCCGGCGCCAACAACGCCTACACTGGCGGCGAAACCCTCCTCGCCCTGGGTCCCGAGCACGCCGCTACCATGGCCGCCGACGGTTTTACCAAGAGCGACATCCGCGACTGGCTCCACCGCCACGCCCGTGTCCCCCTGGAACGCTACACCGAAGCCACCATGCTGGAACGGTTCGGCCAAATCCCCGACGGCCCCGTCCCCATGGTAGCCACCCCCGAAGACCTGGCCATCATCGTACTGGGCGGCCCCGGCAAGCACTCCTCCTGGGTCCCCACCTTCGGCGGGGCCACAAGGTCGGTGACGCGGCTGATTGAGTAGTCCCCGTTCCTTCGTAGAGGCAGCTCTTGTGGCTGCGCAGTTTGCTCGGAAGCGCCCTCGAATTGGATACTCCACTCGTGTGGCCTCCCTTCCTTGCCCCCCACCCCCCTTCCGGTTATGATTAGTGGCGATTTTGACGGCCCGTGTGCCGCCCAATACCCCTATAATTCTGCTTTACCAATCGGAGGTGAAACTTGGCTCAGGAATATGACGTTATCGTGGTTGGCGCTGGCAATGCGGCCCTCAGTGCCGCCATTGCCGCAAGGGAACAATGCGAGTCAGTATTGGTGGTCGAAAAGGCCCCCGAATACTTCCGCGGCGGCAACACCTACTTCACCGGCGGCATCATCCGTTTCGCCTTCGACGGCATCGACGATATCAAGGCCCTCATTCCCGACATGTCCGAGACCGAGGAGAACTCCATCGAGGTGGGCCAGTACACCGAGGATATGTACTACGACGACATGATGCGCGTCACCCACGGCCTGTCTGACCCCGAGTTGGCCCAGATCCTGGTTACCAACTCCCATCCCACCATGAAGTGGCTGCAGGAACACGGCGTCCGCTTCGTCCTGTCCTTTGGCCGCCAGGCCTTCCTGGACGGAGACAAATACCGGTTCTGGGGCGGCCTCGTAGTGGAGGCCGTGGGCGCCGGCAAAGGCCTGTCCGACCAGCAGTTCGACGTTGCCCAGCGTATGGGCATCGAGGTCCGCTACTCCACCCAGGGCATCAAGCTGCTCCAGGACCAGAAAGGCCGGGTAAGCGGCCTGCAGGTTTTGGGCCCCGATGGTTTTGAGGACATCCCTGCCCGTTCGGTGGTCCTGGCAGCCGGCGGCTTCGAAGCGAACGCCGAGATGCGCTGCCGCTACCTGGGCCCCGGCTGGGAGACGGTCAAGGTCCGAGGTATCCCCTACAATACCGGCGACGGCATTCGCATGGCCCTGGACGTGGGCGCCCAGTCCCACGGCCACTGGAGCAGCTGCCACGCCGTAGCCTGGGACATGAACGCGCCGCCCTTCGGGGACCGCACCATCACCGAGCTTTTCCAGAAGCACTCCTACCCCTTTGGCATCATCACTAACATTAATGGCGAGCGATTCCTGGACGAGGGGTACGACTTCCGGAACTACACCTACGTGACCTACGGCCGCGCTCTACTCAGCCAGCCCCAGGCCCTGGCCTTCCAGATCTTCGACGACAAGGTCAAGCACCTGCTGCGGGACGAGTACTGGATTCCCCAGGTGACCATGGCCCAGGCCGACACCATCGAGGAACTGGCGGCCCGCCTGGACATCGACCCCGAAGGTCTGGCAAATACCGTCAAGGAATACAACGCCGCAGTCCGGCAGGACATTCCCTACAACCCCACCATCAAGGACGGCCGCCGCACCGAGGGCCTGGCACTGGACAAGACGAACTGGGCCGAAACCATTGACACGCCCCCGTACCTGGGCTTTGCCGTAACCACCGGCATCAGCTTCACCTTCGGCGGCGTCAAAATCAACAACCGCGGCCAGGTGGTAACCAACGCCCAGGAACCCATCCCCGGCCTGTACGCCGCCGGCGAAATGGTGGGCGGCCTCTTCTACTACAACTACCCCGGCGGCTCCGGCCTCTCCGCAGGCATGGTTTTCGGCAAACTCTCCGGCACCAGCGCCGGCCAGGACGCCAATTTGCTAAAGGATATTTAGCACACTATCAAGCTCGAAGTGAGCGGCATAAAGTAAATCCTTCGATGTGGCTCCTCTCTGCTGGACGAGGGGTCGCAACAAATCAAGTGCCGAAGGAGCTCCCATGCCCACCACCGCTCAAATGCAAACCCGCACCCGCCTGGCCCGCTTCGAGGCTGAGCGGTTGGGCCAATACTTGGGCAGCCTATCTCCCGAAGGCTGGAACCATTCCACGGCCTGCGACCTGTGGCAGGTGGGCGACCTGGTGGGTCACTTGGTCTGGATTGGTCAGTTCTACGTTACCTTCATTACTCGGGCTCTGGCTGGCGACGTTACTCCTCCGCCCCGGTCGCCCAGGGACGAAAGATACGCTGGCCTTCCGCCCGAGGACTTCTACGACCTGACCGCAAAAGAATATCGGGACTTCCACGGCAATCAGATTCTACCCACATTCTTACGCCGCTACGAAGCCCTGAGCCAGGTGCTGGAGTCTCTTACCCCCGACGACTACGAGAAGCCCTGCTTTTACCACTCGGGCAACCGCCCCGTGTGGACTCTGGCCGACCTGACCGTGCAGGAGCTTGCCATCCATGCATGGGATATCCAGTCCCACACCCAGCCAGGGACGCCCCTTTCCCCTGAGAGCCAGGCGGTACTGCTGGACCGGGTAGTGCAGCGCCCCCAACCCGCCATCGCCCTGGATCAGGCCGCGGGCGATTCGGCCAGAATTAGGTTACAGCTATCGGGCGCCGTCGACCGCGCCTACGACTTTAGCCTGACCCCCGATTCTACCCAGATCCAAGTGGCGGACGATGCGCCCGCGGCGGCAACACTGTCCTGCGATACTGAGACTTTCATCCTTGCGCTGTACCGTCGCCTGTCCTTCGCCGACGCCCTGGAGGAGGGCCGATTTGCCCTGTCCGGCGACGAAAACATCGCCCGCGCCTTTGCCCAGGCCTTCTAACCTGCTATCCTGTCCTTCCTGTCTATCCATGTCAGAAATTCCTGGAGGAGACACCCATGCAGAGCCCGGTTGAACGTGTTGAAGTACTGCGCCAGGAAGTGGCGGCTTTCAAGGAGCGTATTG
>DAOUHR010000123.1:0-19679 GCA_034428635.1 Dehalococcoidia bacterium
CCCTGCCCCGGCAGAAACGGATTTATGATTTGCGGCGAGTTACCGCTTTTCTCTCCCGATTGGGTAATCCTCATTTGGCTGCCCGCACCGTCCACATCGCCGGCACCAAGGGCAAGGGCAGCACGGCGGCAATGGTGGATTCCATTCTGGGCGTGGCCGGCTACCGCACGGGATTCTACTCATCGCCCCATCTGCACACGTTCCGGGAACGGATACGGATTGGTGGCCAACCTGTTTCTGAAAGCGTGTTCGCCGACCTGGTGGCTAAGCTGGCGCCGGTGGCCGAAATGCTGGAGCGGGAGACGGACCTGGGGCCGGTTACGCTCTTTGAATTTATGACTGCCATGGCCTTCCAGTGCTTCGCCGAGGAGCCCGTCGACTTTCAAATTATTGAAGTAGGATTGGGCGGCCGGCTTGACGCTACAAATGTGGTAATGCCGGAAGTCTGCGCAATTACTTCCGTCAGTCTGGACCACATGGCCATCCTGGGAGACACGGTTGAGGAAATTGCCGCCGATAAGGCCGGCATTATCAAATCCGGAGTGCCCGTTGTAGTTGCTCCCCAGAGTCCTGGCGCCTTGGAAGTTATCCTGGATGTTGCCGGTGAAAAACAGGCTCCGGTGACCCTGGTTGGCCGCGACGTGACGTGGAAATTTGGAGGCAATATTGGAGGCAAAATAGGGCACGGGCAAAAGGCGGAAATCACCCGCCGACAGGGAAGGTTTACGGTCAATGTGCCACTGTTGGGTCGCCACCAGTTGGAGAATGTCGCCATGGCTGTGGCCGCAGCAGATACCCTTTCTGAAAGTGGACACACTGTTACTATGCTCGACATTGTAAAGGGGTTGATGCGGGTAGAGTGGCCCTGCCGCCTGGAGGTCCTGGCCCGGGACCCTCTTGTAATCTGCGATGGCGCCCACAACGTATACTCCATGGAGACCATGCTGTCGTCGCTTCGGGAATATTTCGAATTTGACCGCCTACTCGTTGTGGTTGGCTTCTCGCGGGACAAGAGCGTCGAAGGTATGGTGGAGGCGCTGGCGCCCCACGTGGATACAGCCATTGCCACCCGTTCCCGGCACCCCAGGTCCCTGGTACCGAACTCGCTGGCCCAGCTATTGCAGGACAGCGGTATAAGGGAAGTCAGGCAGGCTGAGGATGTCTGCGGCGCTCTGGAACTGGCTAGAAAGGAATCAGGTCCAGGGGACCTGATTCTGGCTGCCGGCTCCCTATTTGTTGCGGCTGAAGCCCGGGAGACGGTTCTGGGAATTGAACCGGAACTCTACCCGGACCTGCTGCCTCCTGACCTCAGGTAACTCGGTACAGCGATAGAGCAGACTAACACCGGGAAGGCAGGATGGTTCAACACTGGTGGCTGGATTCAACTTTGATCAATCGGGTTCGCATGTGGATGATGCTGGACATGGTTCACCTATGGAAATGAAAAGGGTTGTCGTTACCGGGATCGGGGCCATAACCCCGCTGGGTCAGTCGGCCAAGACCTTCTGGGCCAATCTCGTCGCGGGCAAGTCCGGAATTGGCCCCATGACGCTGTGCGACCCCACTGATTATCCCTGCCGTATCGCCGGCGAGGTAAATGATTTTGACCCGGAGGCCTACATGGCAGCCAGGGACGCCCGGCGCATGGCCCGATTTTCCCAACTGGCTGTGGCGGCGAGCTTGCAGGCATCAGAGGCAGCCGGGTTTAAGCTGGAACGGGAAGACCCTTTTCGGGTTGGTGTACTGCTGGGTAACGGCAATGGTGGCTTTCCCACTCTGGAGGATAACTGCCGCGTCCTGGCGGCCAGGGGCGGCATGCGCATGTCCCCTTTCTTTTTTCCCATGGTGCTGCCCAACATGGCGGCGGCCAACGTCAGCCACTACCTGGGCGCCCGCGGCTATAACTCCACTGCCACCACCGCTTGTGCCGCGTCCAACCAGGCCATCGGCGAAGCCTTGCGTCTGCTGCAGCGCGGAGATGCTGACGTAATTTTTGCCGGCGGCACTGAGGCCGGCATCAGCCAGTTGGGGCTGGCCGGTTTCGCTGTCATGAGGGCCCTGAGCACTCGAAATGGTGAACCGCAGAAAGCCAGCCGTCCCTTCGACGCCGACCGGGACGGCTTTGTGCCGGCGGAAGGAGCGGTTGTCCTGGTTCTGGAAACGGAAGAACACGCGTTGGGTCGGGGAGCAAGTATTCTGGCGGTTTTGGCCGGATTTGGCTGCACTGCCGACGCTGGCCACCTGGTGCAACCGGAAGAGACGGGAAGCAGCGCGGCGGAAGCCATGCGGCTGGCCCTTAAAGATGCCGGCGCAGGTCTCGATGAGGTGGACTACATCAACGCCCACGGCACGTCTACTCCACTGAACGACGCGGTGGAAACGGTGGCCATCAAGCGCCTGTTCGGCGAGCGTGCCTATCACATCCCCATAAGCTCCACCAAGTCGATGATCGGCCATTCCCTTGGCGCATCCGGGTCCCTGGAAGCTGCCGCCTGTATCAACATCGTTGCCGCTGACAAGATTCATCCGACAATCAACTACGAGAACCCGGACCCCGACTGCGACCTGGACTACGTTCCCAACAAGGCCCGGGAGCAGCAGGTGAACGTGGCCCTGTCAAACTCCTTCGGCTTCGGTGGCCAAAACGCTTGCCTGGTCTTCAGGAAATTCGTGGAATGAAGGTCAGCTTTGTCCGAAGAAGCAGCGATTAGCGGTCTTCTCCAGTTTCTCGCAGTTTCGGAATCGGGATGTGTTTCCCCAACAAAGGAACGGGCCGTGAGCTTGAATGCTCACGGCCCCTGTTTCCTCCGAGGGTTGGTTCGTCAGGTTATAGCCCGGGGTTATTCACTGCCGGATTTGATGGCCTCCTGGGCCTTTTCGCGCTGGGCCAACACGTCATCGAGCATTCGCTGCAAGGCCATAATGTGGCTGCACACGCCCCTGGTGTGGAAGAACAGGCACTCGCACTTCCATTCGCCGGACTCAAAACTCACCTGGTAAGTGTTGTGATTGCCTTCGAAGGTCGCATGGAAACTGTTGATGCTGACTCGGTCCCGCTCTTCAGCGTACTTCCTCGCCTTGTCGATCTTCCCGATGAAGCTGGAATTCATTCAGTCCTCCCTCAATTCAGTGCGGCCCGTCTCCCTTGGTCTTCCAAATTACCCTATGTTAAAGGGTGCTTAAATTGTAAAGTCAGCGTTATCAAGGGGTCAAGGATTGTGGCACCCTCTTTTCGTAGTCGGCCAAGACTATTCAGGTAGCCAACGGAGAGAATTCGTCGGAGGGCCCGCCTCAACGGCTCAAACGACGTCGAATATTAGGGCCAGAGTCCTTTCAAAACTGTAACCCGGAGCCGGCGCCGGGTAGGACAATTGACGCTACCGGGGGGCTGGCATAAAATCCGAACTGCTGGCCCGCAGATTACAATCTGGCTGCCAGCCAAACTTCCATAAGTCCTGCAGGTGAACCGCTTTGATGACCGGCGACGAAATTAGGGACTCTTATATCAGGTTCTTCGAGGGCAAGGACCATCTCCACATGCCCAGCGCTTCGCTCATACCGGCCGGCGACCCCACCCTCCTCTTTACGAGCGCCGGTATGGTTCCTTTCAAGCCCTTTTTCATGGGCGAGCAGACTCCTCCCCATCGCCGGTTAACCAGTTCGCAAAAGAGTTTTCGCACCACCGACATTGACGAGGTGGGTGACCACAAGCACCTGACCTTCTTCGAGATGCTCGGAAACTTCAGCATCGGGGATTACTTCAAAGAGAACGCTATTTCCTTCGCGTGGGAACTGGTCACTACCTTGTTCAACCTGCCGCCGGACCGGCTTTACGTAACCATCCACCTGGACGACGACGAAGCATACCTGCTCTGGCGGGACAACATCGGGGTGCCCGAGGAACGGATCTACCGATACGGTGACAGCGATAACTGGTGGGGGCCGGCCGGCACCGAAGGACCCACCGGGCCCTGCACCGAAATTCACTACGACGGAGGCGAGGAGAAGGGCTGCGCGCCCATGGTACCACCCGACCGGTTGACCGCCATCTTCCGCCGGGAGCGGGAAACCGGCGAGGGAGAGAGTATTCCCGGCTGCCACCCCAACTGTGACTGCGAGCGGTTCGTGGAAATGTGGAATCTGGTATTCATGCAGTTCTACCAGGACCCGGAACGGAACCGCACTCCCCTGCCCGCCCCCAGCGTGGACACGGGCATGGGCCTGGAGCGCGCCGCCGCCGTCCTGCAGAACAAGCCCAACGTATATGAGACCGACCTGTTCCGGCCCATTATTGACAAGGCTTGCGAATTGAGCGGCCAGTCCTACGGCCAGGACCGGGAGACCGACTACGCCCTTCGGGTTGTCGCGGAACACGCCCGGGCGGCTTGCTTCCTGATCGGCGACGGCGTAGTACCTGGCAACGAAGGCCGGGGCTATGTTCTGCGCCGGGTCATCCGCCGGGCGATTCGGTACGGTCGCCGCCTCGGCCTGTCCCAGCCCTTCCTGACCCAGGTGGCTGAGGTAGTCCTGGCCAGGTTCAGCCCGGTCTACGGGGAATTATCCGAAAACCACGACTTCATCCTGAGGGTCGTGGGCCTGGAGGAAGAACGGTTCAGCCGGACTTTCGAGCGGGGCAACGACATTCTCCGCGGCATGGTGGCCTACCGGGAAAGGGTTACCGCCGAAGCCGGACAAATAGCCTCATCAGCCGACCGAACCGGGGTCCTCCCCGATGACCACCTTGGCACAAACGAGTCGGAAAACATGGGCGCGCAACTGGCCGGAGAAACCTTGGCGGAATCCCTCTTGTCCAACGGTAGCGGTCAGAGCGGCGCCAGTGCTGCCATACAGGCCTGGGTAGCGACCATTACAGGCAGGGAGGCCTTCGTTCTTTACGACACCTACGGCTTCCCTCCCGAACTGACCGCTGAAATTGCCCGAGAAAACGGGCAGGACGTGGATACCGAGGGTTTCGAGGCAGAAATGGAGTCCCAGCGGGAACAGTCCCGCTCGGCCCAGGGCTTCACCGGCGGCATGGAGATGCTGACCGCCTACGAAACACTGGGCATTGCCGCGACCCACTTTGTAGGGTATCAACACTTGGTGCAGGAGACCCAGGTGGCGGCCCTGCTGGTCGATAACGAGGCCGCGGGCCACGCCACCCGGGGCCAGCAGGTTGAGGTCTTGCTTGAGGGCACCCCCTTCTACGCCGAAAGCGGCGGGCAAGTGGGAGACCGGGGCATTATCGAAGGCCCCAACGGCACGGTCCGCGTGGAGGACACCCAGAGCCCGGTGGCCGGCCTGATTGTCCACCAGGGCGTGGTGGAGTCGGGCGACATTTCGCTGGGGGAGTTGGTGACGGCTACAGTTGACATAAGCCGCCGCCTGGACGCCTCCCGGAACCACAGCGGCACTCACCTGCTTCACGCTTCCCTGCGCTCGGTGCTGGGCCCCCACGTCAGGCAGGCCGGCTCCCTGGTGACCCCGGACAGGCTGCGTTTTGACTTCAGCCACGTCGGCCCCCTGTCGCCGGAAGAGCAGTTATCCGTCCAGAACATGGCCAATGCCAGTGTTCGGGACAACCTGAAGGTCTCCACGCAGGAAAGCACCTACGCCGAGGCGGTGCGGGACGGCGCCCTGGCCTTCTTCGGCGACCGCTACGGCGACACGGTAAGGGTGGTGCGAATGTCCAACGGCGATGCCTTCAGTGTGGAGGTTTGCGGTGGCACCCACGTCGGCGCCACTGGCCAGGTGGGCACCATGTTCGTGCTGGGCGAGTCGGGCATCGGCGGGGGCATGCGGCGCATTGAAGCCGTCACCGGGCGCGGCGCTGAGCAGCTGTTCGTAGAACAGGTGGCCCGCCTCGACTCCCTGGCCCGCAGGCTGCAAACGCCGGTGGTGGACCTGGAGGCGCGGCTGGAGACTTTCCTCCAGGATACGGAGGAACTGCGCCGGCGGCTGGCAACCCTGGAGCGTGGCAGTTTGAGGTCAGAAGCCGAGGCCCTGTTGGAAACTGTCCAGGATGTGGGCGGAATCAAGGTGGTAACTGGCCGCACTTCTGCCAACAGCGCCGAGGCCATGCGCGAGATGGGTGACTTTATCAAGACCCGGGTTCCCAGCGCAGTTATCTGCCTGGGCGCCGTCGTAAATGGCAATCCCTTGATGGTAACCATGGTTACGCCGGACCTGGTAGACAGGGGTTTGCACGCCGGCAACATGGTGCGCGATGCCGCCCGCGTCATGGGTGGCGGCGGTGGCGGCCAGCCCGAGATGGCCCAGGCCGGCGGTCGTCAGGCCGACAAGCTGGAAGATGCCCTGCGCCGGGTGGCGGACCTGGTTCGGGAGGGCTACTAAATTGGAAGAGCCATTAGCTGATGCGTTACCTGGCCCTTGATATTGGCAATCGGCGGATCGGCCTGGCAACCGGCGGAGACGAAGGCATACCCGTGGTCCCGGTAGGCCATATTGTGAGAAACACCCTGCGCCCGGACTTGGATAGGGTTCTGGCTGCAGCCCGGGAACGGGATGCCGGCGCGATTGTAGTGGGAATGCCCTACTCCCTTTCGGGCGAAACGGGCCCCCAGGCGAAGCTGGCCCAGGGTTTTGTGCGAGAACTGCGCAAGCGGACACAGTTGCCGGTGCATACCGTGGACGAGCGGTTCTCATCGGTGGAGGCCGAAGGGCTGCTAAGGGAATCGGGCGTCCAGCCTTCCCGGCAAAAAGGCGACGTGGACGCGATGGCCGCAGCGCTGATCCTGGAACGCTTCCTGGCCCGGGAAGGGGGTCAGAGGTAAATTCGGTCGAAATCCCCGGACAAGCAGGTCATCTGCTCCAGGTCCCAGTTGAAGCTTAGAATTACCGACCGGTCGCAGGTAGCCTCCAGCAATCTCTGCCCGTCCTTTGCCACCACGCTTTCCGCTCTCCGGTAGTCCAGTTCCTCGTCCTCCTGGCCGGAACGGTTGCAGACAATGATGGGCACGCCGTTATCCAGCGAGCGCTGCTCCCATTCTCCATCCGGGGCGCACTGCCCGGGTCCCCAGGAAACCGGCGATACGTAAAGCTGGGCTCCGCTGTCCTTCAGCTGCTGGGCCACTTCATTCTTGTAGGCGTCGGCGCACACCATAATTCCTACCTTTACGCCGTCGCACTCCACCGGCTCAATCACCGTGCCGGCCGTTGACCAGCCTTCCGCCCCCCGCAGGGCCTTAATCTTGCTGTGTTTTCCCACAATCTCCCCGGCCGGGTTTATGACGAAAGCGGTATTGTAAAGCTTGTCCGTTTGCGGGTCGCGTTCCGGATGAGACAGGAACACCGTCAATCCCAGCTGACGCACCATCTCGCAATAGCTCGTCATCCAGGCGTCTGGTTGCGGCAGAATCCAGTCCGTGCCGATCTGCTTCATAAACATATAGCCTGGAATGCACAGTTCCGGCGTAACAATCCAGTTGGCGCCGGCCTCGGCCGCCACTTGGGTGCCCCGTTCCACCAGGGCCCGGTTCTGGGCCACTTGGCTGGTAACAGGCGCCAGGTGCAGGAGGGCTACCCGAATCTTCTTCATTGCTAAATCCCAATAAGCGCCGCCGGATGCAGAACCAGCGGGGAGTCGGTCGAAGTCCCCGTTCACGAGCCCATTATAGCATCGCCTGACTGAGTCTCCGGGCTTGACTGGAAATGTGCTGGAGTCCAGAATGATAGCCTGATTTGCCTTCGGTCGGGTTGCTGTAATCGGGCCGGCCGGGGTGCCCGTTTCATTGCCCGGTGGTGTAGTGGTAGCACGTCAGCCTTTGGAGCTGTAAGCCCTGGTTCGAACCCAGGCCGGGCAGCCACCGTTTCCCTCCTTCCAATTGCCCGCGATCAATTCCCTTGTACCTCGGGAATTAGGCACTTCCAGTCCCGCTTTGTACCCGTCCCACTTGAGAATACCTGTCTGCGGAAGAAAAAGGGGTTTGGGCAAAACTATACTCGAACCCCTTTGTGGCCTGCCTAAATAGTATTGGATTTTCTGATGCCCGGCTCGATTGGCCGCAACTACCCCCTTTCCTCTTTATCCTTTGCGTCCCAGGCATTCCCCGAAGGCCAATGTGCCAAAGGCGGATGGCGAGGCATGCCAGGTGTCCAGCTCGCTGCGCCAGAAGTCAAACTTCTCCCTGCTGGCAATTCCCAGCCCGGTAACTCGTTCTATGAGCTGTTCCGAAAAGAACCAGTCGATGACGAATGCGTAGAAGAAGTCCAGGTCTGCCGGTGTGCCGTAGCTGTCAAAGGAAGCGGAGGCCCGGATGTCGGTAAACCCGGCTTCCAGCATAACCCCCTTCATTTCCTTGCCGATTTCCGGGTGGGCTCCATTGCCCCGCATGAGCGTAGTAAAGGTCGTCCATGCTTCCCGCAGGCCCTCGTTGGCGGGTTCGAAAAAGCTGGACTCGCCGATGAGGTCGCGGGTGGCAAGAGTGCCGCCTGGCTTGAGCACCCTTTTGGCTTCTGACAAGGCCGCCTTTGTGTCGGGTATGTGCATGATGACGGCGTGGGCGTGCACCACGTCAAAGGTTCCGTCTTCAAAAGGCAGGGACAGGGCATTGCCCACCTGGAAAATTGCGTTGGTATGGTTGCTGGCTTCCGCCGCTGCCTGGGCTAGCCCTATCTGAGATTCCTCCATGTCGATTCCGTGAACTTCACCCGGGTTGACCGCTTCGGCCAGCCCCATGGTGATGGTGCCGGGCCCGCAGCCCAGGTCCAGCAGTTTCATGCCAGGCTCAAGCAGAGGCAAAAGGTAGGCGGCGCAGTTGCCGGCGTTCCGTCGGTCCAGCACTTGCAAGAACTCTTCGCTGTAGCCCATGGTGTAGTTTTGCGTCGATTGATTTTGCGTAGTCATTTCGATGGTATCTCCCTTGAAGCGGATTTCTCAAAACCAAAACCGGTACTCCAAATCAATTATAGATGATTGGAGCCGGGACAACACTTGGCTATCTACGTATTTTGCATTTTGCTGTCCCGACCAATGACGCCTGCGCCTTGATTCCTTGGACAACAGGGCCCTACCATAATTCTCTGGTTGCGTGTATTGCTGTCCTCTGGTTTGGAAATGCGGCAAAGTGCATAGGCAAGTTTAAGTATCTCTCAGGTGGTGGCTCAAAATGGCCCAAAACGGTCCGTTCTGGCCCTCTTTGTGTTGCATCCGTATTTGGCGGACGGCCCATTGTCGAGCCAAACGGACGCCGACTGTCCCAGCCGTCAGATACGGAAGTGGCACAAAATGGGACAGAATGGGACAGAAACAAAAACTCTCACTCTGGGAAAGGTGGCAGGCATAGGGATTTGTACTCGGTCAGGTAGTAAGTCCTGCCTTCTCAGCGGAAGATCCGATATCCAACGGTTCCAAAAAAGAATGTGGTTAGTCTGGGACAATCTCTTTATGCCTTTATTGATTTCGAACTCTTCAGCCTGGAACCGTAATTTGACCTGCCCAAGGGCCAAAGGTATATTACTGTAGGTTTCCCGGTCTGAATTGTTGGTATTGCCATAACGGGTCCTTTCCGGTTCCCTTTGGCTAAGAGGCCCTTCAATGTATGCTTTGATTCTGGCGGGTGGCAAGGGAGAGAGACTTCGCCCTCTGACCGATACACTGCCCAAACCGCTGGCCCCGCTGAATGGCAAGCCCATTCTCTGGTATCAGGTGGAGTGGCTCAAGCAGGCCGGCGTTACCAACGTGATCTTCCTTGTGGGATACCGCTGGGAAATGGTGCGGGAATACTTTGGCGACGGGTCAAATTTCGGAATCAAGCCAATTTACAGTGTCGAGACACACCCCCTGGGCAGGGGCGGCGCCATACGCAGCGGCATGGCACACGTCCCCGAGGGAGAGGACACCGTAATTGTCCTGAACGGTGACATTATCACCGGGCAGGACCCCAGGGCTTTGATGGATTATCACCATGGCAAACGGGAGGCGAGCCCCGACCACCTGGCGACCATCCTGGTTGTACCCATGGTGAGTCCCTACGGCCTGGTGGACCTGAACGATGATAATGACGTGGTCGGGTTCAGGGAGAAGGTGGAGTTGCCCAACTGGATCAATGCCGGCGTCTATATATTCGACCGCGCCATGGGGGCGCTAATGCCTGAACTGGGCGACCATGAGGTCAGCACCTTTCCCGATCTCGCTGAGCAAGGCCGGATTTCCGCCTTCAAGTCAAACCGGTTCTGGCGCAGCATTGATTCCTTCAAGGACTTGCGGGAGGCGGAAGAATACGTTAAAGAGGCGCGGCTTGGCGCTGAAGCCGGCGCTGAGGGGTTGACCCAATAGTGGCGACGATCATCACCCCGGAAATGGTCACTCAGGTCTCCCAGGCTGCCGCCAGGGTGAAAGAAAACATCGGCCGCGTTCTGGTGGGCAAGGAAGAGGTGGTAGAACTGACCCTGGCCGCGGTACTCAGCGGTGGCCACATCCTGGTAGAGGACGTGCCGGGCATTGGCAAAACTACCCTGGCGCGGGCGCTGGCCGGTTCGCTGGACTGCGTTTTTCACCGAATCCAGTTCACCCCCGATCTTATGCCCTCCGACATTTCCGGCGTAAATTTCTACAACCAGAAGACCGGCGAGTTTGAGTTTCGGCCCGGGCCGGTCATTTCCCAGGTTGTCCTGGCGGACGAGATTAACCGGGCTACGCCTCGAACCCAGTCGGCGCTGTTGGAAGCCATGGGTGAGCAGCAACTGACCGTGGATGAGGTCACCATACCCCTTCCCGCGCCCTTCCTGGTTATCGCCACTCAGAATCCCATCGAACTTGAGGGCACCTTCCCCCTGCCCGAAGCGCAGCTGGACCGTTTTCTGATCAGGCTGCAGGTGGGGTACCCCGAAGAGGAGCAGGAGGAAGAGATGCTGCTCCGGTTCGACAACGCCAACCCCCTGGCAGACCTGGTCCCGGTGGCTTCCGGCCCCGATATAGTTCAGTACCAGGCTATGACGCAGCGGGTGTACGTGGATCCCGTGCTGCGAAACTATACGGTTCGCATTGCCCAGGCTACCCGCCAGCACCCGGAAGTAGAACTGGGCGCCAGTCCCAGGGCAACTATGGGGCTCTATCGATGCAGCCAGGCCCTGGCAGTAATGCGCGGGCGGGAATACGTCACTCCGGACGAGATCAAGGAACTTGCCCCCTATGCCCTGGGCCACCGCATTATTCTCAAGTCGCAGGCGCGGCTGAGGGAACGCACCGCCGGCGGCATCATCCAGGAAGTTCTGGAGCAGGTAACGGTTCCGGTCTAATCAACCACCAACCAACCCCGGCGGGAATGACATGCTCAACGACTTCTGGCTATTTGCCAGTGCTGTTCTGCTCTTCGTCGGGCTGGTTGCCAGCCAGGGATTACTGCTGATTGTTGGATCCCTGGTCCTCATTGTGTGGGTACTCGCCAAGTTCTGGGACCGCTTTGCCTTCAAGCGGGTAAGTCACTCCAGAAGTCTGAGTAGGACCCGGGCCTTTGTCGGCGATTCGGTGGACTACTCCGTTACCCTGGTCAACGACAAGGTAGTACCTCTGATATGGGTGGATATTCACGATAACTTCCCTCCGGAGCTGGACCTTCCCGGCGCCACGGTGCGGGGCACCGGCATTGAGGTGGACCGGGAGCACCGCATTACCACTTCTCTATTGCCCTACCAGCAGGTCACCTGGAAATACAATCTCCGCTGCCTGGCCAGGGGCTACCACCGGATAGGCCCAGTCAGGCTGCGTAGCGGCGATATTTTCGGCTTCACCGCTGCGGAGAACCGTATCGAAGGGGTGGACCATATTCTGGTATACCCCAGGATCATCGACCTGAAAGAGCTTATACTGCCCACGGAACATCCCCTGGGAGACACGGGCAGCCGGCGGCCCCTGTACCAGGACCCCAGCAGGTTTTTTGGCCTGCGTGACTATCGCCTTCAGGATCCCATGAAGCACATAGACTGGAAGGCCACCGCCAGGCGTGCCCAGCTACAAACGAAGGTGTTTGAGCCGGTGGTTTCCCTGGACGTTCTGATTACCCTGAATGCCACCACCAGCGAGTTTGCCTGGCAGGGAAGCAACCGCCGCCTCTTTGAGCGAGCCGTCACCGTTGCCGCTTCTGTGGCGAATCACTGCTCCCAGTTGGGCTACGAGTTCGGTCTTATCAGTAACGGGGTAGCGGTGTATTCCGGCAAATGGCTCAGTGTGCCCTTCAGCAGTTCCTCGCTGCAACTGGGGCTGGTGCTGGAGTCTCTGGCCATGGCGGGACCTTACTCGGTTATCTCGCTGAGCGATGTGCTTCAACATGAACGGGCTTCCATACCGCCGGGCGCTACCATAGTCGTCATCACTTCAGTGGTCACCCGCGCACTCTCCGACGAAATCTATAGCATGCAGAGCAGGGGCTACCAGGTGATAGTCCTCTTTTCCGGTGATGGCGGGCCCCAGTTCAGGTTGCCGAATGTAACCGTAATTTCCCTGGGCCGCGCCCTGGAAGCTCTGGACCTGGAAACGGTGGAACAGGATGAGCCAGTTCTGGCGAGTTAGCGCAATAACCTTAACGGCACTTTTTCTGGAGGCGACCGGTGCGTATCTGGCCTTCTCCATGTTCACCGCCTTGACTAACACGGCGGATGCCCGTCTGCCCCTGTGGCTCGTCTTCGTGGCGCTAATTTGGTCATTTGTCCTCTCCCTGTACATTCAGACCATCCGGTTCTCTCTGAACCTGCGTGGTGTCATCGGCCTCGTCATCAGCGGGCTGTCATTGCTGGTGCTGGCCAACCTTAACTCCGGCTTGGGGTTCTTTCCCATGAGCCGGCTGATATATGGCGATCTTCACCTTGCCTTTTCACTGGCCCTGTCCTTCGTCTTCCTGGTAGGGCTGTGGTGGCGCGGCACCAGCCTGGCCCACGACGAGGTTTCCCTGGAGACGGTCAGGACGGCCTTCCAGTGGGCTTTGGCCGTCCTGGTTGTTGCGGTGGTCGTGGACGCACTGGTGCCGACGGATATTGTAGGCGGTTTTACCATATTGGGTTTCTTTGCGGTGGGCCTCTTTGGACTCTCCCTGGCCCGGTTCTCCACGGAGTCGGCGGATGCGCAAATGATGTCCCGGGAGTGGTTCATTCCCATTGGCGCTGCGGTAGGGGCAGTGTTGCTGCTGGCCCTTCTGATTTCCGGCCTGGGAATGGGGGGCCTGGACGACGTTACCAGGGTGCTGCTCAGGTGGATCGGCAACGTGGGCGAATGGCTGCTGCGTCCCATCCTGCTGGGACTTGGGTACATTGCCGAAGTCCTGGTGGTGTTCGGCAAGTGGCTCACAACGGTGATGGGCGGCGGTGACCTCAGCGGCCTGAACGAGGCCCAGGAACAGCTGAGACGATTCCACGAGAACCTGGAAGACGTGGAAGGCGCCGGCTTGCCCCAGTGGGTCTATACGCTGCTCCGCGTATCCGCCTTTCTGCTGGCCTCCGTGATCATTGGATTCCTGGTATTCCGGGTTTTCCGCTTCCGGAGACTGTTCAAGCTCTCCGGCGACGTCCAGGAGGTTCGGGAGTCGCTGTTCACCTGGGGCAAGGCCAATGCAGACCTGGCTGGGTTGGTGGAAGGGTGGTGGAACGACCTGGTTGGCAAGGCGATCAACGACGGTAAGGCTGAGCCGGAACCGGAAGACCCCCGGGAGGTCTATCACCGGTTCCTGAACATCTCGGAAACCATGGGCCTACCCAAGGCGGAAGGTCAGACACCAAGGGAACATCAGGGCGACGTGGAGGAGGAATTGCCTCCCCGACCGGTGGACCGGATCGTTGGCGGCTTCCATTCTGCCCATTACGGCAACCACCCGGTCGGCGGCGGAGAGATGCAGATCCTGCTGCACGATTTGGCCGAATTGCGTCAGCGCGAGGCAGAATGGAAAGAGCGCGAAAAGGCAAGGGAGAAAGAGAATTCGGAAGAGGATACCGAATAGGCCGACTTCCGAACTATTCGTTTCAGGGCCACAGCCCACCGGTTATCGGAACTGCGGTATTGTCTCCAAGGCCAGGGACTCCATTAATTCTCGGATTCGACCTGCGTCCCCTGTGTTGAGGGCCAGTACCATGTGTTCTACCCCAGCTTCCCGGTAAGCGGCGACAGACAGTGCCGTTTGCTCAAGGTCGTCGCCGGGAATGCGGGCGCGGCTGGCAGCCCGGTCGCTGGAAGGTCCCCCTGTGGCTTCCACCTCCACCCTGGCCGACCAGGTGAATGCTGCCGGGTCTCTTCCCGCCTCGGCCGCCATGTTGGAGATTTGCTCCTTCTTTTGAGCGTACTCCTCGGGCGACACTCCTGAAGGATGCCAACCGTCGCCCATTCGGGCGGCCCGCCGGAGAGCGCCGGGGCTGGCGCCGCCGATCCACAAGGGAATGTACGGTCTCTGCACTGGCTTGGGAGAAAACCGCAGGTCATCGAAGTTCCAGCGTCGGCTATGGTAGCTGGGCGCCGGGTTTTCCCATAGTTCCCGCATAACCCGGATGCACTCGTTGGTCAGGGAGGCCCTTTCTGACATAGGTATGCCCAGGGCTTGGAACTCCTCGGTCATGGCGCCGACACCCACCCCAAGCGTAACCCGCCCACCGGACATCTGGTCCAAGGTTGCGGTGTATTTTGCCAGTTCCACCGGGTTGTGGTAAGGCAGCACCAGCACCGATGTCCCGAGCAACACCCGGCTGGTAGTGGCTGAGAGGTAGGTGAGGGTAGCAAGGGGATGGTAGTAGGGTTTGTTGTCTAACCGTTCCCGGATGTACCCGTTGTTGAACAGGTGGTCCATGACCCATATCGAATCGTAGCCCAGTTCCTCGGCCAGCGGCCCAAAGGCGAGGGCATCCCGGACGTCTTCGATGCCCCAGTTGTTGGGAACGGTAACTCCGAACTCCATTGAGCGTCTCCTCCCACTAACCCGTCTTAATGGACTGAATTAGCCTGGAAGTTTCGATGGCCGCGACGGCTGCGTTGCTGCCGATGTTCCCGGACTTGCCCCCGGCGCGGTTGATGGCCTGGTCCATGGTGTCGGCGGTCAAGACTCCAAAAATGGTGGGGACACCGGTATCCAGCCCTACCGACGCGATGCCGCCGGAGGACTGTCCGGCCACCATTTCGTAATGGTCGGTCTCCCCTCGTATAACCGCGCCCAGGCAGATAACCGAATCATACCTGCCCGTTTGGGCCAGGGCCTTGGCCACCACCGGCAACTCGAAAGAGCCGGGTACCCAGGCGACACTGATGTCTTCGTCACGGACGCCAAACCGTTCCAGCGTTTCCACGGCCCCGTTCAGCAGTTGCCTGGTAACAAAATCATTAAAGCGGGCTACCACCACACCGACCCTCAAGCCTTGACCGTCCATATCTCCATTCAATTCCTGGGGCACGGTATCCTCTCCATAATTCGAAATTTATTGACGATTTTCAGGGCCCATCTCCTGGCCGGACTCAGGTCTTCCAGCCAGCAGGACCTGTTCCAGCATCCGTTCTTCCGTAACGGGTCTTGGAACGCGGTAAAACTCGTTGACTAGCGCCAGTGGGATTGAATTGACGCCCAGGCTGCGGGCCAGAGTTGGGTAGTCCCGAATCTGGACAGCGTCCGCGATGATGTTCGGATTCTCCCTGGTCATGGCAAAAGCGATATAGACTGCCTGGGCCCCGCTTTGTTCTTCCGGGCTTACTATGACCTGCAAATGTACGGTGCGGGTCACCTGCCTTAACATTCTGCGAGTGCTGTTCTGTAATGGACTGACTCCACGAGAAACGGAACGTATGGTTTCCACTATGGCGGCCATCTGGTGGCCGAGTGGAGCGCCGTAGAATGTCATTCGCGGGCGGTCCTCGTTGCCTACCAGGATGGCGGGTATACGGGACACTGCCATGGCCTCCGCCGTGACCGCGTCGGCAAAGAAGTCATGCACCTCAAGTTCAACTCTTGGTGAGGCACTGGCGACTTCTTCAATAAGCTGCTGGGCCTGATTACAGGTGGGGCATTCCCGCCCGGGTATGGCGATGAGGGAAGATCCCCGGGTAAAGAGGCGCAACTTCACCTGCGCCTTAAGGTCTTTCCGAAAGGTGCGCCTGAGCTGACTGCGTTGCTGAGCTGAGATTGCCGGTGGCTGAGTCAATCCTGAAACTCCACGTTGGTAAGGGCAGGTGCGGCCCCCTCTGATACGTTCCCAACCACAATTAGTGGTTTTGGTAACCTGGTGGAACTTTGAGGCAACCCTTGGTGCCGGGTCAGCCCAGTTTACACGCCACCGGAAGGGTTAGCTACCCTTTTCCAGCAAGCCTTTGATGGCCCACATGCGTTGGAACAGGGTAAAGCAGGATACCACGGCGATGGCCAGCAGAATCCATGGCATAAGGGGGAATGCGGTCAAGCCGTCGGCTATCAGGCCAACGCCCAGGATTATGACCCTTTCGGTGCGAGTCATCACTCCGTCCCGAGTGAAGGCCCCCAGTCCTTCGCCGCGGGCTCGCAGGTAGCTGACGACCTGGGAAAAAACCAGGGCCAGCAGCAGTATGGCCACGTACAGGGTAAGGGTGTCGCCGCCAAAGTCTCCCCGCAAGAAGTACAGGCCCATTCCCACGAACAGGGCGGCTTCCCCCAGGCGGTCGAACACCGAGTCCATCAAGGCCCCAAAGGGGCTGGCCTTGCCGGTCATACGGGCCAAGGCTCCGTCGAACATATCCAGCCCACCGCCCACCAGGAAGACAATTCCTCCGGCCAGAAGCCAGCCATTGCTGACCACGTAGGCAGCCGCAACGCAGACGGCGAAGCCTATCAGGGTGATTGCGTTGGGAGTCAGACCAATAGCCTGGAAAAACCTGGCTCCCGGGACCTCGATGTACTGGGAAAGGGTTGCCCGGATTTCTTCTCTACCTGGTAGCGCCATTGGTCTCCGCGATGCAATCGTAATAATAGCTTTCCACCTGGCGGGCTACTACTTCCCAGCGGTATTGCTCCACCATCCGTCTGCCGGTTTCACCCAGCCGAAAGGCGTACTCGGGGTTCTTGACCAGCGAGGCCAGGGTATCAGCCAAAGCCTGGGCATCCCGACGAGGGAATAACAGCCCCTGCTCTCCGTCCTTGATGATTCCCATATAGCCCTCGATGGCCGAGGCGACAATAGGTTTGCCGCAGGCCATGGCCTCCAGCAGGACAATGCCAAAGCTTTCCTGGCCGGTGGCTGGCGAGCAGTAGATGTCTGCCGAAGCGTAGTACCTGGGCAAGTCCTGGTAAGACACGCCGCCTACCAAAACCACATCCCCGGGATTGCGGGCGCTCAGGATGCCGTGGGACTCCCGGTCCAGGTTGCCAGGACCCACAACGATAAGCCTGGTATTAGGATGATCCCACTTCAGGCGGCAGTACGCCTCCAGGAGATACCTGAGTCCCTTGCGCTTTTCCATGCGCCCAACAAACAAAATGTTTGTCTTCCCGTCCTGATATTCAGGCCAGGGCGCTGCATTGTTTGCGAAGTGGTCAACGTCAATTCCGTTAGGGATTATGCGATAGTCCCTGGGAAAGAAATTATGGACATATTTGCGGGCGGCCGGTGAGACGGCTATACCGCCGTGCAGCCGTTGGTGCCACCGCTTGATGATGGGCTGGCTGAAGCGGTAAAGGTGCTGCCTGCTGTAGTAGGCGTGAAAGGTACCCACGTTAACCGTGTTGGAGTATTCCAGGAAGCAAAGAGGTAGCACTGGCGCCAGGGGTTCGTGCAGGTGGATCAGGTCAAAGCACTCTTCGTCCAGGATTTCACGCACCCGCCGGTATAGCCACCAGGACAAGGAGACGCGGGCGATGGAACCGCCGCTGGGAACGGGCACCGACCTTCCCAGGGGGACGAAGGATTCTGCCTCGAAGCACTGTCGAGACGGCGAGTGAGGGGCCAGCACCTTAACCTGGTGTCCGGCATGGCACAACTCCTGGGCCAGCTGCGATACGTGGGCCGTAACGCCTCCCGGCCAGGTAAAGTCGTAAGGGGAGACCATAGCTATTTTCATAGCAGCCCTTCATCCACTGCTCACCGCGCCATTTGCCAGGCAAAAGGGTTTCCTAGTCGGTCTCTTCTTCCACGGCCTCCACGACTGGCGCCTGCACAATCTTCGTCGGCTCCATGGGGCTGCCGTCTTCGCCACTAATAAAGGCTTCCACCATGTTGCGGGCCACGTCGTCAGTATACTGAATGGGGGGAGACTTCATGAAGTAAGCGCTGGGGCCCGCAATGGCTCCGCCTACGCCCCGGTCCAGGGCCAGCTTGGCACAGCGGATGGCGTCAACCACCACGCCGGCCGAGTTCGGACTGTCCCAGACTTCCAGCTTGGCTTCCAGGTTAATTGGGGCTCCTCCGAAGAGCTCGCCTTCCATGCGGATATAGCACCATTTGCGGTCCTTCAGCCATGGTACATGGTCACTGGGCCCGATGTGGATCTGGTCGGGGTCAATTTCAAAGTCCATCTGGGAGGTTACGGCGCCGGTCTTTGAGATCTTCTTTGAGACAAGGCGCTCCCTTTCAAGCATGTTCAGGAAGTCGGTGTTGCCGCCAAAGTTGAGCTGGTAAGTATTGTCAATTGTAGCGCCACGGTCTTCAAACAGACGGGTAAGAATCCTGTGGAGAATAGTGGCTCCGACCTGGGATTTGATGTCGTCACCAACTATAGGGACTCCCCGTTCCAAGAATCGGTTCCGCCAGTACTCCTCACGGGCGATGAAGACGGGGATGCAGTTGACCATACCGCACCGGGCATCCAGGATTTGCTCTGCATACCACTTGGTGGCCATTTCGCTGCCCACAGGCAGATAGTTTATTACCACGTCCACATTTCTTTCTTTCAGAATGCCGGATATGTCTGCGGTGGAGTGGGGCGACTTCTTGACCAGATGGGAAACGTACTGGCCGATACCGTCGTGTGTCATGCCGCGCTCTACGGTCACGCCAGTCCTGGGCACATCCGCGAACTTGATGGTGTTATTAGGCTGGGTGAAGATTGCCTCGGACAAGTCTTTGCCAACCTTGTTTTCGTCAACGTCAAAGGCGGCAACCACTTCAATGTCCTCAATCCGGTAGTCGCCGATCCGGTTGTGCATAACTCCCGGTATCTCGGCATCAGTTGGGACTTCCACGTACTTATGGATGCCCTGCACCAGGGACGAAGCGCAGTTGCCCACGCCGATAATAGCGACGTTAATCTTGCCCAAGTTATTTCTCCTTTACGTTTCCCCTCAATGCTGGGACAAACCTGTTAATCCAGAAATTCTATCAGCTATGAATCGCACTAACAAGAACGAGAGGCGACCACAGGCAACTAGCCATGTGGTATGGACTCCTCGTCACTGTGGTTGCGAGGACTAGAAAAACCGAAAAATGCCACTCTGGTCGTCGTGCCTGAAACGGCCGCCCAGAAGCTCGGGAGTGATGCCCCGCTCCAGCCTTTCGTCGATGGTCTGCTTGACTGCGGCGCTGGCCTCTTCCGGAGTGCCTGCTTGGCGGATCAACTCGGCCAACTCGGCAGGATTGACATTGTCCGTAACTCCATCGGACGCGGTTACCAGCCGGTCGCCAGGTTCCAGCGACACTTCCGTGCGGTACAGGTTAAGGTTTTGACCCGCTCCAATGGCCTGGGCGGTGCCCATCCTGAGTATGCCGCCAATTCTGCCGGAAAGCTGCTTGTGCTC
>DAOUHR010000124.1:0-4929 GCA_034428635.1 Dehalococcoidia bacterium
CCTATGAGCAGCACCAGTAGCCCAGCCCGGGCTGTGAATCCACCGACAATGTTACCGAACCGGCCCTGGGGTTCGGGGATCGACAGGAAGAAGGGCGAATTACCGGAGGCGAAACTTAATATCAGCCATGCGGCTGCGCCGATAGCGACCGCCACAACGGAACCGTATATCAGGGGGTAACTGGACTGGCCCGTCCGTTCCTCCATGCGATTGCGCCAGCGATTGACCAGCGCCCCTGCCACGATGGCCACCACCGCCAGTCCCAGCCAGATCAGGGCAATGGAGTAGTCGGTGGCCTTGGGCCAGGGCATGGAGAAGCCCCGATTGCTCAGGAAGAAGGCATCGGCAATCACGATGCTTTCCCGTACCCCGGGAAGCTCCAGTATGATGTAGAACCAGAAGAACAATTGAACAAGTAGAGGTACGTTTCGGAAGAACTCGATGTATACCATGGCCAGCTTGGCCACTAACCAGTTGGTAGAGAGGCGGGAGACGCCGATAAAGATACCGAGGGCAGTGGCCAGGAAGACGCCGGCAACGGCGACGATGGCGGTGTTGGTAATGCCCACAAACAGGGCATACAGGAAAGTGTCTGAGGATTCGTAAGGCAGGAAGTGTTCGCCGATGGGGGTCTGGTATTCGCGGGAGAGGAAGCTGAAGCCGGTGGGGATTTCCCGTTCCTCGATGGCGCCGGCCATGTTGGTGAAGAACCAGACCACCAGCGCCACTACCACGATACCCGATACTATCTGCGCGGCCCACTGGATGACCTGGACGTGCCGCCAGACCGGTATACCCTGGTAGGTTAGTATTCGAGACGAACTGACCATGTTGACAGGTTACATCGCTAACCGGGGGCGAGAGGGGTTTGACGGAGAACGGCTAGATTGTAGCGCATTTTCGGGAAGCTTGCTCACCCTCCCTCAGATTCGCCCAGGGAGACCATATTAGGGGTTGAGCCGGCATTGCATTCCCGTATGCGGGGGAGTGTAACTCGGCAGTTAACTTCTTCCCGACCGCATTGGGCCTAACGCCGCATTTGCGGCACCACTAGCTGGATTCCGGCTTTCAACGGAATGTCGGTTTTGCAAGAGTTTGCCTGACGGGGAACCAAAACACGGGGTGGGCGAAGTGCCCACCCCGTGATGTATGAGCCGCTGAAGAAAATTTAGCGCATTGGCGCGGCGTAAATCTGGCCACCCTTGGGGCAGTCGGTGCAGGGGGCATTGGACCACAGGGCGTTCCGGCCACCCTCCCGCGGCAGGTTGATGCCGTCGGGGCCAAGGTTGCGGTTATAAATCTCGCCGTAGTTGCCGACGGCGTTAAGCACGTCCTGGGCTACAGTGTTGGACAGGCCAAGCTCCTCCTGGCCGAAGGAGCCGCTCACGCCCAACAGGCGGTCAACCTTGGTATTGCCGGTCTCGGCGCTGGGCACTGAGCCCTGGCTGACGCCGTAGGCCTCGCCGTAGATAAGGATGCCCATGACCGTCTTCACGATGTCAAACCACTGGTCGTCGCCGTGGGGGACCACGGGGCCCAGGGGCTCTTCGGAGATAGTGTTGGGCAGAATGACGTGGTCTGCGGGATTGCTGAGAGCGGTCCGCAATGCGGCCAGCTGGGAGTTGTCGTTGGTGAAGGAGTCGCACTGGCCGGCGTCGTAGGCTGCCACCACCGCGTCGGTATCCTCGAAGGTGGACACGGTCAGGTTCAGATCATTCTGGTTGGAAAAATCCTGCAGGTTAAGTTCGGTGGTGGTACCCAGGGTTACGCAGACGGTAGCGCCGGACAGTTCCAGCGCATCGGTAACGCCAGAGTCCTCGCGGACCATAAAGCCCTGACCGTCGTAGAACATGGTCTGGGCATAGTTGCCCCAGCCAGCGTCGCGGGAAGAAGTCCAGGTAACGGTGCGGACGAGCATGTCCACTTCGCCGGACTGGATCGTGGGCCCGCGCTCTGCGGCGGTTATCAGGCGGATTTCGATGGCGTTGGGGTCGCCAATGACGGCAGCGGCAAGGGCGCGGCACAAGTCAATGTCGAAGCCGACATTATTACCAGCAGCGTCAAGTCCGCCGTAGCCGGGCACATCGTCGCGGCTGGCGCAAATCACATGGCCCCGTTCGCGGACGGCATCCAGGCGGCTGCCTTCCATCATGGTCATGCCTTCCATTTCTTCCTTTTCGGCTTCCATGGTGGCCATCTCGCCCTCCATAGCTGCCACCTGGCCCTCCAGGTTCGCCACCTGGGACTGCAGGCTGGCGTTCTCGGACTCCAGGGCCGAGGTGTCCTGGGTACATCCGGCCAGTACCAGGACCAGTACACTTAAAGCAACAAACAATAGCAGTGTCCTCTTCATAAGCCTCCCATTTCCTCCTTTATTCAGGAACATTATCGGAATAGTGAATACTGTTTAGAAATTGTATCACCGCATCAATTAGCTAGTCAACAGAACCTACCCAGGATATCGAGTGTTAATTCAAACAAGCCGACCCAGCGTCCTCCAGCCTTAGCCGGCCCTACCTGCCCTGCCCCCGGTCCAGGTAGTCCTGCGCCGAACCCAGGCCCTCCAGGGCCAGGCCGTAGCCCAGCAGGTCGTGCAGTTCCTGCTTCAGCTTGTGCGTCAGCAGCGCCCGCGTATAGCGCAGCACCAGGCGGGGCTGCTCCGCAAGTTGGCGGGCCAGTTCCCACGCCCGAGGCAGCAGGTTCTCGGTGGACAGCACCTCGGACACCAGCCCCAGTTCCAGGGCGCGGTCGGCGTCCAGCCTCTGGCCCGTCAGGAGGAAATAGCGGCCCCGGTTAATACCCAGCAGCAGGGGATAGATGATGTGCATACCATCGCCGGGAGTGAGGCCGCTCATGAAGTGGCCCGAGTCCTGGAAAGTGGTATGGGGAGCGGCCAGCACAATGTCGCTGAGCAGGGGCAGTTCCGAATGGCGCAGGGCCGGCCCGTTGACGGCGGCGATCACCGGCACCTCGATGTTGAGCAGGTTGCCCAGCAGGTGCTTGCCCTCCCAGTAGGTGGGGTCCCACTGGGCGGGAGTGCGGCGAGGCACGGTGTCGCTGGAGCCGGCGGGGCCGGTAAAGCCGTCGCCCATGCCGGTCATGATAACCACCTTGGTTTCCGGATCCGTGCCCACGGCGTGGAACACCTCGACCAGTTCAGTGTGGGGACCGGCGCCCCACTGGAGAGTGTCGCCGTCGCTGTGCAGGGTCATCTGGAGGATGCCGTCTTCCCGTTCCAGCCTGGCATAGCGGAAGCGGTCCTTGTATTCCTCAAAAGCTGCCATGAATGGCCTCCATCACTTTTCTAGCTGGCGTCAATTCCTCCGCGGGCGGCGAAGGACGAGGGGGTGACTTATCAAGGAAGATCGGCACAATGGTCGTAGCTGACAGAAGGAGAATTTTTTATTTCCGTCCCATTTTGTCTCATTTTGACCCATTTCCCAGTCACGCACCGGGAGATTGCCCAAACTGGGCTGTCTCCATAAACTGCTCCATACAATGTATGGTAGGGCCGCGTTGTCCAGTTGCGCAAGGCGCATCCGCCTGGGGCGCAAGGGAAATGCCTACCGGAAACGGGGTCTTTCGATTTTCCCTCTCCCCTGGCGGGAGAGGGTTAGGGTGGGTACAGACCTGGTAGATTGGTAACAGATTATCCAGGAACATAGGTAACACTTTCCTATAGGAGGAAAGGAGATGGTATCTGGGAGGAAAGTGTTGCCCTGGACTGATACGAATCCACAGTTGGAGCAAGAGAGATTCATTCTGGCAACCCTGGAAGGGAGAGAGAGTTTCAAGGTTCTGTGCCAGGCCTTCGGCATCAGCCGAAAGACGGGGTACAAGCGTCTGCAGCGGTATAAGGAAGGGGGATTCCAGGGATTGGGAGACCGGAGCCGGGCGCCCCACAGTCACCCCAACCAGGTATCTGGAGAAGTGGAGGGGTTGGTGGTAGGAGCGCGGCAAGCCCATCCCACCTGGGGACCGAAGAAGCTGGTGGCCTGGCTGCAGGAAAGGGAGCCTGGGGTAAAGTGGCCAGCGGCCAGCACGGTGGGGAACATTTTGGAGCGTCACGGTTTGACCCAGCGTCGGCGGAAGGTGCGGCGGACGCCACCCTGGAGTGAACCCTTTGCCCAGTGCCAGGGGAGCAACCAGGTATGGTGTCTGGACTTCAAGGGCCAGTTCAAGACGGGAGACGGAGTGGCGGTCTATCCCCTGACGCTGGTGGACGCCCACTCCCGGTACCTGCTGTGCTGCCAGGGGTTGGCAGGAACGCATGGAGGAGGAGTGCGACAAAGCATGGAGCGGGTGTTCCGAGAGTACGGTCTGCCGGAGGCGATCCGCAGCGACAACGGGACCCCCTTCGCCAGCGTGGGTCTGGGTGGGTTGAGCCAGTTGGCGGTGTGGTGGGTGAAGCTGGGGATAGTGCCGGAGCGCATCGAGCCGGGCCACCCGGAGCAGAACGGACGGCTGGAGCGGCTGCACCGGACGCTGAAGGCGGAGGCGGCCAGTCCGCCCCGCCGGAACCGGCCAGCGCAGCAGAAAGCCTTTGACGAGTTTCGCCGTCAGTATAACCAGGAGCGGCCCCACGAGGCCCTGGGACAGCAGACGCCAGTACGGCATTACCAGCCCTCCATGCGGGAGTACCCAGCCCGGGTCAGGTCCCCGGAGTATCCCCCGGGGGCCCAGGTTCGGCGGGTGCGCTCCAACGGTGAGATCAAGTGGCAGGGCGAGAAGATATACCTGAGCGAGGCATTGATCCGAGAACCGGTGGGGCTGGTAGCCCAGGACGAACGGTACCTGAGCATCCAGTTCGGCCCCCTGGAGATAGGTCAACTGGACACCTACACCAAAAGGGTGGTCCGCACCCCAACAAAAGTGTTACCTATCTCCCTGGTCTAAATGTAACCCATCTCCCCAGTTGCACAGTGAGGG
>DAOUHR010000125.1:0-12504 GCA_034428635.1 Dehalococcoidia bacterium
GGACATGATGAACGAACCGCCGGACAGCGACTTCCACACCAAGGTCCAAATCAAGGCCTACCCTACCGTCGAGCGGGGCAGCGTGGTCTGGGCCTACATGCGCGAAGAGGGTAGCCAGCCTCCGCCTCCGCCAGACTTTGAATGGGCAACCGTACCGGCAACCCACCGCAAAATCTCCAAGAACCGGCAGGAATGCAACTGGCTCCAGGCCCTGGAGGGCGGCATCGACACGGCCCACGCCCCCATCCTCCATCGCACCATTACCACCGACACCGACAAGGCCGGCATTGGCATTAACACCGACTTTGTGACCGGCGGCGCTCCCACCCTGGAGGTGGACGTAACCGACTACGGCTACCGCTACGTTGGCATTCGCGACCTCGGCGAACGCGGCAATTTCGTCCGTACCTACCAGTACGTCATGCCCTTCCACCAGGCCCGCCCGCGCCAGTCCGGCTACAAGGGCGGCGCCTCCCAGCAGATGATCGCCGGCCACATGTGGGTGCCCATGGACGACTTCAACTGCATGATCTACAACTGGGTCTACAGCTTCGGCCCCGAACCCATTACCGACGAAGAGTTTGTGGAGATTGAGCGCGGCTACGGTCGCGGCCCGGATGATATGCTCCCCAACTTCCAAAGCAAGGGCAACCGGGAAAACGACTGGCTGATCGACCGGCAGGTGCAGAAGTACGAGACCTTCACCGGCATTAACGGCATCAACGCTCAGGACGTGGCCGTGCAGGAAAGCATGGGCGCCATCGTAGACCGCTCCAGGGAAAATCTGACCCGCAGCGACATGGCCATCATCCAGGCCCGACGCCTACTCCTCCAGGCCGCCCAGACGGTAGCCGATGGAGGCATACCCCCCGGCGTGGCCCCAACCTACTACAACGCCCGCGCCATCGAGGGCATCCTGCCCAAAGGAAGCGACTGGAAAGCAGAAATGTTGCAGTTGATGCACCCAAACAATTAAATTTACTCGGAGGGCTCCTTGGCTAAAGGAGATGGTAATAAGATAATTGATCGAATGAGCAAATATCTAGAAGACTTATGTCAAACCACCGAAGCGTATGGTAAACAAGCCTTGGAACAGTGCGGGAAAAAGTGTCCATCAAATAGGGGAGTGTATGTTTTCTATAAAGGTGTAAAACCCTTGTACGTGGGCCGCTCTGACCGTATCAAGACTCGGCTTCAGCAGCACGGCAATGGAAAAGTCAGTGCGAAATACAGTCCAGCTGCTTTTGCCGTTATCGTGGCTAAAGAAAGGCTCTTAAGGAAAAGACATCCCGAATACATCGAGACACCTATGAGAGACATTTGGAACCTCAAAGAATTCAAGGCCATGAAATATGGTAAGGTTAAAGATTGTAAGGACTTTAGACGCTTTTTCTGCCAAGCCCAGAAGCAAATATGTGCTATGCGTGTTGGGATCGTTCAAATCGATGACCCAAATGAACAGTCCATTTTTGAGGTTTATGCCCACCTTGAACTAGATACACCCTACAATAGCTTTCGGAATCACTAACTCCTAAAGTAAAGCGCTGTTTCCTATTTTCGACGTTCGAAAGATCTAGGAGGGAAGGCCATGCCAGCCAGGACCGGAGCCGACTACCTGGAACGCCTGCGGGACTCCCAGCCCGAAATTTACCTGGAGGGCCAGCGGATAAAGGACCCCACATCCCACCCCACCCTGGCTAACGGCGCCCATACCCTGGCATCCCTCTACGACCTGCAGCACCACCCCGAAATCGGCCCGGAAATGACCTTCAAGTCCCCCACCACCGGCGACCAAGTCGGGCTGTCCTTCATAATCCCACAGACCCAGGACGAGCTTAACCGGCGCGGCAACATGATCCGGCATTGGGCGCGGATCACTCGCGGAATGATGGGGCGCACCCCCGATTTCCTCAACGTGGCGGTCATGTCCATGGCCGCGGCCAGCGAATTCTGCGGCCGGAACCGCCCCGAGTTCAAGCAGAACATCGAAAACTACTTCGAGTACATCCGCGAAAACGACCTGACTCTCACCCACACCCTGGTCAACCTGCAGCGTTCCCGCAACCCCGTCGGCACCGCCCTGGAGGACCGAACCGACGTGGCCCTGGGCGTGGTCAAGGAAACCGACGCCGGCATAATCGTCAACGGCGCCCGTGTGCTGGCAACCCTTGGCCCCCTGTCCGACGAGATCATTGTCTATCCCGCCCGCACCCACCGCCTGCCAGGCGATGCGGGCGAGCGTTACGCCTTCGGGTTTGCCCTGCCCTGCAACACGCCCGGCATGAAGTTCATGTGCCGGGAAAGCTTCGACCTTGGCCGCTCCCACTTTGACCACCCCCTGGGCTCCCGCTTTGAGGAAATGGACGCCGTGGTCTTCTTCAATAACGTGCTCGTGCCCTGGGAGCGTGTCTTCCTGCTGGGCGACGTTGAACTGGCCAATACCTGGGCCGAAGCAACCAACCGCAACGCCCATACCGGCCACCAGGTGGTGACCAAGAACGTAGTCAAGTGCGAATATATGCTGGGTCTGGCGAACCTGATGACTAAGACCCTTGGTTCAACCCAGTTGCAGCAGGTCCAGCAAATGGTGGCCGAGATAATCCAGAACCTTGAAGTTACCCGTGCCCTGCTGAAGACTGCCGAAATGGAAGCTAAAGTAGACCAGTGGGGCGTGATGTGTCCGCCCTACATGCCCTTGTTGGTGGCCCGCAGCATGTTTATACAGATGTATCCCCGCATGGCGGAAATCCTCCACTTCCTGGGTTCCAGCAGTCTGATGGCCCTGCCCACGGAGGCCGACCTGAACGGCCCCCTGGGAGAGGACATCCGCCGCTACCTGGACACGGACACCACCTCCGCCGAAGAGCGGATACGCCTGTTCCGCCTGGCCTGGGACACTTGCTGCAGTGCCTTCGCCTCCAGGCAGGTGCTCTACGAGCGCTACTTTGGCGGCGACCACATCCGCAACGCCGCGGTATTGTACGGCCTCTACGACAAGGAACCCGCCACCGAATGGGTGCAGGAATTCCTGGAGTTGGAGTAGGGGGCGGTTTTCCCTTTATGGTAAAATTGCGTTAGTCTCAAATCCCCGTCGGCAGCGTGCTACTTCAGGTGGATTGATTCGGAAAAATGGTAGGGGCAGACCTGTGTGTCTGCCCTGGCCCCACAGCAATGCCACCTAAATTGGAACGCTGCCATCCCCGCCCATTGAGTTGACAAATGGCCACTCCCCAGAAATTCTCAGCCGCTATCTTCAGATGAGTAGCAAGTATTTTCGCCAGGCTCAAGAGGAACTGGGCAAAGAGGACTTGTCCCAGGCTTTTGAGAAGGCTTGGGGTGCGGCTGCCGAGGCCCTGAAAGCTATTGCGGTAATCCGCGGGTGGAACCACAAGAGCCATCCAATGCTGAGAGACATTGCGACTCACATTTACATGGAGTTCGGGCGTCCTCGAATTCTCGAACTATTCGACCTGCTGGAATGGGCCCACTTCAACTATTACGAACATAGGCTCGACCATGACGACGTCCAGCTACGGATCGCTCAAAGCCGCGAACTGATTGGCCTGCTGGAGGAAATCAAGAACTCTCCACCTCGCCGTTTTACGCAAGCAAACAGGGAACAAGAAAGGCGCGTACAGAGACTTACCCAGTACCAGCCTGATCGGGCAGTTGACGCCGCACTCGACATTGCGACTTTGCCCCCGGTTGAGCCCGAAAAATAGCTACACGACCCCAGTCTGTTAAGCCGTCACCTGCCCCCTACATGCACAGCATCCCCCCGTCAATCGTAACCACCTGCCCCGTGATGAACGACGACCGGTCCGAAGCCAGCATCAGGCACATGCCTACAATGTCCTCCGCCTCGCCCAACCGCTTCAGGGCCGTGGCGTTGATGGTACGGTTGACCTGCTCATCGTTGCGGGCGTCCCTCCAGCGAGGAGTGTTGATGCTGCCCGGAGCAATGGCATTGACGTTGATGTTGTAGGGACCCAGTTCCCGGGCCATGGTGGCGGTCAAACCGATTATTCCCGCCTTGGACGCGGAATAGGCCGCCGACGTGGGTTCCGCCGACCCCCTCCGGCCCACAATGGACGCCATGCTGACCACCTTGCCGTACCCCTGTTCCTTCATGTGGGGTACGACGGCACGGAAGCAGTAAAAGCTTCCCTTCACATTCACGTCGAAGTTGTGGTCCCAGTCCACGTCGTCTAGCTCCTCCAGGGAACCCGTCAGGTTGGGACTAACCGCATTATTCACCAGGATGTCGATACGGCCGTACTCATCCACGGTACGAGCTACGGCGGCCTGCACCAGTGAACTGTCGCTAACATCGCAGGGTACTGAAAGTGCGTTGCCGCCCCGCTCGCGAATGTCACCCACGGTGGCATCCGCTCGCTGGGTATCCAACTCCGCAATGGCAACCGACGCGCCTTCATCAGCAAAAGCCAGGGCGAAGGCCCGCCCTATGCCGTGTCCTCCTCCGGTTATGAATACAACCTTGTCTGCCAGTCCCAGGTCCATTTATCGTCCTCCCGAACCGGACTGTTTGAGTCCGGCCTGCTCTCAAATTCATTACCCCGCAGAGCGGGCAGGCCGGCATTTTACAACAATTCCCGAATGCTGGCTAAAATCCTCCGGCATTTGTGCTCAAATTTATGGTAACCGATAGCAGTGCAACATATAATTCAATTATTAAGGCATCGTTAATTGTTAGAACACACCCCTGGTTCGCCAATGCAATATCCGGACATTTGGCGAATTCGTCACCGCCGAGGCTGCAATGAAAGCAATGGTCCTGCGGAAACCGGGCGGCTCCCTTTCCATGGAAGATGTGCCCATTCCCCAGCCCGGCAACGGCGAAGTCCTGGTGCGGGTGCGTGCCTGCGGCCTGGGCCTTACCCTGGTCTGGAACCTGAAGGGCCGGGGCTTTGGCCGGGGAACCATACCCGACAAGGTGCCCCGTATCATCGGCCACGAAATCGCCGGCGACGTGGTGGAAACCGGCCCCAACGCAACCGCCTTCAAGCCTGGCGACCGCGTCAACGTTTACTTCTATCTCACCTGCGGCAACTGCCGCTGGTGCAACGTGGGTCGGGAAGACCTGTGCGACAACCACGCCGGCTACGTCGGCCGCCAAATCGACGGCGGTCTGGCCGAGTATGTTGTCCTGCCTGAGCGTAACCTGTGCCAAATCCCGCCGGAAATGGGTTACGTGGACGCCGCCGTCACCGCCGACGCCATCGCTACGCCCGTCCACGTGCTGCGCGAACGGGCCCACGTCCGCGCGCCGGAAACAGTCTTGATCGTGGGCGCTGGCGGTGGCGTGGGTATCCACATGGTGCAGATGGCCAAAGTGCTGGGCGCCCGCGTCTTCGCCGTTGACATTACCGCCGAAAAGCTGGCCCTGGCCCGCGAGTCCGGCGCCGACGAAATCATTAATTCCCGGGAAGTGGGGTTCGACGAGGAAGCCCGCCGCCTGACCGGCGGCCGGGGCGTGGACGTGGTCGTGGAAATGGTGGGCATCGCCGACACCATGCAGTGCAGCCTGGACAGCCTGGGCAAGGGCGGGCGCCTGGTGTTCGTGGGTTCCTACGACGGCCAGGCCACATTGCCGCTCAACTCCCGGTCTCTTAGCAACGAACTGGTCCTGACCGGTTCCCGCTACTGCAGCCGCCAGGAACTGGCCGAGGCCGTGGAACTGGTGGCCCAGGGTCGTATCCGTCCCATCGTAACCCGCCTTTGCCAACTGGAAGAGGCGGAGGAAGTCCTGCAAAGCATCGAAGCAATGGAGCAGCCGGGAAGAGCCTGCGCCGTCCTGCCCTGAAATAGAATCACCAGGAAATCCGAGACGCCCTAACAGGAGGCGAACCATGCGCGGAGGAGATGCCATCGTCCATGCCCTGGAAAAAGAGGGGGTCGAGTATATCTCCGGGTTCGCCGGAGGCGGAGAGGCGCCGCTTTGGCCTGCCCTCCGGCAGTCAGCGACCATCAAGGTGTTCTCAGCCCGCCACGAACGTCAGGGAGTAGAAATCGCCGACGGCTACGCCCGGGCAACCGGCAAGGTCGGCGTGGCCTTGTGCGGCACCGGTCCTGGCGCGACCAACACCCTGACCGGCATCGCCGGCGCATATGCTGACAATATCCCGGTGCTGTTGCTGATGGGCCAGCACCCTTTGGCCAATATGGGACGGGAAATCCAGCAGGAAGCCCCCTCCAGCATTTTTGACAGCTTTGTTAAATGGAAGGGTACCTTCTCAAAAGTAGAAGATATTCCCTCCGTCATGCGCCGCGCCTTCACCGCCCTTAGGTCCGGCACCCCGGGCCCGGTCGTGTTGGAAATGCCTTCCGACGTCCTGACATCAGAGGCCCCGGACGAGGTGCTGCACTACGAACCGGTCGGCCCGGGACGCAAGGCCGCCGCTGACCCGTCAGACATTGAACGGGCCGCCGATATCCTGGTCAACGCCAATTATCCCATCCTGAACCTGGGCGGAGGTGTCCTTGCCGCCGAGGCTTGGGACGGAGCGCGTGAACTTGCGGAAATGCTTTCCATGCCCGTGGCCACCACCTTGGTCGGGAAGGGCACTTTCCCCGAAAACCACCCCCTGTCCCTGGGCGGCGGCGTCTACCCCCGCAGCAGGTACGCTTCCGGCCAGGCCCTTCACATCAACCGGAAAGCCGACGCGGTCCTGGCCGTAGGAAACTCCTTCCGCCTGCCCAACGGTACCGACGGGCGGCCCATCCCTGACGGCGTCAAGCTAATCCACGTCAACGCTGACTCGGAGGACCTGAACAAAATATACCCAGCAGACGTTCCCGTGCTGGCGGACGCGAAACTGGCCCTCCAGGCCCTGAACCAGGCCGTACGGGACCGGCTGGGACCTGGCGGCGGTGGAATCAAGGAAGAAATCGTAGCGGAGATACAGCAGGCCAGGGTCAAGTGGCTTGGCGAGTGGGAAGCGGTTTTCAATGACGCAACAACTCCCACCAACGGCTACCGGGTAGTCCAGGAACTGATGAAGCTTGTCGACCTGGACCGCACCGTCGCCCTCCACGATGCCGGCGGCAGCCGCGGTTACCTCTCCCCCTTCTGGATGGCCACGCGTCCCCGCAACTACATCGGTATGGGTGGAATGGCCGCCATGGGCTGGTCCATGGGCGCGACCGTGGGCGCAAAGCTGGGGAAACCGGACCATTTGGTCTTCAACGTCATTGGCGACGCTTCTTTCGGAATGGTGGGCATGGAAATTGAGACGGCAGTGAGAATGGGACTGCCCACCCTTACCGTCCTTCTCAACAACGGCGGCACCGGCGGCGGCCTTATGGCCATGGCGCGCGACAACGCGGCGCCCCCGGCCATGGCGGAACTTGGCGGGAACTTCAGCGTCGTTGCCCAGGGCCTGGGCGCCTACTCAGAAAGAGTGGAGAATCCCGACGACATAGCATCTGCCCTCGGCCGCTGCATCCAGGCCACCGAGTCCGGTCAGGCCGCCCTGTGCGAGGTAATCATTCGCCCCATGCCTACGCCGGAAGCCCCGGATAACTGGTCGCTTTAGCCCGCAGGCGACATCGGCCGGTGGTACCAGGAAGAGTCTTCGAGAAAAACCGGAGAGCCTCTTCAGGCCGTAGAATAAGAATACAGGCAAATGCGAAGACGTTGCTTTCTTGCCTTCCACTCCCACCCTGGCCTTCCGCCATAAAAGGCGGGAGAGGTTAACAGATCGTTTGTGAGGAACTCCTGCCCCGGACCGGAGGAAAGCCATGCCATACCAGCCCATTGAGGACTACGGAATCATCGGCAACATGCACACTGTGGCGTTGGTGGGCCAGAACGGCTCTATTGACTGGTTTTGCTCACCCAACTTCGACTCGCCCAGTGTATTCGCCGCCATTCTGGACGACAAGATCGGCGGATATTTCAAGATTGCCCCCGCATACCAGGCCGAAGACCTGACCACCAAGCAGATGTACTGGCCCGAAACCAATGTCCTGGTTACCCGCTTCCTGTCCTCGGAGGGCGTCGGCGAGGTGATCGACTTTATGCCCGTGGGCGAACACCACGCCTTGCACAACCATAACGAACTGGTCCGGCGGGTTAACGTCGTAAGAGGCACCATGACTTTCCGGATGGAGTGTTTCCCTGCCTTCAACTACGCCCGCAGCAGCCACGAAATCCACGTCAACGGCGATGGCGCCGACATGGTTTCCGACGGCATCACCATCCGCCTGAACTGCAACATGCCCCTAGAACGTTCCGGCTACGGCCTGGTCTCCGAGTTCACCCTGCAGGAGGGTCAGACCACCACCTTTGCCCTGGACGAGACAAGCAACAACCTGATAGCCACCCATCCCTTCAACGAGGATGAGAGCGAGCGTCTGTTCAACGACACGGTAGAGTTCTGGCGCAATTGGCTTTCCCAGTGCACTTACCGCGGACGCTGGCGGGAAATGGTGCAAAGGTCGGCCCTGGTGTTGAAGCTGCTGACCTACGATCCCACCGGCGCCATCGTTGCCGCGCCCACTTGCAGCCTGCCCGAAGACGTGGGCGGCGTCCGCAACTGGGACTACCGCTATACCTGGATTCGCGACGCGGCCTTCACCCTGTACGCCCTGCTCCGCATCGGGTTTACCGAGGAAGCTACCAAGTTCATGAAGTTCATCGAGGCCCGTGCCAGCGAACTGAACCCCGACGGTTCCCTGCAGATTATGTACGGCATCGACGGACGCCACGAACTTGTCGAGGAAGATTTGTGGCACCTGGAAGGGTACCGGGGATCAACTCCGGTGCGGGTGGGCAACGGAGCCTATGACCAACTGCAGCTGGATATCTACGGCGAGTTGATGGACTCGGTCTATATCTACAACCGGCACGCCGAGCCCATATCCTTCGACTTCTGGCTCCACCTCCGCCGTCTTACCGACTGGGTGGTGGAAAACTGGCATCGCGAGGACGAAGGTATCTGGGAAGTCCGGGGAGGCCGAAAGCACTTCGTATATTCCAAGCTCATGTGCTGGGTGGCCATCGACCGGGCCATCCGCCTGGCCGACGCCCGTTCCTTCCCCGCCGACCGGCCCCGCTGGGAAGCGGCGCGGGATGCTATCTATGAGGAGATAATGACCCACGGCTGGAATGAAGACATCCAGTCCTTTGTCCAGTCTTACGACAGCGATTGCCTGGACGCTTCATGTCTCTTGATGTCCCTGGTATTCTTCGTAGCCCCGTCCGACCCGCGCATCCTGAAGACGGTGGAAGCCATCAACCGCTCCCCGGAAAAGGGCGGCCTGGTCTCCAATAGCCTGGTGTACCGCTACAACCTGGAGGCTTCCCCCGACGGCCTGATGGGCTACGAGGGTTCCTTCAACATCTGCACCTTCTGGCTGGTTGAGGCCATGAGCCGCGCCGGCCGCTATGATCCCGGGGCACTGGACCAGGCCAGGCTCATCTTCGAAAAGATGCTCAGCTACGCCAACCACTTGGGCCTGTACGCGGAGGAGACCGGTCACAGCGGGGAGAGCCTGGGCAACTTCCCCCAGGCCTTCACCCACCTGGCCCTGATCAGCGCTGCCTGCAACCTGGACCGCGACATTGACACCGCTGGCCAGGTTAACTGGTAGGCCAAACTTCCCGCATCCTGTGTGGCGGAGGTAACTAGTGAGGGCAGTGGCCGTAACACCGGGAGCCGCCGGCTCGTTGCAACTGCTCAAAGTGCCCGAGCCTGAGGTTGGCCCCCAGGAAGTACTGGTGCAGGTCGAGCGCGTTGGCATCTGCGGCACCGACATGGCAATCGCCGGGGGCATGCACTGCCAGGCCCCCTTCGGCAGTGACTACCTGGTAATCGGCCACGAAAGCCTGGGCCGGGTTATTGAACCGGGAAACGGAGACAATCGCCTGTCTGTCGGCGATTACGTGGTGGCCACGGTTCGCCGTCCCTGCTCCCACGTCAATTGCCAACCCTGCCGCACCGGCCACACCGATATGTGCTTCACCGGCGACTTCACCGAACGGGGCATCCTGGGCCGCCACGGCTTCCTGGCCGAATACTACGCCGAAGACCCGGCGTTCCTGGTTCCCGTACCACACGAACTGGCTCACGTGGGCGTCTTGCTTGAACCGCTGACCGTCCCCGAAAAGGGCTTGCGGCAAGTCTGGAAAATCCAGGAACGTCTGCCCTGGCAACCCAACAAAGCAGTGGTGTTAGGCGCGGGTCCCATCGGCCTGCTCACCGCCATGCTGCTTCGGCTCAGGGATATAGAAACCTGGGTCTTTGACCTCGCGCCCGCCGACGGAACCAAGGCTGGTATAGTCGGTCAGCTTGGGGCCACCTTCGTAAACACCGCCGACGTACCCGTATACACCATCGCCGACGCCTTGGGACCGGTCGACCTGCTGGTGGAGGCCACGGGGTACGCTCCCCTTGCCTTCGACGCCTATGGTCAGCTGTCCAATAACGGCGCACTATGTTTGCTGGGGGTAGCTGGAGCCGCCAACCCAGTTGCGGTAGAACCCCACAAATTCAACAATGCCTTGGTCACCGGCAACCGCTTGATTGTGGGTTCAGTAAACGCCAACCCCGTGGACTTCCAGAACGGCATTGCTGACCTGGCAAGAATTGAAGCCCGCTGGCCCGGCATTGCCGCCACCCTGCTGAACCGCCAGGTGCCTTTGAACGACTTCCAAAGAGCCTTCCAGCGCACCCCCGATGACATCAAGGTAACGGTGTCATTGAGCTGATCAGTCAGGGCCCAAAAAAGAAATGGGCACGATTCCCTCACAATTCCAATTGTGGTCATCCGTGCCCATTTGTTGGACCATTGGTCGATTGAGGCAGGTCTAATCGGACTTGCGCCGGTCCTCCAGCCTCCGTGCCTTGGGCAGAACGCCCGCGCCGGTTAGCGGGGCCAGGCTGTCCGGCTCCACCATCTCCACCTTGATGCCCACGTTCAACCGGTCCCGGAACGTGCGCTCCAGGTCCCGTTGGATGAAGTCCAGGTCACTTGCCTCAGGAGTGTGCTCCACCTGGACCGTCATTTCCTCCCTGTTGACCAGGCTCTCTACAATGCAGTAATACTCACCGGTGACCCCGCTCTTGGTCGCCACAATGGTCCCAACACCCTCGGGCCACACGTTCACGCCCCGCAGCTTGACCATAAAGTCCGAGCGGCCGTGGATCGGGTCGATCTTCTGCATCCAGCTGCCGCACTCGCACTGGCCCTGGGGCCACAGCCGTGTTACGTCCTTGATGTCGTAGCGGACTATGGGGTAGTTCTCCTTGTACAGGGCGGTAACTATCATCGTGCCCACTTCGCCCGGTTCCACTGGCTCGTACGTCTCCGGGTCCACAATCTCCACGATGAAAGCGTCTTCCCAGATATGGTGGCCGCCGCCGTATGGGCATTCTGACGAAATCGCCTGCACCTCGTGCATCCCATAGGTGTCGTACGCGGGGACTCCCCATGCCTCCCGGACCAGGTCCGACTTGCCGAAACACTCAATCAGCTTCAGCTTCAGGTCCTTCCCCACCTCAAGGCCCATATCCTTGGCCACCTGGGACATGTGAAGCAGGTACTCGGGGAAGCCAACCAGGGCGTTGACCTGCCACTTCTGGGCAATTTCCAAGGCCCGCGTCGTGCGGGTAACCACTCCGGCGCTGGTGGTAACGGGGATGCAGCCCAGCCACTGCCACAGCGACTCGTGGGCCGAGTAGGCGGCGTTGTGCGTGGAATAGAGCAGGGTGTTCATCACCACGTCGCCGGGCTTGAACCCGTGCCAGTAGTAGGAACGAGCCCGCAGTATGTTGCCTACCTCCCGGTCCCAGGGCGTGTAAAAGGTGGGACGCGGTTCCCCCGCCGTTCCCCCGCTGGAGTGAATGCGCCAGGGAATCTCCCCGGCCAGCACGTCGCGGCCCACGTAGTCGCCGAATGGCGGGTTGGCATCCACGCTCTGGCGGATGTCCTCCACCGTGTACATTGGCGCCTTCTTCAGGTCTTCGATGGTCTTGACATCGCCGGGTTCAACACCGGCGGCATCCCACTTGCTCTTGTAGAAGGGCACCTTGTATGCCCGTTCCACCGCGCCCCTCAACCGCCGCTCCTGAAGTTCCCGAATCTCCTCCACACTCAGCATGAACACGCCGCGGAAATAGTCAGGGGCGGGCGGGTATTCCCGCACCAGTTCCTCAAAGTCGATGGACTTGTAGTAAAAGGGAACGTCGTGGAACTCAGCGTTCTTCAGCACGGGAAACCTCCTGATTCAAGAGTGGGTGGATATAGTAGCCTGAAAAATTAGGGATTCCAGTTTGGCTACCTTTAGGGCACTGCAGTGGCAAACCGAGGTTATGCTCCGTCCCCCAAAAAACGGGTCACTGGGAGACCGGAGTGCCTTCTGAGCCTTCGCGTGGCATTTGCGACAGTACATTTGTCGGCGGAGACCCAGATGAAGACTGAGTGCTTGCACACATAGGCAGCTCCATAAATCTTCCGTTTGCGCCTTCGAAGTTCTTTCAG
>DAOUHR010000126.1:0-21408 GCA_034428635.1 Dehalococcoidia bacterium
GGAAGAGTTCGCCACCAACATCGGGCAGATAATGCAAGACACCGGCCCGGTGTTCGTGTCCATCAAGGTAGTTCCGGAAGTGGAAAACGAGCCCATAGGTATGCGGCAGCGTGTCCCCACCCGCAACCGCGCCCAGACCATTCGCGATCTTCACGCTGAGCTGGGCATTAGTCTCGACTAGGGGACTCTCTCAGAAATAGAAGCGGCGATGACAATGGCGTCGGACCAGTTGGGCGAGCCCAGCGGTCCGGCGCCTTTTCTGTTGGAGCCGGCCAGGTGGGAGCGCCGTGTAGCGTTCTGTTCGGCGTCAGCCCGTCCATCTATCCATCTATCCACGTCCGTCTGAACGACTGCTCTCTCTACGTACCAATCCTGTAAGCCCGCACCGCCGAGTCGTGGAACAGGTTGGCCCGCTCGGCGGGGCTGTACCCCTGGGAAAGACGCTTGAAGGCGTTGTACATCACGTTGTAAGAAAAGGAGACCTTGTCCGGCGGGAAGTTGCTCTCGAACATGCAGCGCTCCGGCCCGAACTGCTCGATACAGTAGTTCATCCACGGCGCCATAGCCTCGGAAAGCTCTTCCGAGCCTATGGGGATATCCCGGGCGTGCCAGCCGAAACCCCAGCGGGGCATTCCCATTCCCCCAAGCTTGCACACAACATTGGGGCACGCTGCCACAGCGCGGATACCCTCCCGCCACACGGGAATAACTTCGTCGTCCTTGCCTGCGTAGATTCCTGTCCTGCTGACCCCGCCAAGATGGTTGAGGATAATAGTCAAGTAGGGCACCGCCCTGGCAAAATCAGCCACTTCGTTCAACTGGGGAAAGGAAAGCATGACGTCCAGAGACAGTCCCATACCGGCCAGGACCCGGGCGCCTTCCCTGAATGCGTCGCTGGCCATGATGCCCGGGGTTTCCCGGTCTTCGATTGACGGGTCCGGGCTCCAGGTAATGTTGTGGCGGATGCCCTTGAAGCGGTTGGGACTGGCTGCCTGAAGAGCCTCCAGCACCGGCTTTACTCCCTGTCCCAGCTTGAGGTCGGCGTGGCCAACTATGGCCGCGGCGGCTCTTGCCTCGCCGTAGATGCCGCTGGCGCTGGCCGCCGCCTGGCCCTGCACAAACTCCACCTCTCCAACGGGCCGCAACTCCTCCGGTCCATCGGCCCGATACATCGACCGGGCTTCCACGAAAACCGTTGATCGGACATTGTGCCCGGAAGACAGGTCGCCCATCAGTTCGTGTATCAGGTAACGCTGGTATGGGATGCTCTGCAGCCGCTGGTCCCAGAAGTGGTGATGCGGGTCGCAAATCGGGATCGCCGGCTCGAGGGTACTTTCCGCCGTCAGGGCCAGCCAGTCGTTATTTCCAAATGGCATCTCAATCCCTCCTTTCCCGAATAGGGGCAGGCCAATGATAGCACTTTGAGGCCGGTTGTCCGCCGGGCAGTTTGAGCCTCACGTCGCCCGCGACCAACCCAAACTCTGGACGGAATTTGGCCATTGAAGCAATTGCCTCATAGGGGACAGCGCCGGTGATGGGTGTATCATCGGCCAATGAGAGGTATCGGGAACTGGTCGGCCTCCCTGCGCATCAGGGATTTCCGCTTGCTTTGGGCTTCCACACTCCTTTATTCCCTGGCCACGGGAATGGAGCAGGTCTCGGTGGGGTGGCTTATCTTCGAGCTCACCGGCTCCGAGTTGATGGTGGGCGTTGGGGCTGCGGCCCGCATGCTGCCCTTCTTCCTATTCGGCATCCTGTCCGGAGCCATCACCGATCGCTGGGACCGACGGCTGCTGCTGCGAATCGGCAACCTGGGGGCTTCGGCAGTGGCGCTGGTGATGGCCCTGTTGCTGCTGTTAGGCGGCCTGACCAATGTCTGGCTGGTCATTGCCCTGGTTGCGGCGCTGGGCAGCATGTTCGCCTTCACCCTCACGGTCCGACAGACATATACCTTCGACATCGTGGGTTCGGGCCTTTCCCTGAACGGTCTGGCACTGGGAGCCATGGCCATGCAGGGGGGTGGGATCGTCGGGTCCCTGGCTTCCGGGGCGTTGATCGAGGTTGCCGGCGCCGGCTGGCAATTCGTGGTGGCCGGGGTCTGCTACCTGTGCGCCGCCCTAGCGACCCTGGCGCTCACCAACCCGGGACGCTCAACTCGCGTCGCCGTCACATCGGTATGGGGGAACCTGACGGGCTACGTCCAACTCCTGCGCAGTCGCCGGTTTCTGCTGGCCCTGATGCTGTTGACCGCAGTTACCGAAGTATTGGGATTTACCCACATGACCCTGCTTCCCGTGTTTGCCAAGGACGTGTTGCACGTGGGGCCCACGGGGCTGGGCATTATGACGGCAGGGCGCCAGGCCGGGGGTCTGCTGGGCCTGTGGCTGCTGGCCGGCCTGGGAACTTATCGGAGGAAGGGCCTGTTGATGTTCATAACGGCCATCGGCTTTGGCGGTGGACTGATGGCCTTCTCCCTGTCCGGCAACATCTACCCCTTTCTGGGCGTGCTGTTGTTCGTAAATGCCTGCGCCATGGCCGTCGACACCCTGTACAAGACAATGATGCAGGAGCTTGTGTCCGACGAGGAAAGGGGACGCGCCATGGGTTCCTGGGTGCTGAGCATCGGGTTCGCACCGCTAGGCCACGTCGGAGTGGGAGCGCTGGCCGGTATAGTGGGAGCGCCGGGAGCCCTGCTGATAAACGGCGCCATACTGAGTGTCGTCAGCCTCGCAACCATGATCGGGATGCCCAACATAAGGCGACTGCATTAGGGAGTGGGGCGCTGCTCAGGCAGTTGCCTGCAAACGAAGCGCTTAGCTGCCGCCCTTTGCTTCCCTCCGGCGTAAGCCGGTAGGTGGGGCCCTGACCCTTTTAGGCCGGCGCAGTCGGAACGGTTACTTTTTTCAAATTTAGGTTGACGCGCTTCTTGGGTGGACTGCATACTCTCCCCCACCGGCTGGCCTGAGTCTTAATTGGGCAACCACGTTATAAGGGGAGGAGGTGAACCGTGGCAGGACCATGTACGGGTCTCACCGTCCTGGACTTCTCACTGGGAATGCCCGGGGCCGTCTGCACCCTGGTAATGGCCGACTATGGCGCCGACGTGATCAAGGTTGAACCACCCGGCGGAGACCCATTCCGCTTTCAACCGGCGTGGATCTCATGGAACCGGGGAAAGAAGGGCATCGAGCTTGATCTGGCCGCAGCGGAGGAACGGGAACAAGCCATCCAGCTAATCGGCGAGGCCGACGTCCTGGTAGAGTCATTCCGTCCCGGAGATATGGCCGATTGGGGTTTGTCCTTTGCCGACCTGTCACAGCTTTACCCCGGACTGATTTACTGCTCCATCACGGGCTTTGGGCAGTCGGGACCGCTGCGCCGGGTAAGGGGTTACGAAGGTATAGTTGCGGCCAAGGCAGGCCGTATGCTCAATCTCCAGGGACAGCCCAACCGGGACGGCCCCGTCTACTCGGCGGTGCCAACCGGGAGCTGGCACGCCAGCCAGGCTGCCCTGCGTGGCATCATTGCCGCCCTTCGCGTGCGGGACCAATGCGGGCAGGGGCAGTGGGTACAGACCAGCATCGTCCAGGCCCTGGCTTCACCCCATGACAACAACGCCGGCGCCGGCGGCCTGGTTAATCTTCAGCTCTCCCGCAAAGATCCGGAGCGGTATCCCGTCAGGGCCCCCAGCAGAGGCTTCTCCACAATCGGGTATATCCCGGTCCGGACGAAGGAAGGGGGCTGGCTTCAGCACGCTAACCAGCGGGTACCACACATCCAGGGGCATCTCAATGCAATCGGCCTGGGGCAGTTGCTGGAAGATGAGCGGTTCGAGAAAGTGCCCGCTATCAGCGTGGAGAACCGGGAACTCCTGCGCCGGGAAATACTGGCAAAACAATTGGAGAAGACCGCCGACGAATGGATGGAGATTTACCTGGAGGACGGCGACATCGCTGCCGAACCCTACCGCAACAGCGTTCAGGCAATGGATCATCCGGCCGTGGCAGCCAACGGTACCGTGGTGACAATCAACGATCCTCGCGTGGGCCCCATGCGTACCCTCGCTCCCCTCGCAGACTTCAAAGAAACCCCGGGGGAACCGAGCGGGCCGGCGCCGGAGGTTGGTCAGCATAACGCCGAAGTGCTTGGAGACTTGCGCCGCAAGGCCGAGGCCGGCGGTGAGGCCTCACCTAGGACCGAAAACGCCAGCGCGCCGGCCCATCCCCTGTCAGGGATCACCGTCCTGGACTTGGCAACGATCCAGGCCGGGCCCTACGGCGCTGCCCTCCTGGCCGACCTGGGCGCCCGGGTCATCAAGATTGACGCCACTGACAGGAGGCTTGACGAAGGGAGGCGCTCCACCGCTCAGACTATTGCGGAACCCCGCACCTACGCTGGCAAGGAAGGCATTCAGATAGACCTTCAGACCTCGGAGGGCAAGGAGATCATCCACAAACTCATAGCCAAGGCCGACGTTCTTTCCCACAATTTTCGGTTGGGAGTTCCGGAGCGTCTCCAGATAGATTGGGAGACCTGCCGGAAGATCAATCCCCGCCTGGTACACGTCTGGATGGGGACTTACGGCGAAAATGGGGAACACGCCCGCCGTCCGGGCGCCCATCCCATTCCCGGCGCCATCATGGGCGGCGCGATGCGGCAGATGGGCAGAGGTATGCCTCCTCCTCCGGAACAAGTCATGGATATCGAGGAAGCCGTCGAGGCGACCCGCTGGATGATGAAATCCAATTGGGGGCCAGACCAGAATACTTCCCCTGCCGTCGCCAACGCGATCATCCTCGGCCTCCGTGCCAGGGACCTCACAGGCAAGGGTCAGCCCGTCCACGTCAACATGCTCAATGCCAATGCGTGGACCAATGCCGACGAGTATTTTGACTATGAAAACCGCCCACCCATTGCCCTGCCGGATGAGGAAATCCATGGCCTGCATGCCCTGTACCGCCTCTACCGCTGCCGGGAAGGGTGGGTGTTCCTGGGCTGCCTCTTCCAGGACGAGTGGGATGCCTTCTGCCATGCTGTACAAAGGCAGGACCTTGTTGCCGATCCCCGCTTCGCTGGTCGGGAGGCCCGATTGGCTAACGATGAGGCGTTAATTGTCGAGATCTCGGCAATATTCGCAGAGCGCGTCGCGGTTGAGTGGGAAGAGTTGTTGACCGGCGCGGATGTGGGCTGCGTCCAGGCCGACGAAGCCATGGAAGGAGACTTCTATGCAGACCACCCCCACGCAAAGGCAAACGGCCTCAGTGTTGAGGTGGAACACCCTTACGTTGGAAAGTACCTTCGTTATGGCGGGCTGGTAGAATTCTCCCTGACCCCGGGACTCTACCGGACTTCCATCCAGGTCGGCCAGCACTCCAGGCCCATTCTGCGGGAACTTGGGTACAGCGACGGGGTTATCGATGACCTGGGTAGCAGGGGAATCGTGCAGTGGGCGGACTCTTCAGTGGGCGGGGAGCCGTAGGAAGGGCCCTTGAGAACCCGGCGCCCCGTGCCAATCGCAATTCCAGCAGGAACGTCAAACATGGCAACATTGGTCAGTTTCGATATAGATGGCACATTGGAAGCTGGAGACCCGTCCGGGCCAATTACCATGAGCATGGTCAGGAAGGCACAGGCGTACGGGTGCATAATCGGCAGCGCATCCGACCGTCCCCTGTCTGTACAGCAGGCCATTTGGGACAGGCACCGCATCGAGGTGAATTTCGTTTCATCCAAGCAAAATTTTCCCGATGTGAAGTCTCGCTTTCCCGCTGACGAGTACTACCATATAGGTGATACGGATCTGGACCGCCAGTTTGCCCTGGCAGCGGGGTTCCATTTCCTGTGGATGCACGAAGGCAGCGCCGAGCCATGGCTTAACGGGAAGGCCGGTCAGGACTAGTGGTCTGATAACTTTGAAATGATGGCTTACCAAGGAGCCTCGCGCGTTTAACCGTCATTCCGGCCTTGAGCCGGAATCCAGAAAGGTTGCGAAGGGTCATCTGCAAAATATAAGAAATGCCCTGGACTCCGGCTTTCGCCGGAATGACGGTTAATCCTCAGCCCGTCATTACAATTCTGTTGAACTACTGGGAGTTATTGCAAAAGTCCGTTCCCCCTTGATTAGGTCAGGTAAGTTACCATAGATATAATCCGTGTCAGAACCCGGGCCAGACCGTAACCGGCGCCGGTTTAATTCCCACGGGAGGCGATAACCATGTCAACGATTCCAGGCCTGGAGAGACCTGCCCCGGTTTCCAATGAACTGACCAAACCCTTCTGGGATGCCTGCAACGAACGGCGATTGGTCCTGCAGAACTGCACTGCCTGCGAACGACTGCACTATCCGCCGTCCCCACGATGCAACAAGTGCGGAACGGCCGACAACTTTGAGTGGAAAGAGGTTGAAGGCAAGGGGCACATCGACGTATTCATGGTGATACGCGACTCCCGCATCCGGGGTTTTCGGTCGGCGCAGCCAATCAACTTCGCCGTGATAACCCTGGACGAAGACCCGGGCATCAACTTCTTGTCCAACCTGCCGGGCACTCCGCCAGGGCAGGTACCGATGGGAGCCCCGGTGGAACTGATATTTGAAGAAACCAGTAACGGCCAGCTGGTCCACGAGTGGCAAGTAATTGCTTAGTCGGCCACGGCACGGAAAATATGATAATCGGGCCGCAGGTAAGGGAGAGCTGAGATGGTTAGCAACACAGGCTGGATGAGAAATCGGGAAGGTATGGGACTCTGGGAACACCGGGGCAAGGTAGCCGTCGTAGGCTGGGGTCAGTCCCACATGGACCGGCGCTGGGACGGTGTGAGCCTGGACCGGAGCTGCGGCGGCTTAACCAAAGAGGCATGCCTGAAGGCCATTGCCGACGCCGGGCTTTCGCTGGAAGACATCGACGGGCTCATCACCAGCAAGGAGACCCGTGCAGAGCAGACCTGGGCGCCCCGCCCCTATTTTGACCCGCCCTACGACACGGAGGACGGCCTGACCTTTACGTCCGCCGAATGGATTGAAAGGGAACTGGGACTGAAAAACATTAAACACCGGGAATCTGACGCTCCCTACATCGGGCCGATGATGGGCCAGGCCGCTCAGGCGGTAGGCGACGGACTGTGCGAAACCGCCCTGGTCTGGTACCCGATGGTTAACCTGGAAGGCCGGTACGGGCACAACAATCCGCAGAATACCAACCAGGAAGCCCCCGGCAATGCCGCCTTTTCCCTTCCCTGGGGTTATCAGAACGGAGCCATGTTCAACAACCTGGTGGTCTTCCTGCAATACTGCAAGAAGTACGGCAAGTCCCACGACGGGCTGGCGCCCCTCTGCCTGAATCTGCGCCGTAACGGCCTGCTGACCGACTGGGGGTACTACGCCCTGCACGAGCCCTACCAGCTTACCCGTGAGGACTACCTGAACGGGCGGGTTATCGAAGAACCGCTGGTGATTTACGACTGCGACCGGCCGGTCAACACTTGCGCAGCCTTTATCTTCACCACCGCCGAGCGGGCCAAAGACCTGCGGCAAAAGCCGGTCTACGTGCTGAATCATGCCCAGAACAACGGCCGCGGCCGGAGCACAATGGCAACCCTGGAGGAGCACCAGGAGGCGGTGGCCAGCCTGGCAAGAAAGATGTGGGAGGGTTCGGGTCTAGGCCCCAACGACGTCGACATATTCAACCCCTACGACGGCTACCTCACCTTCACCCAGCAGTTCCTGGAGGGCTTCCAGTGGCACGGCGTCAAGTGGGGCGAGGCTCATGACTTCTATGCCGACGACATCCGGGTTGAGGGCCCGCACCCCTTCCTTTCCAGCGGCGGCAACAACGGGACGGGGCGCAACCGCGCCGTCCTCTTCTCCGACAGCCTTCAACAGCTACGGGGGACGGCCGGACCGCGGCAGGTAACCGGGCGGGCCGATACTGCCCTTGCGGGGTGTAACACCCCGGACAGCTGTGGGTTCCTCATGTTAAGCAAATACCCGAGCTAAATGCCGTCTGAGTTAGCTGTACCATCCGACCATACCGTCATTCCGGTTTTTGCCGGAATGACGGTATGGTCGGATTTAAGATCTCAGCGAGTCTCTAAAGTTCAACCCCGTAATCGACGTTCGTCACCATATTTCCACAAACCCCCGTAGCCTTATGCCCGGGCCGACTCCCCTGGCCTGAACCAGCACCTTGAAGCTTCCGAATTCCTCCGGGTCTACAAGGGCCATTAACGCCATGCGCTCCAGTTCCATTCGGGCCTCGGAGATGTTTTGAACCTGCGCAGCTTCGAGGAACGAGGAAAAGCCCAGGTTGTCGAGAAACCGGCTCTGCATCGTATATCCCAACGTAGACAGTCCCTGCCTTTCACCCAGCTGCATGAGAGACGTGAAGTCCACCAGGCAGGTAATGTCCTGTTGTCCTAGGCAATGGTAAGGGTCTCCACTGGCGGTGTGCGCCCCGTAACAAACCAGCGTACCCTGGGCCTTGTCAGGGGAGTAGAGGTCGTTGGCCAGCTCACCGTAGTCGATAGTCATCACAAAACCGCGATCCAGGGCCGCGGAAAGCTGGCGGACCCAGTTTTCAAAGGCTAAGCACACCTCGCCTCGATACCCCTCGGCAAGGGACAAACCCAGTTCGGTGAGTCTTTCTTTAATGCGGGGCGTCGATGGCTCATCCAGGATTTCGGTGAATTCGTCCCCTGCCAGGGTGACAAAGACCTCCTTGACTCTGCCATCCTGGATGGCGAAGCGGTGGACGGGGAAGTTATCGATTAACTCGTTACACAGGATGCAGCCAACAACATTCTTGAATGCCCCGATTCCCTGGGTCTTGATCCGCTGGACTCCCGGGGTTTGGTAAGGCCCGCTAATTGGCGCGGCGTGTCCGGCATGGTTGGTCCGCTCCAAGGGGGGCTGGGGTGCCTGGGGCCACCCCGGCTGGTAGTCTGCGGCGACGTAGTAGAGCGCCTTGGCGAACTGGGGCGACGCCCGCCGGCAGGCATTTACGATGGATTGGGCCAGGGCGCCGTCTCCGGAACCCACCTCTATCAAATGAAAAACCGACGGATTCCCCAGGATATGCCACATCTGCTCCAGTTGCCGCGCGATCAGGGCTCCGAAAGCGGGGTGGTAGGCGGGAGATGTGCTGAAGTGGGCGCTGATCTCCTCACTGCGGGCAGAATAGAAGCCTCCAAGCGGGGAGTACAAGCAAATTCCCATGAAGTCGGCAAAAGATATTCGCCCCCTTTCGGAGATCAGTTCCTTGATGTCCTGTTCCAGCGTAGTACGCAACGTCTGCACTCTTTTTCGTAAATATTGCCTGTGAGGTGTCGTCGAAAGCCGAGTTTCGTCTTTCCGGCGAAAGCCGGAATCCAGATCCGTCATGTAAATGGGTGATATGCTCCGCGATATACCAGGACTCTGGTATATCGCCTGTTTATACCCGATACCTAACCGGCAGTAATAGCTAGTTTGACGACACTCCCTAATCGGAGGGGCGCGGCCACCGGGGAGGTATCGCCGGGATGCCATTATACCTATGTCCTTTTCCCTCATCGAAACCCTCTGGCGCGACGCTTGAACGAATTACCGCCGGGCCCAGGAATCTAGATGGAGAGTCAAGTCTTGACAGTCTCGAGCAGCGCCAACTGCAGATTTCCCGTGTTGGCAGCAATCACCGCGCTGTTAGCGCTATATTGTATTAAGCTTGGGATAAGCATAGGCGAATTTTCCAAAGAGTACTTGCAGTAGAGAAGAGCCTGTCTACGTCAGTGCGCGAAAGTTTGAGCGGGAGTCAGTAGTCCAACAGTTTTGAACTGGTGATTGTCGATCCTGTACCGTCATTCCGGTCTTGAGCCGGAATCCAGAAAGGTTGCGAAGGGTAAGCTGAAAGGGAAAAGGAGGGCCCTGGACTCGCCAAACTGCAACCCGGCATTACAACAACGTTGAGCTATTGGCAACACGACTGATTCGAATGAGATTCCAGATGATCTGCGGAATGAATTGCATTCGGATCAAACGGTCCAAGAATATTATTCCGTCCGATTGACCCGAATCAATAATCGCAGGCTGTCATCCAAGCTCGCAACCGTGGTTGGGGGGGAGTGAAATGCAGATAGCCACTACCGTCATCCTGACCTGCCCCGGGGGCTGCAGGGTTGGTTTCCTGACGGCTGGCAGCAGTTCTGGCAGGCCGGACCAGGCTCTGCCGGGGGCGTTGGAGGCGTTGAATACCCGGTGACAGGGGGAGGAGGGCCGCCAACGGCCAGGAGGGGGATTCGGGCAGGCCGCGGGCTAGGAAATGGACGCTAATTGCCCAGCGCAACCCCGTCCAGGAAGGGGCGCAGCGAATGGCCGCACTTGACCCTGACGGCAACCCTGGCGCCAATATCGTACTCTTCAATGTGGGACAACAGGCAGCGGACCATTGCGCCGCAGTCCAGGGCAATCCAGTACAGGTAGAAGGCTCCCCGGAACTCGCGCTCGACTATAGTGCCGTTGCCTGCTTCCGACGGGATGCATTCCATGCAGTCGGGCCGCACCATGGCCTCCAGCATTCCGTCTTCCGAGGCAACTTCTTCCCATTCAGTGGACCCAATGGGAGTGTTGATGCTTCCTTCTTTCCAGAGTCCGGGCACAAAGTCCACCATGCCAATGAATTCGGCGACGTACTTGGTACGGGGGCGGTGGAAAATCTCCTCTGGTGTCCCCTGCTGCTCGATTCGGCCCCCGTTCATCACGGCAATCGTATCTCCCACGTACATGGCTTCTTCCTGGTCGTGGGTTACGAAGATGGCGGTGATATCGTTGGCGCGCAGTATACCCATAACGTCACGGCGCACCTGCTCGCGCAACGCCGGGTCCAGGTTGGAGAATGGTTCGTCCAGGAGCAGCAGTTCCGGCCTGGGAGCCAGGGCCCGGGCAAGCGCGACACGCTGTTGCTGGCCGCCCGAAAGTTCGTAGGGCATGCGGTGGGTAAGACCTTCCAGGCCAGTCATCCGTGTTACTTCAGACACCCGTTCAGATCGCTGATCGTCTTTGGACAGGCCGAAGGCAATATTCTGTTCCACGGTGAGGTGCGGGAAAAGGGCCCCTTCCTGGAAAACCATTCCAACACGGCGCTTTTCCGGTGGTACGTTGGTCCCCTTGGCATAAACCTGTCGAGATGCGATTGATATGGAACCGTTATCAGGGTCGGCAAACCCAGAAATGAGGCGCAGCGCAGTGGTCTTGCCGCAACCGCTGGGTCCCAGCAAGGCTAGAATGCGGCCCTGGGGCAAACTAACTGAGAATCCAGACAGGGCAGTCACGTCGCCAAATGTCTTGCTTACTGCCAGGCACACCAGCATATTCCCAGCGGGTTCTGACACTACATCATAAGGTTGGGCCAGCGCTGCCGCGGCGGTTCCTTCCATTAGTCTGGTTGCCAATTGTGCTCTCCGGTCTGGCTGTTGGTTCCTGTTCCTGGCCAGACAGCTTAAGTATTGTCTGGTTACCCGTCCGCACAACCATTCTTACTTGTACAATCTTTGCACCCAAATAAGTCTTGACTATATTAATGGTTAAGACCGGCTAAAGCAATAGGTTGTACAGGTTGTTTTGAGGCTATAGCACAGAGATTCTAAAGCATTGGGACAGCACTTTGGACAAGAAGCTGTCGTGCCTGCGGGGCAAATATACCTCTGACAGAGGACGGGCCAGTTTGCCCGCTCTCGGCCCCGTGACCGAGCTTCTCTCCAGCCAGTGCGAAAGATTCTTGGACGCAATTTGGCGGAAGCGCGTCAAGTTAGCCCCATTGAGATCAGAGAGGAAATGACAAGGAGGAGGGATGCAAACCAGGGATAAAGTGAAATGCGGATGTTTTCAGATAGGAGAAATTAGGGTTATGGCAGGGGGAACGGATTGTTCATTTAGTACGCTGATCTGTTAGACGGGCGTATTTTATCTCCAGTAACCTGAGGGCTTTTTTCACCGGACTGCATATCGATTTTGATCACGCTGCTCCAGAGCTTATGGAATGCGAGGGCGCGGTTGCAGGACGCATCCCTGTTCCGATGAAATTTGGTAAACTCCTCCTCTTTTCATGTGAGCATCTCTTGCTTACCGAGTCGCGCATTCCCCGCCTGTTGAAACCGGGCTTGATCAGGCCTGTAAGCCGGGAGCGTGCCAATGCTGCCCCAGCTTGTACTACCAATCTAGGTCATACCCAACTCATCCAGATATACCCTGAGTGACGCAGCGCATTCGGCGGGCTGTTCCAATTGGAGAAAATGGGTGGCTTCAGGTAGAAAATCGTAGTCCACGCTCAGAATGTCGCTAAGCTCGAGGGTGGGCAGGTAGGAAAAAGGGAGGGTAGGGTCGGCGCCGATAACCTTGACCGGGCACTCCAGGGAGTCGAAGTCAACTGCCACGCCGTAGACGCTGGCATAGTCCACGATTTGAGCTTCGTATTCCCGGGGACAGCGAAGCTCGTATCCCTCATCGTCCCTGGCCCGGAGGGTAGTCATTGCCATCAGGTCGTAGGCGCCAGGAACGAATCTCCGAAAGAGGGGGAGGAAGGGGAGAACTTCAGCAAAGTCCTCCCTGTGCTGAAATCTAGCCGTGCGGCGGCGGGCAAAACCCGAGGCACGGACGGCGGCTTCCTCGAACTCGCGATGACTGCGGCCAGGTTTGCAAAGCGGAGGATCGTAAAGCACGAGGGCATTGTAGCGATGCCCCCGTAAGGGGGAAAGCAGGGTAACCAGCGCCGAAACCGAGTGAAACACGCCGACCTGGGGCTTTTCACCCCATTGCCGGCCAATGGCCTCCAGTATAATGTCGTGATCCGAGACCAGGGTCGGAACGTTGTGCTGTGCCAGGGAACTGACCTGGTTCCAACCGTGATTGCGCATGTCGTACATCACCAGGTCAAAGTCATCGGCAAGCAGGGACCAAAAAGGGTAGTAAAGGTCGATGGCCATGCCGTTGCCGTGGCTGAGCACCAGCCGGAGGCCGTCGGGATTGCCGTGGCGGCGTACCAGAATGGTAGTGTCGGCGTCCACCGCAACCTCGTAAACCGACGAAGGCTCCGGCACATGCCAGGCGAACTGCTGGCGCTCTACCAACCTCTGTACCCTTCAGGGCGGACTTCCACGTATCGGAATTCCGGGTCGGTAAGTTCCGAGATTGCCGTCGGCAGTTCGCTGGCCAGGGCGGCCGCAAACCCGTCTCCGCTAATGTCTTCCAGGCGCCAGGTGTGGGCGGGCAAGTGGGGAAACCGGAAGACACCGGCAGATTCGCCTCTGCGAATGTTCGGCGGCACCTGGAAACCGGAAACGTCGGTGGACAACCCTGTACCCAACGCTTTCACCAGGGCCTCCTTGCAGGTCCAAAGGCGAAAGAACTGGAGAAGCCTGGCCTGTTCCGTCATTTCGCCCAGTTCTCTCCGTTCGTCAGGCCCCATAACCGCTTCGATAAGCGAATTCAAGTGGCGCTTCGGTACTACCTGCTCAACGTCTACGCCCAGTCGTCCGGTCTTTGCGTGAGCAATGAGCCCGTACTCACCGCTGTGGCTAACGCTGAAGGCTATGGCAGCCGGCCGGCCAGCCACCTGCGCGAAGGGCTTGCCATGTTCCCCTTCGCCGAAGGAAAGACCGCCGTTGGCGCAGCCCAGTTCGGCGCAGGCGATGACCCTTAGGGCGGCGCGGGAGAGGACAAAGTGCCTGCGGGATTCGGGCAGGTAACTTTCGCAGCGTGAGCGTTCGGATGTATTCAGCCAGCCGAGGGCGATGTCCTCTCGAGCTTCGTCAGCCGTCAGGTCAACTCTAACAACGGAGATTCGGCCTGACACAAGGAGGGGACTCCACCAGTGGAGGCGGGACGGTGAATCGGGGTGAATGAAATCCCTTCTTGCCGTCTTCAACGCCATTCTTCTTCGGGAGTCCCTGTATGACATGTGTCTGTCAGAGGCGGTAGCCGCTCTATGCTTCCAGCCGCGCGATTAGCTCTCCGACGGTGCTGTACTTGTCGCAGTCTTCGGTGCTGAACCCCACGCCGAACTCGTCGGCGACGATCTTCGCGAAGGCAACAAAATCAACGGAAGATATGCCCGATGCCCTCAGGCTGTAGTCCATATGCAGCGGATCGCCTGCGTTCCGACCTTCGATTTCCAGGTTTTCGTCCACCAGTTGCCTGAGTCGTTCTTCAGTGGTTGCCATTAACGGGCCCTCCCAAAATTGTAGTTTCCAACATCTTGACCAATTTAAGCCTAGCAAGGCAACACTGTTCGGTCAACCTAAAGTATAGAAACGTTCAACTTCTGGCGTCGTTGGATTAGGGCAGCACATCAAGGGCTGTGCAGACGGGATTTGAACCGTCCTCCAGCCGCTACAAACCGCGGAAAGTGAGTGGCTCTTTCACCGCTTAGGGAGCGGCCCGCCGCCGTTGAACCCAGAAACTCCGGCGCTGGAAGGGATACCCGGGTACCGCTATTCTCCGCCGTTCCTCTCCTGCAAAAAGGCCGCGGAAGTCAACCTGAGCCCCAGCTTCGTAGGCTGCAGCCACTGCCCCTACGAAACTGTCGTTTCCGTCTGACGAGTCATTGTGCGACTGTTGAAGGCCATCAATAACAGTGATCTGCATGCTCTCAGCCGCCTCGCGGAACTGCATGGCCGAACCGAGCGTCACTGCCAAACCTGCACCCGTCTCTACCAGAACCTGCAGGCCAGCCTCGAAAGCCCTGCCGCCGGTAACCAGTCGGCGCCAATGGGAGTTGTCCAGTTGCCCGGAATCGTGTATGAGGCGGCCGGTAGCGCCGCTCACCAGGGTCAATGCCGGCGCCTTCACCGGAACGATGGGTAGAGCCGCACCGGGTCCGGTCAGGGCCGCCGCCAGTCTTAGCCCGTCCTCCAGTGTCAGCACACCTGCCGTGTGGGCCGCCGCAATTTCACCAATACCCTGGCCCAGGACCGCACGGGGGTGGATTCCAATACTTTCCCAAAGAGCTGTCAGGGCGATTTCTACTGCAAAGCTGGAAGGGTTACCCCACTCAAGCTGATCGAGTCTCTCTAGATTATCGCCCCCGCTGAACATTACATCCAGCAAGGATTCTCCCCGTTCCTTCCTGAGAAGTTCGTCGCACCGGTCCAATACCAGACGGAAGACCGGTTCCGTCCGATACAACTCCTCAGCTATTTCGTGCCTCTTTCCTCCGGCCCCGGAATAAACGAAGGCAATGCCGGGCGCAGTGGTAGAAACCGGCTCTCCAGGATTCTGTGCAGATGCCAGGACTTTCTTCAACTCCGCGCACAGGTCGTCTGCATCTCTGAAAATTACCCCGGCCCGATGGGGGAAGTGGCTGCGTCCCGTCGCCGCCGTCCACGCCATATCCGCAAGGAAACGGGTGGCATCGGCTTCCAGTTCTTGTCGTACCTTCTCACTGTCCAGCCAGGACAAATAAGCCCTCGCCAGGTCGTGCAGGGCCTCGGCCGACTTGCCGGACAGGGGCAAAATCCTGGCCGAAGGCGTTTGCCTGGGGACGGCCGGTTCCAGCGCGTCGCCATACCGTGGTAGCAGTGAAGATGGCGCCAACTGGGCCTGACCGGATGGCCAGGGAGCTTCAATAGCAGGCTCAGCTCCCCATCTGGAGCCGGGTCTGCCTTCCAGCACCACGTGGGCATTGGTGCCAGACAGTCCAAAGGAGTTGACTGCCGACAAAGGCGCCCGATCCTGCGTTGCCGGCCAGGCAGTCTTTTCCGATGTAATCCGCACGGGCAACTGCTTCCAGTCGAAATTTGGATTGGGGTTGCGGAAGTGGAGGTGAGCAGGGATAACGCCCCGTTGCATGGCGAGGACAGCCTTGATAATGCTGGCCATGCCCGACGCCCACTCCGTGTGTCCGATGTTCGTCTTGACCGAGCCAACGAGTAGGGGAGTGTCCGCATCCCGCTCCCGACCGTAAACCGAGGCCAGCGCCCGCAGTTCAATAGAGTCACCCAGTTCGGTGCCGGTGCCGTGGGCCTCCAGGTAGTCCATGTCGCTGGGACTAACCCCGGCCACGGCCAGCGCGTCTTTTATCACCCTTTCCTGGGCTGGCCCGTTTGGAACAGGGAGAGCGGCGCTGGCGCCACTCTGGTTAACTGCCGTACCCCGAACCAGTCCCCAGATCCGGTCGCCGTCAGCCTCTGCCTGGCTGAGACGCTTCAAGACGAGCACGCCGCATCCCTCGCTACGGACAAAGCCGTCAGCGGTGGCGTCGAAGGCATTGCACCGGCCCAACTCGGACAGCATCCCCATGTCGCGGTGAAAGCGGGCCACGGGCAGCGAAAGGGTAGCATTTACTCCGCCGGCTAGGGCCAAATTCACCTCGCCCCGCTGCAGAGCAGCCACGGCCTGGTGGACCGCGGCCAGGGACGAGGCGCAGGCCATATCTACCGGCATGGCCGGCCCTTCCAGCCCGAGGACAAAAGCGACTCGCCCGGCGGTCAGGCTGCCGCTGGTGCCAAAATATAGGTCGTCCTGCCCGTGGGCCGAAATGACGTCGCGGTACTCGCTGCCGCCAATGCCGGCATAAACGCCCGTGCGGCTGCCCCGGAGGCTTTCCGGGTCCAGGCCGGCGTCTTCGAGGGCGTGCCAGGTGGTTTCCAGCAGCAGGCGCTGCTGGGGGTCCATCATCCGCGCTTCTATGGGAGAGATGCGGAAGAAACGGTTATCGAACCGGTCCAGGTCTTCAATGAACCCGCCCCGTCGGAAAATGGCATCCTGCGCCGCCGGGTCGCCGGCCAGACCTTCCCATGGGCCGCCGGCCGGACGACCATCGGTGACCGCGTGACGCCCTGTGTCCAGCAGTTCCCAGAAGGACTCCAGGTCTGGCGCGCCGGGGAATCGGCAAGCCATGCCAACGATTGCTATGGCGTCTTCCTTGACTGCAATGGTTCGCTCAAGTATCCGTGGACCGGGTGCCGGCGAGGGTACAGTGGCGGCAGCGCCCAGGGTCTCCTTAAGCTCCTCTCCCAGATGGCTGGCGAGGGCGGCGATGTTGGGATAATCGAAAACAGCCGTGTTGGAGACAACGTACTCGCCGGCCAGGGTGCGGTTGAGGCGGTTGCGCAGTTCCACCGACATCAGCGAGTCAATGCCCAGGTCGAAGAACCCTACCGCTGGGGAAGGGGCTGAGGGCAGTCGCAGAACCGCCTGCACTTCTCTCTGGAGGAATGGGACCAGCGCCTGCTCCCGCGCTTCAGCGGTGGCTCCCCTCAGTTGGGAGAGCAGGTCTGCGGCGCCTTCGGAGTCGGATGTCTCAACCTCATCCTCCCCGGGCAGCAATTCGGCCAGGAAAGGAGGAGCCTCTTCAAAATTATCGGCCAGAACCGGCCAGTCCACCGAAGCCACCAGGCCGAAGTTCCGGTCCTGGCGTACCAGTTCCTCGAAAGCTTTCAGTCCCTGCTGGGGGTTGATCCAGCCGGTGCCCGAGGCTTCCAGCTGCCTTTCAATCCGTTCCCGCTGCTCTTCGGCTTCGCCCAGGCCGGACCAGGCCCCCCAGGCAATGGACTGCCCTGGCAGGCCGAGGGACCGCCGGTAGCCGGCAAGCTGGTCCAGGAAAGCATTGGCCGCGGCGTGGTTGCCCTGCCCTGAGTTGCCCACCACACCGGTGATGCTGGAGAAGAGAACAAACAGGTCCAGATCGCGGTTCACGGTGGCCTGGTGCAGCTGCCACGCGCCCAGCATCTTGGGCCACAGCACCTGCTCAAACCGTTCCCAGGACTGGTTGCCCAGCGAACCGTCGGACAACACGCCCACGCTGTGGATCACACCTGCCAGGGGATCCATATCGGCGTCGATCCGGGCAAGCATCTGTTCGACGGCTTCGGGGTTTGTCATGTCGGCCAGTTCCACTCGCACGTCCGCGCCCTGCCGCCGCAGGCTTTCGATGACTTCCTCCGCCTCCGGATCAGGGGGCCGGCGGCCGTTGAGGACGATGGTTCCCGCCCCACGCTCGGCCAGCCAACTGGCTATCACCGTGCCAATGCCTCCCAGACCGCCCGTAACCAGGTAGGTGCGGTCGGGCCGCAGTCGTCCGTTGGGCAGGGGCGGCATGACGATTACGTTTTTGCCGATGTGTCGGGCTGACCGCATGAACTCCATGGCCGGGATAATCTCGGCCATGGGCCAGCGGGTAGAGGTCAGGGGACGCAATTCCCCAGTAGCCACCCGGGCCATGACCCGCCGCAGGGAAGCTCCGGCGGTGCCTGGGTCACGCCGCTTCAGGGCGTCCACTTCCAGAACGGAATAGGCCACGTCGGGCCGCGCCGACTTCATCTGATCAGAGGTCCAGATGTCGCGCCGTCCCATTTCCACGAAGCGTCCACCGGAGGCGAGACAGGACAAGCTGGCCTCGATAAAGCCTGGTCCGGTAAGGCTGTTCAAGACGACATCCACTCCCTGCCCGTCCGTGGCCGCCAGAATCTGCTGGCCGAAGTCGGCGGAACGGCTGTCGAAAATGTGCCTGATGCCCAGCGACCTGAGATAGGCCTGCTTGGGGGCGCTGGCCGTGGCAAATACCTCTGCCCCTGCGGCCTGTACCAACTGTATTGCCGCCAGGCCCACTCCGCCGGAGGCAGTATGGATCAGCACCCGGTCGCCGGCCTTCAGTCCGGACATCTGGAATCCCAGTTCGGCGCTGACGAAAGATGTGGGAATGGTTGCCAGGGCAGCCGAGGGAATGCCTTCTGGGGCTTGGGCCGCCATTTCTGCGCGGGTTACCAGTTCGGGACGGAAAGCACCGATGCCCAGGCCCAGGACTCGGTCCCCGGTATTAAAGTCAGTAACGTCGGGGGCGACCTCGATTACCCGTCCGCAGTATTCATCCCCAAGCATGGGTTCCATTTCCACTGCGCCTACGCTGATCAGGACATCGGAAAAGTTCAGACCGGCGGCTTCCACCGCCACCCGGATTTCGCCGCTATCCAGGGGCCTCGGATTTGCCGGTTCGGCGTGGAGGCCTGCCAGGCCCTCGCCGGGGGTGGATGCCAGGCGCCAGTTGGGGTCGTCGGGCAGCGCAATGCGGGTTCTGCCTTCGCCGCTCCTGACCAGGCGCGCCGCCAGCCGGGCTCCTGACCGATAAACGACATGGGTTTCCCTATCGAGGAACATTAACTCGCTTACCAGATGCTCCACTTTCCCCGAAGGGTCAGGGTCCAGGTCTATCATCCGGGGCTGCAGATAACTGGCCTCCCGGGCGACTGCCTTTCCGAAGCCCCACAGGAGGGAGCCGGCCAAATTGCTTGTGGATTCTTGCTGGTAGTCCCGCTCCAGGGCCTGGGCGCCCCTGGTTATGAACCACAGACCCTTGGCCGGAGTCAAATCGCAGTCCTGCAGCGCCTGAACCAGGGCCAGCGCGCTGGCGCCGGCACGGGTGGCATCTTCCTCCAGTTCTTCAGTGGTAACGCCTGTTCCACGGTCACCCAGCGAAGCACAGTGGATAACTCCCTGCAGGGGTATATCCTCTGGCAGTCCCTGGAAGAGGTTGATCCACGATGCCCGGTCCGAGGCCGCCACCTCAGCACGGATAATTCCGCCGCTGCTGGAATCCTGGGAACCTCCATTCGCCTTGCTGGCAACTATTACTGTCTGGTTTTGGGCTGCCAGGCCGGCAGTAAGTCCAGGCATACCTACCGTGTCGTCCCCAACGACTACCCAGGCGCCTGCGGGCCAGGAGACCTTGGCCGGCCCGCGGGCCATTATTACCCCTGACCCCAAAGGGCCCTCCTCGGCGCTCCGGCTTTCGCCTCCCAGTACCACCGGGTCGGAAAATCCTGCATCCAACAGGGCCTGGCGCCAGACCTGGGGCGATGCGATGGCGTGCTCGGGGCGGTAAGGGTCAGAGTACCGCCACCAGCCGTCCAGCTGGCCGAAGGTCATATCTTGCCACCCGCGGCCTCGCAGGCTCTCGACAGCCAGGATGTGGCCCGAAGGCGCCAGCAGGTCGCTGCAGTGCCCCAGCGTCTCCGGCAAATTCCGGGTGGCGTGGAGGACGTTGACGGCGATTACCAGGTCGTAGGCGTGCCGGTCGTAGCCCTGGGATGCCGGGTCTCGTTCAATGTCCAGGGAGCGGTACTCAATGGGCGCGCCGGAATCCCGGAACCGGTTTTCCGCCTCCGCAAAAAAGCCGGCCGAAATGTCAGTGAAGGCATAATCGAAATTGCCTTCAGGCAGTTCGGGCAGGACTACCGAAGTGCCAGATCCGGTTCCCGCGCCCACCTCCAGAATCCGCAGCCGGCGGTCCGCCGGCCATTGGGCCACCGCCGCCGCCACGGCGTCCCGGAGCAGACGGTTGGACGCCCGGGAGGCCGGGGCAGTGAAGTAGAAGTCGGCCGCACCGGGCCCTTCCCGGGGGAAGAGGATGGACAACGGGTCGACGTCGCCCAGAAGTACTTCCGGCAGGGCGCTGCCGCTGCGCCGAAGCAGTCCCAATTCGTTCACGCCGTGGGGGTGGCGCTCAATTGACCGGTCGGCAAAGGCTTCCGCGTCCGCCAGGGCTTCATCGGGAAGATCGGCGTCCTCGTCCACCAGAACCCTGTACCGTGCATCCGGTGTCTTTTCCAACAATTTTGCGTCGGCCAGCAACCGCAGCATCCGCTCCAGCAGGTGGGAGTGCTCGGGAATTAGGCCCAGTTGTTCCCGCAGTTCCTCCGGTTCAACCACCTCGGCGGCCTTGCGATCCCAGCCCAGCTTGTTCAGGGCGGTCAGGGCGTATGCTCGGGACAGTCGTTCCAGGTCGATCAACAACTCGGCCCGGTCGCTGATTTCTACTCCTTCGCCTGCCAGGTACTCTGCAAATGTGCCGGTTTCCCCCGCGATGGCCGACGGATCAGCCAGCTCATCGGCGGGCTGCAGGCGGTCCGGCAGGGGACGGTCTTGCCACACCACTTCGTACAGCAGGTCTGCCAATCCCTCGGTTGATGACAGCAGGGAGGACCTGCTGGCCCGCTTCAGGGTGAAACCGGACAGGCCGCCCAGGGCTAGTCCTTCGGGGGAGTAAAGCCACAGGTCTCCGGTCAGGGTTTCCGGGGCAGCAGCCTGCACTGCCACCTGCTCGTTAGTTTCTCTTAGGCGAGCGTGGCAGATCAGCCTTTCGGGGACGGGGCCGTTAAGCCATAGGCGCTCCCACGCAAAGGGCAGGTAGGTAGCTTCTCCTCCGAGGTCAGACAGGTGGCGCGCCGCCGACAAGACCTGGAAACAACCGTCCAGCAAAAGGGGGTGCAGCCCGAGGTCTTGCCCTCCGCCCTGGATTTGAAGCGAGACTTCACCAAGGGCCTCTCCCTCCGACCCCCACAGGGCCTGGAGGGTGCGGAAGGCTGGACCGAAGTCAATGCCGGTGGCCGACTTGGTCCGGTAGTATGCGGCCAGGTCCTGCGGCGCCAGCCTGTCTTTCAGGGCGC
>DAOUHR010000127.1:0-11839 GCA_034428635.1 Dehalococcoidia bacterium
AGGCAGCCGGCCCCAGGAAGCCCGAGTCAAGTCCCGCCACCGAGCAGGCGGAGTAGCAAAGCCCGCAATAGATGCACTCCCGGTGGGGGTTGATGGTCTGCCGCTCCCTGGAATCGGGTGACAGAACCACAGGCTCTTGAAGCCCGGGCCCGGGTGTCAGGCTGGGGTCGACTCCCCGCAAGTGGTCAAAGAACAAACCTGGGTCAGTTACCAGGTCCCGTATCACGGGCAAGTGCCGCAGCGGCTGCACCCGCACCGTACCGCCGCCGTTTCCGGCTGCAGTGCCGAGCAAGGTTCCGCAGGCCAGCCCTTCCCTGCCGTTTATGACGGTGCCGCAGGTGCCGCACATTCCTACCCGGCAGGCCCTGCGAAAGGCCAGTGAGGGGTCGGCGTTGCGTTGAACCCACATGAGCGCGTCCAGCACGCTCATGGTCTCTTCGACAATGGGTACGTCAAATTCCTGCCAATAGGTCGTGGGGTTTTGTTCCGGCGACCCGCGCCTTACTGACAGCGTAATGGTGTCCATTTGGCAGCCTCCAGGGCTATCCGGTCTGCTAAAGAATGAAGGCCAGGAGAGCCCAGGCTCCATAAATGAAAGTCCCAACGCCCAGCAGCCACAAGCCTGTCGTCATCCCCGCTGCGTGCCTGGCTGCGGGACCCCACTCAAGCAGGATGTTTCGCATCCCGTTCAGCCCGTGATACAAGACCAGCGCCAGCAGGGAGAAGTCGATGAATATGAACAACCCCTGGGCCAGGCGTTGTTTCACTATCTCGAACAACACCAGCTCTTCCTGGTGTCCTCGGACCACGTCGCCCAGGCCGGAAAAGTGGGTCATCCAGATATGCACGCCTACCAGGAATATCAGCAGGAAGCCGCTGACCCGCTGGAGAAACCAGGGCCAAAACCCGGTGACTGTATTTTCCTGGCGGCTCGTCAACGGCGCGGACATATCCCTCGGCTTCGCCCTTCCGGTTAGTTATTCCCTGAAAATCAGGGGCAGGCTGAAGTACCCAGCCACACCCGTTATTACAACGGTAAGCAGCATGCAGATCCAGAACAGCAACGCCTGTTGCCTGATGGCGATTCCGGCATCGAACAGCAGTACCCGGACACCGTTCAGGGCGTGGTACAACACTGCGGCTATGAGAAACAGGTCCAGGACCACGAAAAAGGGTTTTTGAAGGATGATAAGCACGGTGTCGAAGGTGTCGGCGCCGGCCCGGGCCGTGGAAATCACCGCTATGTGGAGGAAGAGATAACCGACCAGGGCCACGCCGGTCAGCCGTTGCAGGAACCAGGCCCACCAGCCGGAACGAGTGCCCGAGTAACGGTCCTGGAAATTGCCGGCGTGCAGCGACAAAGCTCGAAGGGAAAAGGCCACCGAAGCCCCCTAGAAGAGTTCTGTTTCGGGCTTTTGCTCTTCACCGATACGCCCGTATACCGGGGGCTTCAGTCCGTCATACAGGCCCATTAGTTGCCGGTTAATATCGTCGTTGACCTGCGCGAAGAAGCTGTTGCCGTGGATGTCCCCCTCCACCAGGAGAGGCCCCAACCGGTCCACTTCGAAGGTCCAAAGGGCTTCCGAAATGCCCAACTCTTCTACCCAATACACTCCCAGAACCTTCTTGATAGCCCGTCCGTAAATCGCCCCCAGCCCATAGCCCATTGTGGTGAGACATACGGCGCCATGCTTCCGGAACACTTCCTGGTAAACCTCTTCCGACATTCCCGCCTTGCCGACTACGGCCTTTACGCCGAACTCCTCCAGCAGTTGCGGCATGTACTGGGCGTAACGGAAGCCGGCGGTGGCCTGGAGGGAGGCGACTTCAAACTGTCCCGGAGACACTTCCACGCCGGCAGGAGACGACTGCAAGCTGACGTTGGTCAGTTCCTGAAGATCAATGGGCGGCGCATTCCCGTCGATCAGCATGTGCTGGTATACCCCATCCCGGGCGGTATAGACCGGCCCGGTGAGGTATACCAGGTCTCCCGCAGCCAACTTCTCGATGTCACTGGACACCAGCGGGCATGTAAGCTCCCACTCCCTGGCCTGGCCTTGCGACACTTTCAGTCCTCCTGTTCCGGTAACTTAAGCGAAGACCTTATTCTATGCCTTCACGCCGGTAATATGGGGTAAACCACTGTGGGTCCTCGCGAAATTCGACCTCTCCGCTGGCGAAGACCCGGGCTACCGACCGGCGATAGGCGGTGCAGAACTGGGAAATCGCGATGGGCAGGCCGCCGGTATGGGTGTAAGCAATTTCCACATGAACATCCAAAGCGGTAGTGTCGCCGCCCACCCCCATGACCCCGAACCCGGTCTGATTGGCCAGGTGCCGCAGTTCCTCTTCCAGGGCGGCCACCTCCGAATCCGGATGTCGGTCGCCGATCAGCCTCAGGCACGCCGCCTCTTTGGAAAGAGTCACCGCCTGGTCCTTGGTGCCGCCCAGGCCAACCCCCACCACCACGGGGGGACAGGAAAGACCCCGACGGGCGAACTCAGCCATGTTGTCCAGCAGGAACCGCTTAATTCCGTCGGTGCCGTCGGCGGGGAACAGCATCCGGTAATCGGTCCCGAACAGGCCTCCCTTGTGCACGGCAATAATGTCGATCCAGTCACCGCCAGGTTCGAATGAGTAATCTATGTTGGGGGCGAAGACGCCCGTATTGTTGCCAGGATTCCGCCGGGTCAACGGGTGGACCCGATTGGACCGCAACTGAATGTCCTGGGTAATGTCGGCTACCGCCTGGCGCAAAGCCCGCTCCAGGGCCACGACCCCGCCGTCTATCCGGGCTTCGTTACCCAGCTTAACGTAGTAACGGGGCAGGCCGGTGTCCCCGCACATAGGTCGAGCGTCGGCCACTGCCAGCTTGGCGTTCTCCAGAATCTGGCCCAATATGAAGTGGGCCAGCGGTTTGCTCTCCCGTTCCCAGGCCTCGCCAAAAGCCGCCAAGCCATCCTGGGGTACTACAATGGCGGCCCGCTTGTTGGTCTCGTAAGCTACCTGGTAGATAAGCTCCCGCGAAATAGCGGTGGACGTGGTGGTCATGGCATTTCCCTTTGGCTGAATGTCAACGGCTAAATATCAAGGACCCACTTCAGGCCGGTCCGGCAAGGGGACCCTCGCCGTTCCCCTGGCCCGCTAAACATACCATAACGGTGATTCCATTAAAAGAATTCTGCGCGGGCAAGTTGCCGCCCTTGCTAATCTCGCCTATATTGTGCGAGCGGATCGGCAGAAAAGGCGCGATCCTGGCACAGGTGCAGTCGAGGAAGGCATGCACGAACAAGTGGACGCGGACATTCTTATAATCGGCGGCGGCGGAGCCGGGCTGATGGCGGCCCTGCACGCCTACCGGAAAAACCCCCACTTGAACGTCGTGGTCGTCGCCAAGGGCCAGATTGGCCAGAGCGGCTGCACTCGCATGGTGCAAGGGGGCTACAACGCGGTCCTGGACCCAAAGGATTCCTTCGAGAGGCACTTTGAAGACACTATTCGAGGCGGAGGGTTTATCAACAACCAGGAACTGGCCTGGCTGCTGGTTAACCAGGCGCCCCGGATCATCGCCGAGTTGGAGTCGCTGGGGTGTTTTTTCGACCGAGACAGCCAGGGGTATATATTCCAGAAAGCCTTCGCCGGACAGAGTTTCGACCGGACGGTCCACCGGGGAGACCTCACAGGCATCGAGATAATGTCCCGGCTTAAAGAGAATGTCCTGGCCTCCAACATGAACCTCCTGGACGAACACCGCGCTGTCTCGCTCTTGCACGATACTACCGGGGGAATTGCGGGGGCGTTGCTGCTCAACGTCCGTACCGGTGAATTCATAACCGTGGCTGCCAGGGCGACCTTGATGGCCGCCGGCGGCGGCGCCAGGATGTACACCTACGCCGCTCCCTCACTGGAAAAGTGCGGCGACGGCATGGCCCTGTGTTACTGGGCGGGCTGCGCCTTGCAGGACATGGAAATGTACCAGTTCCATCCCACCGGGCTGGTCGCCGGACGTACCATCGTAACCGGCGCGGTCCTGGAAGAGGGCCTGAGGGGCGCGGGGGGCCACCTGCTGAATGACATGGGACAAAGATACATGGAACGATACGACCCGGAGCGTATGGAACGCTCCACTCGGGACATGGTCTCCAGGGCGGGGTACCTGGAAATCCAGGGCGGTCGGGGCACCCCTGACGGGGCAGTCTATCTGGACGTGTCCCATCTGGGTGCCGGATTTGTGGAACAGTCTTTCCCCGGGATGGTAGCCCGCTGCCGGGAAGTCGGCTTTGACCTGGCCCGGGAACCGGTGAAGGTGTGTCCCACCGCCCACTTCCACATGGGAGGAGTGCGAATAGACGAACTTTGCCGCAGTGGCCTGGACCGGCTTTTTGTAGCCGGTGAAGACTCGGGCGGCGTTCACGGCGCCAACCGCCTCGGCGGAAACGGGGTTGCCGAGTCCACCGTGTTCGGCGCCATAGCCGGAGATGCCATGGCCGAGTTCGTAGAAGACCGAACCCTGCCGACAGTTGCGCCGCGCCAGGTGGAGTCCCTGGTAGAAGGCGCGCTTGCGCCCTTTGGGGAGTCCGGATCGGGCAACATATTCTCCATCCGCCAGGAGGTAGAGTCCCTGATGTGGGACAAGGGTGGGATTGTGCGCGATGGCCCGGGCCTGGAGTCGGTTCTTGCTTCGCTGGAAGAACTGGGACAGCGCGCCGGGGCAGCTTCGGTACCAGCGGTACGCCAGTACAACCAGGCCTGGCAGGAGTGGCTGGACGTTCGCAGCATAATAACGGTCGCGCAAGTCACCTGTCTGAGCGCGCTGGCCCGCCGTGAGTCCCGTGGCTCCCATTACCGCAGCGACTACCCTGAATCGAATGACCACGACTGGCTGTGTAACGTCTTGATTCAGCAGGACTCCCGGGGCCTGGCCAGGGTATGGCAGGAAGACGTGGAGTTCACGCGCCTGAGCCCCGGAGAATAGTTAACCGGGCAACCTTGTCCGTTCCCTTACTCGACTCACACTTCGTGCCTGGCCATCCGTTATGCCATGCCCGCTCCATCATTTGCCCCAACAACCGGTTTTCGCCCTGACCCTGTTTTACGACCCGACGCGACCGGCTTCCGTCAGTATTGCCTTTCTTGCCCGTCGACAATCGTGAAATCTATGGCGTGGCATCAGCACCCGGTCGATAAGCGCTAACGGTTACACACCCACGGCCCGGCATAGCGGCGATGTTTACGCTGGGGTACAATGCGGCCAATCTCTGGCGCAGGAGGGATGGCACATGACTACCAACTTCGGCCTCTTGTTGGATATGTACCGCAAGATGGTCACCATCAGGACTTTCGACGCCAGGGCCGTCGAGGAGTTCCACGAGGGCAACATCCCCGGCGTGGTCCATGCCTATATCGGCCAGGAAGCCGTCGCAGTGGGCGTGTGCTCTGCCCTTCGCGATACCGACCGTATCACCAGCACCCACCGCGGCCACGGCCACACCATCGCCAAGGGCGCCGACATCAACCTGATGATGGCGGAATTGTTCGGCCGCGCCAACGGTTATTGCCACGGCAAGGGCGGCTCGATGCATATCGCAGACTTCAGCGTGGGGATGCTGGGCGCCAACGGCATCGTGGGGGCGGGAATGCCCATAGCCACCGGCGCAGCCCTGGCCGCCAAGCTGGAAGGCGGCGACGGCGTGGCGGTGGCCTTTTTTGGCGACGGCGCCTCCAATGAGGGAGCGTTCCACGGCTCGCTGAATCTGGCCTCCATCTGGAAGCTGCCGGTTATCTATGTCTGCGAAAACAATCGTTGGGCTTCGGGCAACTCGGCGGCGGCCACCCTCTCGGTAGAGGACGTATCGGCGCGGGCTGCAGGATACAACATCCCGGGCCTGACGGTGGACGGTACCGACGTTCTGGCCGTTTACGAGGCGGCGCAGGAAGTGGTGCGGCGGGCCAGGGAGGGCGGAGGCCCCACCCTGCTGGAATGCAAGACCTTCCGCTGGCGAGGGCACTCCGAGTCCCGCGGTAATCCGCAGGACCCGCGACCGGCGAGCGAGATTGAGCTGAGCCAGTCCCACGACCCGATCGCAGCATTTATCGACCTCCTGGTGGAGCAGGGCGTCGCGACGAGAGAGCAACTGCGGCAGGCCGACAAGGAGATCGGCGCTGCCGTTGAGTCAGCCATCGATTTCGCCAGGTCCAGCCCTTTGCCCAGGCCCGAAGACGCCCTGACGGATGTCTTCGCCCCGTGAACGTGCTGCAAAAGTAATCATCATAGCTAATTCCAGGTCTCCCCCTGCCTTCGGGAAGGGACTGGAGTGGGTGCAAACTATGCGAGAGATAACCTATGGCGAAGCGATAATGGAAGCGTTTCGGGAAGAAATGCGCCGGGACGAGAAGGTGTTTCACATCTGCGGCAACCTGGGGCCCCTGGAGCAGCTGGTATCCGAGTTCGGTATTGAGCGGCTGAGGGCCTCGCCCATCTCCGAGGAGGCCTATGTGGGCGCGGGCATCGGCGCCGCAGGCAGCGGCTTCCGGCCCATCATCAGTCCCGGGATGATGACCTTTGCCTTCACCGCCATGGACCAGATCGTAAACCAGATGGCCAAGATCCACTATATGTTCGGCGGCCAGGCGTCCTTCCCCCTGGTGTTCCGCGCCTCGACCGGCGGCGGGCGCTCGGCGGCAGCCCAGCATTCGCAAAGCCCCCATCCAATGTTCATGAACCTGGCCGGTCTGAAGCTGGTAATGCCCTCCAATCCCCACGACGCCAAGGGCCTGATGAAGAGCGCCATTCGCGACAACAATCCGGTGGTGTTCTTCGAGGACCAGATTCTTGCGTCCCTGCCCGACCGGTTCCCGGTGCCCGAGGAGGAGTACCTGGTGCCCATTGGGGAGGCCGAGGTGAAGCGGGAGGTGGACGATGTGACGGTCGTCGCCATCTCGAAAATGGTGCCGGAGGCATTGAAGGCCGCAGAGGAATTAGAGGCGGAAGGCATTTCCCTGGAGGTGGTGGACCCGCGCACGCTCGTGCCGATGGACACCCCGGCCATCCGCCGCTCGGTGCGGAAGACGGGCCGCGTGGTGATTGTGGACGAAGCCTGCATCACCGGCAGCGCCGCTGCTGAGATCAGCGCCCAGATTACCGAAGACCTTGAGACTTTCCGCGCGCTCAAGTCTCCGCCGGTCCGTGTCTGCGCCCCCGACGTCCCCATCCCCTACAGCCCAATTATGGAACAATACTGCCTTCCCGACAAAGACAACGTCATCGCCGGGGTGCGTAAGGCGTTGCAATGACGGCGCCAGCGGCATGTTCCGCCAGCGCGTGGCTTGACATCCACTACCGGATCAGGCAGGAATTCAGGTTATTTCGTAGCTGTTGTGGGGATTTGTGGCGTCCCAGGCAGGATTCGAACCCGCGACCCGCTGCTTAGAAGGCAGCCGCTCTATCCACTGAGCTACTGGGACTCTGGTGAGGCTGGGGATTACGGTAAACGTTTTTGAGCTTGCAATTAAATCTTAAGGAGCGGGCAATTGGGTGTCAAGGCAGCGGTCTTTAGGATAAAATGGACAGGTTGATTGGTGTGCCACTCTGCTGAATCAGAAAAATACGAGGACTCCTTCAATGGTCCAGGACAGCCGCCCAATTCGAGTGCTGGTAGCCAAGCCGGGTCTGGATGGCCACGACCGGGGCGCCAAGGTGATTGCCCGCGCCCTGCGCGACGCCGGAATGGAAGTAATTTACACCGGTATCCGCCAGACGCCGGAGATGATAGTTCAGGCAGCAGTTCAGGAAGACGTCGAGGTCCTGGGACTGAGTATTCTTTCCGGCGCCCACATGGAGTTGATGCCCGAGATAATGAGCCGCCTTAAGGAACAGGACATGGAAGATGTCCTGGTAGTCCTGGGGGGCATCATCCCCGAAGATGACCGCCAACCGCTGAGCGACATTGGAATTGACGCGGTGTTCGGTCCTGGGGCATCCACCCAGCAGATTATTGATTATATACGTACAGACAGGAGGGAAGGGGTAGGGGATTAGGCCATTATTGTTCTGCCAGGGCCGGTCTCGCCAGGCAGAGAAGCGCCCAGGGCCCGGAAACAGGTGTGTCGGGTATCCCGCAATGGGCTGGCAGACCGGGTTTTGGGCCCACCGTACCTTGCGCTATTGACACATACCCACATTCGCCACGTATAATCAATGCCAATTTATCGGGCCAGCGCTTAAGGTGGCTTTAGTTATCTTTTGCCTGTATTGGGGAAGATCCCCTTTCCAGTACCTTAAGACTCGATGCAATACAACGTAGCACAGTTGCTTAAGGAACCTACCGGCGCCTCCCGCAAGGTAGGCGTTGAAGGGGCGTTGACCGTTTCAAGTAGCTTGACGGCCGAATGCCAGGGCAGCATGGAGTTTGTCAGGACCCACCAGGGCCTGCTAGCCAGGGGCGTTGTGAATGCCAACGTGTACACAAGCTGCAGCCGATGCCTGGGCGAGTTTGTCAGCCTTGCGCCGCTGGATGTGGAGGAAGAATATTTCCCGCTGGTGGATGTCAATACAGGGAAACGGGTGGATCTGCCCTGGGACTACGAAGGAACCTTTATTGATTCGACTCATATCCTGGATTTGACCGAGTTGCTACGGCAATGCACCGTGGCCGCCCAGCCCATCAAGCCCCTTTGCCGGCAAGAATGCCAGGGGTTGTGCCAGGAATGCGGCGTAGATCTTAACAAAGAAAATTGTGTGTGCAGCGGGGCGGCCATCGATCCAAGGTGGAGCGCCTTGGCGGCCCTGCTAAATCAATCCGAAACTTAAGGGGATTCTGAACCATGGGCGCAGTACCAAACAAGAAAGTTACGCGAGCCAGACGAGGGCGAAGGCTCACCTCTTACAAGCTCAAGCCTCTTCATCCGGCCCGCTGTCAACGCTGCAATGCGGCAAAATTGCCCCACGCAGCTTGTCCTCAATGCGGCTATTACCGCGGACGCCAGGTAGTCGGCGTCGGTGTGTAGGTTTAGTTTCCTTTGGCCGCAAGCCCCATTTGCACAAGAAAAGTCTTGTTCGGCTTGTGGCCATTGCTTTATGGTCGTTGGCTTTATGGTAACGGCGAACAGGGTTGAGGGTAGAGGGTATGACGATGACGCAGGAAGGTAAAGATTTTTCGTACGTGTTCCCCGGCCAGGGTTCCCAAAGCGTGGGAATGGGTCAGGAACTGTACCAGTCTTCGCCGGCTGCCAGGGAAATATTCGAAGAAGCTGACGACAGTCTGGGCTTCTCATTGTCCAGGATGATTTTCGAGGGACCTACGAGGGATTTGCAGGACACCGTAAATTCCCAGCCGGCCATCATGGTAGTGAGTATTGCCTGCTGGAGGGCCTGGGAAGAATACCTGGGCGCACAGAGTCCCAAACCTGTCTCCGTGGCAGGCCACAGCCTTGGGGAATATACTTCTCTCGTCGTGGCGGGGGTGCTCAGCTTCGCGGACGGTGTTCGACTGGTTCGTGAGCGGGGGCGTTTGATGCACGAAGCTTCCGAGTTGCGCCCTGGTGGGATGGCCGCCATTATTGGCCTGGACGAGTTTGCATTTGAGCACATCTGCGCCGAGACCGGGGTGGAATTGGCCAACGTCAACAGCGATGACCAGGTGGTCATCAGCGGCGACAAGATTGCCGTGGCCCGCGCTATGGACCTGGCGACGGCCCGTGGAGCCAAGAAGACCGTGCCGCTGAAGGTCAGCGGCGCTTTCCATTCCTCTTTGATGGGTCATGCCCAAAAAGGATTGGCAGAGGCGATAGCCGGACTCGAAATGGCTGCTCCGGCATTCCCCATCGTCGCCAACTCTATGGCTTCCCCCGTTACCACCGCCGAAGAAGTCCGCGGCGAATTGATTGAAGGTCTTTGCCACTGCGTGAGGTGGAAGCAATCGGTACGATACATGGTGGATTCGGGCGCGTCCCACTTCGTGGAGTTTGGCCCCAGCCGGGTTCTGTCCAGTCTGATCAAGCGAATAGACCGGGACGTAGAGGCGTATACCCTTTCCGACCCCGCCTCCATCGAGAAAGTGGTCGCACAAATTTAGCGGCCGGCCGGAAGTTGGCGGGCAATTCCTTTACTGGTGATTATGCCTGAGGTGTTGACCAGGGATCCCCGAAGTCTGGCGCGAACTGTGGCTTTGCAGGCCGGTTTCGCCAGCGACTTGCGGGGAGGCTATGATGAAGAATCGGGCGTTGAATGGCTGCTTGAAGAGAATCTGGTGCGCGCCAAGGACGCCGGCAATGTCTTGGCACTGTCCAAAACCCTTCTTCAGGGGCTGAACCAGAAGCAGGAAGAACTGGACCAACTGATACAGACCTATGCGCCTGCGTGGCCGGTCAACCTTTTGTCGCCCGTCGACCGCAACATACTGCGCATTGCTCTGTACGAATTGCTTTACCACCCTGTTACTCCCGCCAAGACCGCTGTCAACGAAGCCGTAGAGTTGGCCAAGGCCTTTGGCAGCGACAGTTCGGCTCGCTTTGTCAACGGCGTACTGGGAACGGCAATGTCCGCCCTGTCTCGGGGAGAACTGAATCAGGAAAAACTCGCTTCCGAAGGGAGATGACCGTTTGGCCACCGTTATAGAACGTGTACGAACCATAGTAGTAGACAAGCTGGGGGTTGAGGAAGAAGACGTGGCAGAGACCTCTTCTTTCGTTGACGACCTTAACGCCGACTCCCTGGACCTGGTAGAACTTATTATGGCTTTCGAGGAGGAGTTCTCTACCGAGGATAACCAGGTGGAGATATCCGACGATGACGCCGCAAACATCCAGACAGTAGGAGATGCCGTAGCTTACCTGGTAGAACACGGTGTTTCCAACAATTAACCTGGCCTGGATATTTCCCCAACGCCGCAAGTGGCCGGAACGACAGCGAAGCCTGTCTGCTCCCTCTCTGAAAGGTATTACCGATGGGGAGAGTTTGGCTTCCGCTGATGCAGTGATGTCTCCGGCTCCCATGAACACGCTATGAACAGCCTGGAAGAGATTGAGCAACTGGTCTCGAGTTGCACCCAGTGCGACCTGCACCGCGGGCGCACCAACGCCGTTCCCGGCGAAGGAGCCCCGGATGCGGAAATAATGTTCATCGGCGAGGGACCAGGGGTGCAGGAGGACCGCCAGGGCAGGCCCTTCGTGGGGCCCGCCGGCCGGTTTCTTGAAGAATTGCTTGCGTCCATTGGCCTTACCCGCCCGCAGGTCTACATCGCCAACATGGTAAAATGCCGCCCACCCCAGAACCGCGACCCCCTGCCGCTGGAAATCGGTGCGTGCAGCGTTTACCTGAACCGACAGATAGAGCTTATTGACCCGGCCCTGATAGTAACCCTGGGCCGTTTTTCCCTGGCCAGGTTCTTCCCGGGCGAAAGCATCAGCCGCGCCCGGGGCAGGGTCAGGGAGAAGGACGGCCGGCGTATCTATCCTATAATGCACCCGGCGGCGGCCCTGTATCGCCAGGAGATGCGCGGCTCCATAGAGGAGGACTTCCGGCGGATTCCGGAAATCCTGGCCCAGGCGCGCCAGCAACCCCTGCCTCCCGAGGCGGCGCTGGAAGAAGACCAGCCGCCGCCGCCCGAACAACTGTCATTGTTTTAGTTACTAACTTCAACTTGGAAATGGAATCGGTTTGAACCATACCTTGCGAATCATCCCCCTCGGCGGACTGGGCGAAATCGGCAAGAACATGATGGCCCTGGAATTTGGCGACGACATTATTGTTGTCGACTGCGGCGTCCAGTTTCCCACCGAAGATATGCTGGGCGTTGACCTGATTATCCCTGACGTTTCTTACCTGGTGGAACGAAGCGAC
>DAOUHR010000128.1:0-10415 GCA_034428635.1 Dehalococcoidia bacterium
GCCAAATACGTTTCCGACCTTTAGAAATCTGGATCCGTCGCTTCACTCAGATTGACAGTTTGGCAGTAGGGAATTCTGACCCGATGCCTGCCCACCCATTATGGAAATGTACTTCCCGCCGCGGCTTTGGTTTAGAAGGGACACAACGTTCCTTTTCCTCCAAAACTCCCTTTCCCTCAAGTTCCTTTAGGCCAGTACCACCTATCAGTCCCTTTACTGTGCCCATGTCAATGGCCACTTTTTTCCCCTAACCTGCCTCCCCCCCTTGCCAACCCGCATAACCCATCCCCACCATAAGAATACAAGATCAAAAAAAGGAAACGGAGGCAATCACCCCCCACCGTAGGGGCAGACCTACGTGTCTGCCCTGTCCAAAGGACAACACCCCGTCACCCTCCCGTACCAACCCCGGGGGTAAACGCAAAAACGGCACAAAATGGCACAAAACGGGACACTTCTAAAAAATCCCCACCTTCGTGTCCCTTCGTGGATAAATAAAAGGAGACAAACAACCATGAGAACCCTAAGCGAAATCAGAAGAGAAATCCGCGCCCTCCAGCGCAAATACCACCGCCAACTCACCATCTACCGCATGCGCCGCGTCACCGAACAGGTCCACCACGACTACGCCCGCGCCGTAGGCGACCAACAGGACCCGCCCAAGCCATTGGAGGTCATCCGCAAGATCGCCGACCAGGGCCTTCCGCCTCACCACCTGGATGCACCTGCACAACTACCTGGACAAGGTACGGGAAAAGGGAGACATCCCCGAACCCCGGCGCATGCTGCTGGCCCTGCTCCCCTGGGCCTGGGAGAGCAAATACGACCAACTGCTCATGCGGGAACTGCCCGCCCCCAAGCCCAAACCCGACCTGTCCCTGCTCTGGGCCCGCTGGTTTGCCATGGCATAAGGCCCGAACGATGGCAAATCCCCCACCGTAGGGGCAGACCTATGTGTCTGCCCTGTCCCACCCGCGACCACCGTAGGGGCAGACCTATGTGTCTGCCCTGGCCCACCGGCGACCACCGCAGGGCCAGACCCGCGTGTCTGCCCTGGCCTCGGGGCTGTCGTCAAATTGAAGGTAGAACTCTCCGAGCGTCCCTTTTCGTCGTTCCCGCGAAGGCAGGAACCTCGATGGGCTGAGGTCGAGGTTCCTGCCTTGGTAGCAATGACATTGAATATGACGACACGCCCTAAGGACAATTCCCCTTCCTCCTGCGGCACAAGGCCATGGTCGTGAGGGCAATACCCCAAAATGGGACAAAATGAGACAAAATGGAACGAAAATTAAAAAATGCCCATCTTCTTACATCTCTGCGTTCCGCCGTCTGGAAGATAGGGACACCGGTCGGCAAACTTGTAACTTTGGCTGCCGCTTTCCCGTCGCACCCACCTCAACTGGCGGAAGCGAGGCAAGCAGGTAGCTTGAACCAGCCAAGTTCTTAAGGACAGACCTAGGGGCTGTCGTCAAATTGAAGGTAGACCTCTCCGAGCGTCCCTTTTCGTCGTTCCCGCGAAGGCGGGAACCTCGATGGGCTGAGGTCGAGGTTCCTGCCTTGGTAGCAATGACGTTGAATATGACGACACGCCCTAGTGAAGGCCCCGGTCAGCAGCCAGAATGCGACATGACTGGGAACCTGCCCGCACATTTCGTAAGTTGACACCCCTAGGGGTATATGGTACGTTTCCAACGCTTGGGATAGCTCATTTCCGTAATTTCGAGGTGGGTCAAATGGATTCAAGCGTCACGCTAGTCGTCCTGCCGCTGGTCGCCGGAGCAATCGCCCTGGTGTTTGCTGCCATTATGGCCATGCGAGTGGTCAAGGCGGAGGCTGGCAACGAACGAATGACCGAAATTGGCGACGCCATCCGAACGGGGGCGTCGGCTTTTTTGCGCCGGGAATACCTGGCGCTTTTGCCTTTAGTTGTAGTTGTGACGGTCGTGCTTGCCGTACTGGACTACACGCTGTTTACCCATGAACTTGGGGTACCCGCAACGGCCATCTCCTACTTGGTCGGCACCATCTGCTCGGGCCTGGCTGGTTTCATTGGCATGAATGTAGCGGTACGCGCCAACGTACGCACTGCCGCCGCGGCCATGCGGGGTCTGAATCCGGCGCTGCGGGTGGCCTTCTCCAGCGGCTCGGTCATGGGAGTGACGGTGGTCGGCATAGGCCTGTTGGGCGTCACCATCCTCTACCTGGTTTTCCAGGACATCAGCGCGGTGGCGGGATTTGGCTTTGGCGCCAGCTCCATTGCCCTCTTCGCCCGCGTTGGCGGCGGTATATTTACGAAGGCCGCAGACGTGGGTTCCGACCTGGTTGGTAAAGTTGAAGCGGGCATTCCGGAGGACGACCCACGCAACCCCGGCGTAATTGCCGACAACGTAGGCGACAACGTCGGTGACGTGGCCGGTATGGGTGCTGACCTCTTTGAGTCCTATGTGGGCAGCATCATTTCCGCCGTGGCCCTGGTGGGCGCCGGAACTCTCTTCGCCATGCAGGATGCCGACAAGGTGCAGGCCCTGTTCCCCATGCTGCTTGCCGGAGCTGGCATCATTGCAGCCATACTTGGTACCTTCGTGGTGCGTAGCGGCGAGCAGGCTGACTTTGAAAAGCTGCTCTGGGCCCTGCGGTACGGCATATTTGCCGCGGGCGGACTGCTGATCGTTTTTGCCGCGGTTCTTACGATTGCCGTAACCCAGGAATGGTCCTGGTTCGGTTGCGTAGTAGCGGGACTGGTGGCCGGAACAATTATTGGCCTCGCAACCGAGTACTACACCTCATACAGCTACATGCCCACCAAGCGCGTTTCCGAGGCCTCCCAGACGGGAGCAGCCACGGTTATCATCGGGGGCATAGCCACCGGCATGCTGAGTACCCTGGTCCCGGTCATCTGCATTTCAATTGCCATTCTGCTCTCTTACTGGTTTGCCGGTTTCTATGGAGTCGCGCTGGCCGGTGTGGGATTGCTCTCCACCCTTGGAATCACTCTGGCTACCGATGCATACGGTCCCGTAGCCGACAACGCGGGCGGCATTGCGGAACAGGCCCAATTGGACCCGCAGGTACGTGAACGTACGGACGCCCTGGACGCTTTGGGCAACACTACCGCCGCCACCGGAAAGGGCTTTGCCATTGGATCAGCCGCGCTTACGTCCCTGGCCCTGCTGGCTGCATACGCCGTTAGCGCCGGGTTAATTACGCTGGGCGACGATGGTCGGCTGAGCGGCAGCGGCGTAGGCATAAACCTGCTGGACCCCCGAATTTTGGTCGGCGTGGTGATTGGCGCCATGTTGCCCTTCATCTTTTCTGCCATGACCATGCAGGCCGTGGGTCGCGCTGCCCAGGGCATTGTCGATGAGGTCCGTCGTCAGTTCCGCGAGATACCCGGCCTGTTGGAAGGCACCGCCAGCCCTGACTCGGCCCGCTGCGTTGATATCAGTACGCGGGGAGCCTTGCGGGAGATGATTCTGCCCGGTGTGATGGCAGTTGTCGCTCCGCTGGCGACGGGGTTCATTCTGGGGCAGGCAGCCCTGGGCGGCCTTTTGATTGGGGCCATCGCAGCCGGGTTCATGCTGGCTATCATGATGGCCAGCGCCGGCGGTACCTGGGACAATGCCAAGAAGTACGTGGAACTGGGCAATTTTGGTGGAAAAGGTTCCGACGCTCACAAGGCCGCCGTAGAAGGCGACGTGGTGGGAGACCCCTTCAAGGACACCTCGGGCCCCTCCCTGAATATCCTGCTCAAGCTGATGGCCATCGTGTCCCTGGTATTTGCGCCGGTGTTTGGCAATGGCCTTATCACCCTGTAATAAGCTGGTTCCTTCACAGCCGGAATAGCGCCGAAAACCTTAAGGACGTGGCCGCCGGGCCATGTCCTTAATTCTCGGTAAGGACTGACCACTTCATAGGCGGTCCACCAGAGTGGTCCCTAAAGTTGTACCAGTTCCACTTCCACCGCCCTCTTGTCGACCCTTAGCCTGGCAACAGTGCCCAGGCTCCCAGGCTTGTGTTTTCGGCCTGGATATGTGGGGCTGCCGGGGTTGATGAACATAACCCCGTCGTACCAGCACACCAGTTCCTCGTGGGTGTCGCCGAACACCACAACGTCCACGGCCTGTCCGAACTTGCGGGTCGTGATTTGGGCGGCGCCATTGTCGGGAAAGACCAGTCCTGTGCCATCAGGGCTGGTGGGTATCCGGGGCGTGGGCCACTGGATGTCGTGCACCATGCCGATACTGATTCCCTCAACCTGCACAACCCGGGTAGTAGTGGCGAGTCGGTCTCCTTCCTCCGTGGGGTCTTCGTAGCCCCGTACCGCCAGCACCGGGGCCAGGGTCTCCAGGTAATCCAGAACTCCCAGGCATTCCAGGTCACCACAGTGGAGAATAAGGTCAACGCCGGAAAGGGCCCGGAAAACAGCGTCCGGCAGGTCGCGGCCGCTGCCGGCTGAGTGAGTGTCCGAAATAAGTCCGACGACCTTCAATTCTCTCTCTTTAAGACCGGGGAGATGGGAATATTAGGGGTCAGTTCCGGTTTTCCCATAAGGTGAAATAGTCGGGAGAGTCGTCACGCAGGGCTTCGGTAAGCTCCTGGTAGCTAAGGTCCGTTAACACCTGGTTCTCTTCCCGTACCAGGCGGGAGATGACACTTTCCCACTGAGTGATGTCGGAGCCACCAGGGTAGGTGCTCAGCAGCTCCCGCAGGCTGTTGATCAGCTTGTCCGAATGCATTGCCAGCGCGCCGCCGCTGATGATGAACACGACAACCGCCGGCAGGTCCTCATCGTCGAAGGTATCCACGCCGAGCCTTTCCAGAATGGAAGACATGGCCACGTTGCGAACGATTTCCTCCAGGCGCAAGGGCAGGTTAATGATATGGGCAAAGGGGTAAATGTTTCCTTCCCGCAAAGTCCGGGAGAACTCGTGTTCCAATCCTCGGAAGAACTCCCCGTCGAATACCTCTTCTGCATTCATCAGCAAGACTTCCGAAGAGTCCCCCCGCAGGTCCACTACCAGGAACTCTTTGAGGTGGGGAAAAATATAGAGCATGATGTCCGGGCGTTCCCCGTCAGGCAGTTGACCGTAGAACGGATCGTCAATCAAGGGTGTTCTCCTCCGTTTGGGCCTGGCAAACGTTGCTGATGTCTTCCAGTTGGCGGCAGATCCAGTGAATTATATCCTGGCGGCTGACCGACTCCGCCAGGATTGTGGCGCGTCTTTTTCTTTCCTCCACGGGCATGGTTATGGCGGAGTGAAGGGCTTCCATTGTACCCTCCACGTCAGTCGGAGAGACTGGAATCGCGCCGTCCCTGAGCTCCTCATAGGCGCCACTGGTCTCCGAGAGAACAAGAACGCCGTCACGGGTATTTACGACGGGCCCTTCCTTGGCCACCAGGTTCATACCCTCAATAAGGGAGTTGACCAGCAGAACGTCATAGAGCTTCATACCGGCAATGGCCTGGGTGTAGTTGTTTTCCATGAACGTAGTGATGGGCTGCCATTCCTCGGTACCGAACCGTTCATTGATCTGGTTCACCAGTTGACGGATCTCATCCATGTAGCGTTGATACTGGCGAATGTGGGTGCGGGAGGGTACCAGGAAGGCAAGGAAGCTTACCTTGCCCTGGAGGTCAGGAAACCGATTCAGCAGCAGTTCGAATGCCCGAAATCCCCGTACCACGTTCTTGTTGGGTTCGGCCCGGTCGATGCGGACAATGGTGCTGGCGCCCCGGCGCATGGACATGAGGTTTTCCTCGTGGTCCAGGGCGCGGGGAGAACCGGCGATCCGCTGAACCTCAGCCACGTTGATGGAGAGAGGGTACACTCTGGCGTGGCTGGACATGTCCTCACGGTGGACTATGTGAGCGCCGCGGTCCACTGTCGCGTCGGGTACAAAGACCTCCACCGAGTCCAGGAAACTCTCCCGGTCCTGGTCGGTCTGGAAACCCACTACGTCGGCGCTGGCCAGGGAGGAACAGATCTGCCTGGCCATATAGGACGGGATCATCTGCCAATAGCGAGGTGTGGGCCAGGGAATGTGCACGTAGTGCTGAATGATGGAGTCTGGAAGTTCCTCGCGCACCATCCCCGGGAGCAGGTACAGGTGATAGTCGTGGCCGATTACGACGGGTGGCTGCTCGTTGCTGCGGGCCTGCTTGACAACTTCCTGGGCAAAGGCGCGGTTGACGGGAACGTAGCCTCCCTGCCAGGCATCGTGAACGCTGGCGTCCACGTTGGGATTGTAAGGAGGGTTCCACATGTAGTGCTGCAGGAACCATAGCAGGGGGTTGCAGAGGACGTTGTAATACTTGTGATAAATCCGCCGGGGGGTAACTACATACCGCAGATCTATCTTTTGGCCGGGCAGGGGCGACCTGTAGAAAGAGTCCTGGTGGGACCCGGCAATTAGCCGATCTCCCTCGCCCATGGCGCTGGCGATCCAGGTGAAGGGCGCAGTCTGGGCCAGGGAGTTGAGTGCGGTTACGATGCCGCCACTGCCACGCCGAGCCTCGGGCCGCCCGTCCGGGGAGACGTAATGCTCCACCGGTCCCCGGTTGCTGGCCAAGATCAATGACCGCTGACTCAATAACGACTGGCAGATACGTTCCAGGTCAGACATTGCGGTCCCTGCCGCTGCCTCCCCGCCGGATTCCATTACTCCACCCCACAATCGGCATCCGATTTCTCCTTTGAAGGGCAACCGAGATGCCTGCCCGTTTAGGGCCCAAGCGCCGCACAGAGCAGAGAATCAGCACCTTGATTCAGGTTAGGCCAAGGGCTATGGGTTGTCAAGGGAATCAGCTTTGACGCATGCCTTTGGGGTGTCAATTCCCGAAACAATGATGACGGTATTGTGGCAATTGAGGATGATGAGTGTCGAGAACCGAAATGACATTGGCCATCGAAACTCAGACTCGGCCGGGGTGGGTAGGCTCAGGTTCGACACAGTGCGACTTTAACCCAGGAGCCTGCTAATGGCGTCCGGAACTTCGCCGAGAGTAGCGACGCTGATGTCGGGTTCGGTGGCAGGGTCGTTATGATCTGGCCTTTCATAGAAGCCTTCTATCCAGATCGTTTTGAGTCCGCAGGCCCTTGCTGCGGCCACATCGTTGAATATATGGTCGCCAACATGGATTGCCTGCGCAGGTGACGATCCCAGTTGGGCCAGCGTAAGGTTAAACATTTCACAGGAGGGCTTGGAAAAGCCAACCTCGTCAGAGAAAGTGAGGACCTCAAAATAGTCAAGCATGCCGTGTTCAGCAAGGAAGCGGCGGAAGGAAACACCGGGTGTCATACCGGTATTAGAGATCATGCCCAGCCGCAGGCCCAGGCCCATGACGCCCTGCAGTACTTGGATAGCCTCAGGGTGAGGCCCGGGCGGATAGTCAAAGAATGAGTCGGAATAGCAGGCTGCGATGTCCTGGAAAGTGGCGTCGGGAATCTTCTCCACCAGGCGTGGGCTGATGAAGTTGACGAAAATCTGAACCTGTTGCAGAAAGGTGACGTCACGGTGGGCGTCCCTGATTTCCTGGCAGCGGCGAACGCCGTCCCGGTATGCCTGCTCGATCTGCTCCAAGGAGAAATTCTCCCCGGCCCGGGCCAACACTTCCTGCGTCCCATCTAACCTGGCGCGGGTTCGTGTCCGGCCCTGTTCGGGGTTATCCAGCAGTAGGGTCTGCCAAAGATCAAAAGTTACTGCGTTAATTTCGCTCAACGGACGGGCCTCGAGGGCTGAAATAGAGACTCGCGCCTGGGTATGGTTCCACTCGGCATTAGACCGGCGGACGTCGGCTGTGCCAGTCGGTAGCCTGTTCGAAGGCGTGGGCCGCACGCAGCACTGTTGCCTCGTCGAAGGGCCGGCCCGCTAATTGAAGGCCAATGGGCATATCCGCCAAGGAGAAGCCGCAAGGAACGGAAATGGCGGGCGTGCCACTGATGTTGTAGGGGCGGGTGTACTGGGTCAAAGCTCCGACAGTACCCACTGTGCGCTCGCCGATGGCAACCTCGGAGGCCAGAATTGGCGGCGCGGTTATGGGTTCGCTGGGGCCGGCCAGGAGGTCCACGTCGTTAAAGAGTTGGGACATTTCGTAGTTGAACCTGGCCCTGGCCTGCTGGGCCTTAAGGTAATCGGCCGCGGTAACGAATAACCCGGCTTCGAGCCGCAGGCGAACAGAAGGGGTAAGCTTGTCGCCGTCCTTTGCCAGCAAGTCGCGGTGATATGCCGCGGCCTCCGACATCAGGATGGTGCCGGATATGGCCTGGGCGTCGGCAAACATGGGCAAGGAGACTTCGGTGACGGTGGCGCCCATCTCCGAAAGCTGGGCAATGGCAGCGCGAACCGCCGTCTCCACTTCGGAATCCAGCGGGGCCTCGAAATATTCTCTCACAACACCGATCCGAAGGCCTGCTACCAAACCGGACAGGGTCGCCGTGTAATCCGGAACTTCCCGAGTGGATGTGGCCTGGTCCGCCGGGTCGTGGCCGGCTATGACGTTCATTGCGATGGCGGCGTCTTCCACGGTGCGAACCATAGGGCCGGGATGATCAAGGCACCAGGACAGGGGGGTAAGACCGGCCCGGCTTACCAGACCATAGGTGGGCTTAAGCCCGACGATGCCGCACAGGGCGGCGGGTATGCGCACCGACCCGCCGGTATCGCTGCCCATGGTGATGGTGCACTGGCCGGCCGCGGCCGCCGACCCGGAGCCGCCGCTGGAACCACCAGTTACCATTTCCGGGTTCCAGGGATTGTGCATGTGGCCGTAGTCGAAATTCTCGCCGGTGGGGCCGTAGGCGAACTGGTGCATGTTCAGCTTGCCCAACAGGATGGCGCCAGCCTGCTGGAACCTGGCTGCAACGGTGCAGTCTTCCGTGGGGATAAAGTTATCAAGGACTCGCGACCCGGAGGTGGTCCGCACACCAGCGGTATTGAAAAGGTCCTTCAGGCCCACGGGAATGCCGTGTAGGGGGCCACGGTAGTTGCCGGCCTGTATCTGGGCTTCGGCTCGGCGGGCTGCGTCCCTGGCGTGATCCGGCAGAAGAGTTATAAAGGAGTTCAGCGTTGGCTCGGTTGCGTCGATGCGGGCCAGGTGGGCGTCAATGACCTCCACCGGCGAGACTTGCCGGTCCCGAATAAGGCGGGACAAGTTACCGGCACTGAGGTAGCAAAGTTCCAGTGCGTCCACAGATCACCCCCTTAATGCTGGTAGAAATGAAAGGGATCCAAACTGGTGTCCGGTTCGAACCCGGTGGTGTCGATATTCCTGAGCCCCTCATTGGCGACCAGGGCATTCTGGACATAAGGAAAGAGCTCGTCCATGTGGGGGTCGTCGACATTCAGACCCGCCGCACGGGCCAGGAAATCAAAGGTCTGACGATCGATAGCAGTACCGGAATCCAATGCGGTCACCTCCAGAGAACCCGGGTTTCGCTTGTCTCCGGCATTGTTGCTTGCAGGAGCGCGGCCCAAGCCTTGTCCGCTATTATCGGGGGTAGAACAGGGTATGGCAATTCGCTGCCGTGGCAAAGCAACTTTCCGTTAGAGGGCGTTTGCCCTTCCGGTCCGTAGGTCCCGCTGGATGACCGCTGCTTATCGGTTTTCAATGCGGTGAAAGAGAGGCCAGTTGCCCGTTTGTCGGCGCAACCATCTGACTTCGGGAGCGAGCAAAGTGCAAGAAATTTTATTTCCGTCCCATTTTGTACCGTTTTGTCCCATTTTTGCAGTTTTTTGTATTTGACAGGAGGGATCGGGTGGCCCCTGATTGGCCCGACACAAGACCGCTTGCTAGATAGCAACGTAAAACACAGGGCCGGCCATTTTGAGCCATTTTGGACCACCGCGGGGAAGAGGGACAATATTCCCTGATTTAGGCAAGAGAGTGGAATCTGCCTTAAGTAAAAAAGCGGAGTCGCCCAAGAACTATGGTAGGGGAGTGTTATCCAGAATATCAAGGTGGGGGCGCCAAAGATATGCACTTCCAGGGCAATCGCGTTTTAGATTCAGACTATAGGTGGCAGGCATCCGCCAGGTATAAGACAGGTCGCTCTGAGCTTGCCGAAGGGCCTGAAATCCTGCATGTCAGCCCGGTTACGGGTCCCCCAGTCGGCCTGTGGGATGGAGTTTAGATTCTTCACTCCGTTCAGAATGACAATTTAAACATAATGCGATTGCCCTGAATGCACTGCTGTTGAACCCTTTAATTCAGGGTCATAGTGGAGCCCAGCTTCGCTTCTCTCCGCACCCGGGGCCATACCACCTGGATTGGGGGCCCATAGTTGGGCCTTCCAGGCTGAATTAGCGTTCAGAGTTCACGATTTAACACGACTAGCGGTCGGTACACGGGGTGGAAGCACGGGGCTGATCTCCTGTGGGTGCCTTTCGATTCATGGTGCATTGGATTGGGAAAGCAC
>DAOUHR010000129.1:0-2934 GCA_034428635.1 Dehalococcoidia bacterium
CAGGAACTGGGGGTGGTCGAAGGTAACGTTATTGACCTTGTCGTCAATCATGGCGCCCACCATGCCCAGCCGGTTCACCGCCCGGTCCAGTTCGGCGATGGCGGCGGGGATGTCCTGCATGGGCAGGGTGGCGAAGCCCTTGAACCGGTCGGGGTGGTCCATGGTCAACTGGTGGACCTCGTCGTTGCATTCCCGCGCAATGGCCAGGGTAACGGCCGGTTCCCGGTCGTACAAGTAGAAGGCGGAACTGGTAGAGACCACCTGGACGTCCACGCCCAGGGAGTCCATATCGGAGATGCGTTGCTCGGGCGTCCACTCCTCCATGGGGTCGATGTCGGCCTCGTCGGAGTCGGCGGTAAGGCCGTGCCAGGTCTGACCGGCGGCAACGGCCCGCTGAAAGCACTGGGGTTCCTGGTGGGCATGAATATCAATAGCGCGCAAGGTTGGCCTCCTGTTGAGCTTGGCTGGTGGGTTGAGAGTACAGGGGTGGAACGGTGAGCGTCAACGAGGTAATTAAGTTTAGGGCTGATGGAGTGATGAACCGAAAGGCCTGGTCTCCGGTCGCCAATGAAGTGTCCTCTTGGCTAGGTTCTACAGTCCGGACAATCCCAGCCATTCCCCCATCAACGCCATCAACTTTTCCACGTCCACCTTTTCCGCCAACGCCACGGGGCCGTGGTGGGCGGTAACCTTGCTGGCGCCCGCCTCCGCACCCTCCGTCTCCACCGACAGCTTCACCTGCCGAGTGGTCATAACCTCCGGGTAGAAGGCGGCCGCCATGGCGATCTGGTCGTAGAAGAGCATGCTCTCGCGCCGTTGGTCGGCTTTGAACCAGTTCTGGATTATCTCCAGCGCCAGTTGGCCCACGGGGTTAGTCGCCTTCAAGCCAAGAGCCGCGCTCCGGGTGATAAACACCTGGCGGCAGGCGGCCAGGTCCACCAGCGTCAGGGGAACCCTGGCGTTCAGCACTTCTTGGGCGGCCAGAGGATCGCAGTGGAAGTTGAACTCGGCATGTGGGATGATGTTGCCCGGGGTGTCTACGGCGCCGCCCATGATTACCAGCGAAGCGGCCAGGGACAGGGATCCGGGATGACGACGTTCCAGTCGGGCCAGGTTGGTTAAGGGGCCGATGGCCACCAGCGTTGTTTCACCGGAGTGGTCGGAAAGTTGTTGAGCGAGAAAGTCCACCGCTCGTGCCTCTGCCGGTTTGGTGACAGGCTGAGGCAATCGGCGGGTGATGCCGCTGCTTCCATGAAAATGCTGGGCGTTGACAAACCTGCCGGACAGGGGACGGCTGCTGCCCCGGTGGACCGGAATATCGGAACGCCCGACAAAGTCCAGCAGGGCCAGGGCGTTGCGCAGGCCCCGGGCGTGCGGGACGTTACCGCCCACCACCGTCACGCCGGCTATTTCTACTGACGGCGCGGCCAGTGCCATGAGAATGGCGATGGCGTCGTCAACGCCAGGGTCGGTGTCAATGATGATTCGGGGCATAATTTACAGGGATTAACGGGATGGACAGGATTGCGTTCTCATATACAAGGGGAGGTCAGGCCTGGTTACCGGACCTGGGGCGGACCAAATCCTGTATATCCTGTCCTTCCATGTCCGAATATTTCTAAACCTCGGTCAGGTTAACGGGCGCCTCTTCCAGGTCGAAGTTGTACTCCCACAGTTCGTCCAGCAGGGCCTGCTCGTCGTCGGTGACGTCAGGCACGTCCACGGCGTCGGTATAGTCGCGCAGTTCGTCCAGGTTGGTGAAGTTGGGCAGGACGGACACGATGGCGAGCTGGTAGAGGGCGAACTTGATGGCGGCCTGGGCCAGGGTCCGGCCCGTCTCCTCGCCAGCAAGGAACTGGACCTGCTCTACTTTTCTGAGGGCTTCCCTCAGCCACTCGATGCGCCGGTGGGAGCGGTGATCGCTCTCGTCGAACTCGGGCACCTCGGTGTAGCGGCCAGTCAGGGCCTCGGAGGCGTGGGGGACGCGGGACAGCAGCCCAACCTCGCAGTCCCGGGCGATGGGAAAGAAGTCCTTGGCCGGGTCCTGCTCCAGGATGCTGTAGATGATCTGCAGGCTGTGGACGTCCCGTTCCTTCATGGAGGCCTCGCCCTCTTCGAACCAGCCAATGTCGGGGCCCAGGGCCACGCCGTAATAGCGGATTTTGCCCTCGGACTTCAGCTGTTCCAGTATCTCGAAGAGGTCGTCCTTCTCCAGGGCGTCGATGCGGGGATTGTGGATCTGGTAAATGTCGATGTAGTCGGAGTTGAGGCGGCGCAGGCTCTGTTCGCAGGCGAAGCGTACGAAGTCCTGATCGAACTTCTGGGGCCGCTCCTGGTGGCCGACGCGGGGCGTCAGCTTGTCGTAGAAGTTATAGCCGAACTTGGTGGCAATGACCAGGTCGTGGCGGCGATACCCCAATACCTTGGCCAGGATTTCCTCGCCGTAGCCCTCGCCATAGGTGTCGGCAGTGTCAAAGAAATTAACCCCCAGTTCAACGGCATTTTCCAGCAACTCGGCGCGCTGCTCCTCGGGGATTTTACCCCACCAGTTGGTGGCCACGGTCCAGACGCCGAAGCCGACTTCGGAGAGTTCAAGTTCGGTGCGGGGAAGGGTGCGGTATTTCATTTGTTTATTCCTTATTGTCGGGGATTGGGCCTGGGCAACTCAGGCAGTTGGATAAATTTCGTTTGTTCTAACCGATTCAGCTAAAGCGTGCGCCGCAAGAACGCGACTATTCACCAGGCCGAAGATACCAGTGTGGGAAGGATCGTGGCTCTCTCCCAGATTGATAAATTGGACTACCAGATTCAGGTCTCGGTGGCATATCTCAATGGATGCACCTACGTTCAGTACCGCGAAATAGGCTGACCGAGCCACGGTCCGTCCTTTGTCCAATAATGCTTGATGAACCCCGAATATCTGGAGATGTCGAT
>DAOUHR010000130.1:0-17930 GCA_034428635.1 Dehalococcoidia bacterium
ATTCATTATGGCGACTAAGAAAAACCGCATTTATTCCGACTATGCCAGTCCGCCGGGAGAATTCCTTCAAGAGGAATCTGAAGCTCGCGGCATTTCTACAGAGAAACTGGCGGAGTGTTGCGGAGAGTCGGTCGATTTCATGAACGAAGTATTCCGGGGGGCACGGGAAATTACGCCAGAACTGGCAGCAAAGCTTGAGCAAGCATTATTGGGAATAGGGGCATACTTCTGGCTCAACCAAGAAGAGGACTACCAGGAAACTTTGCGAAGAAATGGGGAGAGCCGGCCGAAGTGAACTCCCAAGCGGTTCCGCCGTTTTATCCACAGAAGGGCCGGAGGGGAAACGACGGGCCTCCGGTAGCCCACCCGCGTGGCAGGAGACGTTACATGCCCCAGCATACGCCCGTTGAGATAATTGACACGGTTCAGATATTTATTGCCGAGTACCTGGAACGACCGCCGGAAGAGCTGATCTACGAGTATGACCCCGGCGTGCGGTGCGATGACGCCTTTCCCGACGTTAACGATTTGGACCAGGATATCTGGCGGGTGCACATCCGCAACGCCTTCCCCGAGGATGACGGTTTCCGCATCAACATCGCCGAACGGCTGTATGACAAATACGGCATTATTGCGGATGTGGAGCTGGCCTGGCGGTAGGTGGGGCGGTGCAGCAGGGTAATCGCGTTTTAGATTCAGGCCATAGGTGGCAGACATCCGCCGGGCATAAGTCATGTCGCCCTGATCTTGCCGAAGGGCCTAAAATCCTCCATGTTAGCCCGGTTACGGGTCCCCTGGTCGGCCTGTGAGATGGAGTTTAGATTCGTCACTCCGTTCAGAATGACAATTTAGACATAATGCGATTGCCCTGCGCCGTGAAGGCTGACTTGACGGTGGACTCCGTGGATGGCCCTAACAATCCGGGGGGTTCCGGGGCCCTACCTCGTTAAACACTTCCAAGTACAAAGGAGAAAGGCCCGGTCGATTGGTGACCGGGCCCTTACTATTCACCCATTAGTGGACACCAGTGTCCATTGGTGGATCGTGTACCGCTAGCTCTTCAGGTGCTGGTTGAAGAAGCCCAAAGTGCGGGCCCAGGCGTCTTCCGCCGCCTCGGCGTGGTAACTGTCGCGCTCGTCGCAGTTGAAGCCGTGGCCGGCGCCCGCGTACATCTTGAAGTCATAGTTGACGCCAGCGGCGTCAAGCTTTGCCTCGATCGCCGTCACATCATCAGGCGACGGGTTACCGTCCTGGTCGCCGAAGTGGCCCATCAGGGGAATCTTGATGTTGCCGGTCAGGTCTACGGGGGCGGGGTTATCGTCGCCGAAGGGTACCAGGACCCGGCCGGGGTAGTAGGCCACAGCGGCATCCAGGCGGGCGCAACTGGTGGCCGCCAGGTAGGTGATGCGGCCGCCGACACAGTAGCCGACGATGCCCACCTTCTGGCCGGCGGTGCGGTTGTAAGGGGTCCGATTGTCCCCGCCCAAAATGTAGTTCACCGTCTCGTTAATGTCGGTTACAATTTCATCGTCCCGCATGACGGACATATAGTTTATGCCGGCTTGCATATCATCGGGACTGTAGCCGAGCTTGGGGTTGGGATGCTCGCGGTGGAACAGGGCCGGGGCAACGGCGACGTAACCGTTGGCGGCGAACCGGTCGCAAACCTTCTGGATATGCTCGTTGACGCCAAAAATCTCCTGGATAACGATGACGGCGGGCCAGCTAACGCCCTCGCTGGGGGCGGGATGGCTGACATAGGCAACCATGTCCAGACCCTGGTAGCCGTGCATATCGTCAAATCCGCGGTCACCACCGAACCTTAGATTCTCCCAAAACGATGGCATAATGCTTCCTCCTCCTGTCACATTTCTAGCCATTCTCGGATTGCCCTGGCGGAATGCCGGAAACCGGCGCCTGCCTCGGGGGTCAGCCGCCGTATCAGCTACAACCTGCCTACCTGATTGCGTCGGGCTTAACGCGGCGATTGTAGCAAAGGAACCGGGGTTAGACAAGCGGTAAAGCCGTCTGGGAAATTGCCGGCGAATAAACACGAGGCGACACGCGGGTTAAATCCACAAATGGCCGCTAAGGGACACGAGGGTCCAATCCACAAATGGCCGCTAAGGGACACGAGGGTCCAAGCCACAAATGGCCACTAAGGGACACGCGGGTCCAAGCCACAAATGGACACGAGTGGGCTGGCCGGCGGAATCACCACATGCAAGGGCGCACGAAAAAACCGTGCGCCCTTTTTAAGTCCGAGACGTAAGTTGTCAGGGTTTACAGCGACTGCCAGACCCGCTTGCCGCCCTCGGTTACTACGCGGCCAATCTGTTTGCCCGGGGGGAAGTGGCCGGCGCAGACAATCCAGCCCTCGCTCTCGGCCTTGTCCAGCAGCGCCTGGCGGTTGGCGTGGCTGGCGGCCTTGTCGTAGTCCACGGAAGCGCACCAGCTGGGTTCGGTTACCTGGGCGATGCAGTGGAGCAGGTCGCCCACCAGCATGGCTTTCTCGCCGCCGGAGTTGACCAGCACCACCTGGTGGCCCGGGGTGTGGCCCACGGCCGGCATGGTGCTGATGCCATCGGTAACCTCGTATTCGCCCTCAACAATCTGCTGCAGGCGAAGGCGGCGGAGGGGCATTATCTGCTGCTGGACGTGGGGGTTCTGCTCCAGGATTTCGGGCTGAGTGAAATAGTCGTAGTCATCCTTGGGAATGATGTAGCGGGCGCGGCGGAAGTTAGGCGCCGGCATTCCGCCGGAGTATCGCAGGTTCCAGCCCACATGGTCGGGGTGGAGGTGGGTATGGATGACAAAGTTGACCTGGTCCGACGGGGAGACGTTGGTGTTGTGAATGTCCACGTTGGGTGGCAGCATCACGGGCCGCAGTTCCTCGTACAGGTTGCCCACCGCGTTGCCGCGGGAGGGATGGGGGCCGGGGCCCATGCCCGTGTCCACCAGCACAGTGTGGTTCTCGGAACGCACCACAAAGACGCCGTAGTAGAGCTGAAGCTGGCCGTCTTCCAGGACATCCTGGTGATCGGCCCAGGCGTCGTCGGGCACGTCGGGGAACATAGCGGAAGTGGGCCGCGGCGGCGGGACCATGTCTATAACAGCGGTGATTTCGTAACTACCGACAGTGGTCTTTTCTGCCATATAACTTTTCCTCCTGCAAAGATTCTTTTTTCTTCAGGTGCCGGGGTCTGATGCCGGGGAAGGTATTGCCCTACCGGCAAGGGAGCCCCGGCGAACTGTGCCGGGACTGCCTTATAGCCTAGTATTGGATCAGGGAAAATATGTCGTAGGCCCCCAGGGTGTTACGGCCGCCCAGGTCTTCCAGTTCAATGACCAGCCCCATGGCGGCCACCTCGCCCTCGCAGGTTTCGACCAGATTGGCCGCAGCAGCCAGGGTGCCACCGGTGGCAAGGAGATCGTCGATGATAAGGACCTGGTCACCGGGCCCCACGTCGCCCAGGTGCATTTCCACCCGGCTGGAGCCGTATTCCAGGAAATACTCGGCGGAAACGGTGTCGCCGGGCAGCTTTCCCTCCTTGCGAACGGGGACCAGGGGCTTGCCCAGGCGGTAGGCCAGGGGAGCGCCGAAGATAAAGCCGCGGGACTCGATGGCTACTATGACGTCAATTTCGTACTCCCGGCAGCGTTCAGCCAGGAGGTCTACCGTGTGATTAAAGGCGTCGGAGTCGCGGAGCAAAGGGGTAATGTCGCGGAACAAAATCCCTGGCTGGGGGAAATCAGGGATGTCGCGGATGTAGTCCTTCAGATTCATAAAATGGTGACTCAGCGGATGAAATAAGCAGGGATTTTCCCGTTGCAAACCGGGTTTCCGAAGCGGTTTCAAAGGGCCGAATGCAGTGTAGAATAACCCGTGGCAAGCGTCAAGGTTTGGAAGGCAGCGTTCAGGGCTATCGCATGGGTGTCCAGTTGTCCGTTTCGACATCCCTGCGAAAGCGGGAATACTGGTTTGACACCGGCGAGGTTCCCGCCTTCGCGGGAACGACGGGTCTTTCCCAGACCATTCGAGCGATAGCCCTGCGGATAGCGGAAATTCGATTGACAAGTTCCCCCGCCCGTCTATATAATCTTTGCAGTATCAAGCAGACTGGCTGAATGGCCCCGAAGTTGCGGGGCCTTTTTCTGGTCTGAACTATCGTTTGTGCCCCTGTGGCGCAATTGGAAGCGCAGCCGACTTGTAATCGGCCGGTTAGGGGTTCGAGTCCCCTCTGGGGCTCCATGGAATATTATCCCTACCCAGTTGAACCGGCTATGCGCAGGCCGTCCCCCACAGTGGGGCGGCCGCCGGCAGGGAGGGGTGGGTGAGTGGTTAAAGCCACCAGACTGTAAATCTGGCGTCCGGAAGGACTTCGCAGGTTCGAATCCTGCCCCCTCCACCACCCAATTTGGTAAAATACAACCAAATCTAACTTACATTTTGGGGTAACGGGCCCAGATGGCTAAGCGGTAGAGCACTTTCTTGATAAGACCGGGGTCGGGGGTTCAATCCCGCCTCTGGGCTCCATCACTTCCAAAGGAAAAGCAGGAGAGTAGGACAAGAAATGGCCAAGCAGCAGTTTGATCGTTCCAAGCCCCACGTAAACGTGGGAACTATTGGTCACGTTGACCACGGGAAGACCACCCTGACCGCCGCGATCACTCGGGTAATGGCGGAGAAAGGAATGGCGAGTTTCCGGGATTTCGGCAGCATCGATAACGCGCCGGAAGAGCGGGAACGCGGCGTGACTATCGCCATCGCCCACGTGGAATACGAGAGCGAAACCCGGCACTATGCTCACGTGGACTGCCCTGGCCACGCTGACTACATCAAGAACATGATTACCGGCGCCGCGCAGATGGACGGCGCGGTACTGGTGGTGAGCGCCCCCGACGGCCCCATGCCCCAGACCCGTGAGCACATCCTTCTGGCCCGCCAGGTGGAGGTGCCCCGCATCCTGGTCGCCCTGAACAAGGTGGACATGATGGATGACGAGGAGTTGCTGGAGCTGGTGGAGCTGGAAGTCCGCGAACTGCTTTCCACCTACGACTTCCCCGGCGACGACACGCCCATCGTCCGGGTCAGCGCCCTGAACGCCATGGAAGGCGATCCGGACGCCATGCAGGGCGTCTCCGACCTGGTGGCAGCCATGGACGAATACATTCCCATCCCAGAGCGGCTGACTGACCGCCCCTTCCTGATGCCGATTGAGGACGTGTTCGGCATCAAGGGCCGTGGCACCGTGGTTACCGGCCGGGTTGAGCGCGGAATGCTGAAGCAGGGCGAGGAAATTGAGATCATCCGGTCCGGCGACGTGCGGAAGACCGTAGCCACCGGCCTGGAAATGTTCCACAAGCTGCTGGATACCACCGAGGCCGGCGACGCCGTGGGCATTCTGCTGCGGGGAGTGGACCGGGACGAGGTGGAACGGGGCCAAGTAGTGGTAAAGCCCGGTTCGATGCAACCACACCGACACGCCGAGGCCGAGGTGTACATTCTGAGTCGCGAGGAGGGTGGCCGCCATACCCCCTTCTTCACGGGGTACAAGCCCCAGTTCTACATCCGGACCAGTGACATCACCGGTGAGATCAGCCTGCCCGAAGGGGTGGAGATGGTAATGCCCGGGGATAACATCACCATGACCCTGAACCTGATTACCCCCATCGCCCTGGAAGAGCGCCAGCGTTTCGCCATCCGCGAGGGCGGCCGTACCGTGGGCTCGGGCGTAATCACCAAACTGCTGGACTAAAGGCGACGTTCGCCCGCCCCGGCGGGCGGTAGGAAGAAGGTGAATCATGGCTCGAAAGTCTGCTGATATCCGCGGGGTAATTACTCTACAGTGCGGCGAGTGCCGTGAGAGGAATTACGCCACGGTAAAGAACCGCCGGAACGACACCCAGCGGATGGAACTGCGCAAGTACTGCTCCCGCTGCCGGGGTCACAAGACTCACCGCGAAGTACGGTAGCCGGCCATGGCGCGGGTCGGAACCCAGCAACGAAACCAGTCACCCATCACGCCGCGCAGCGTGGGGCGGGTGAGCCCGATCCTGTTCCTGCAGGAAGTCATATCGGAGCTTAGGAAGGCGGTATGGCCGAGCAAGGAGGAGACGGCGCGTTTGACCGCTATCGTCATCGCCCTGTCCGTGGCCGTGGGCTTTTTCCTGGGCGGGCTGGACCGGGTGTTTGCCGAGTTGTTCAACCGGGGCATCTTCGCCGTGTTCCGACTGTTTTAGAAATACATTTTAGATATACATACGGAGGGCGGAGTGAGGGACAGGCCTCTCACGCCCTTCCGGCAGAATTGCCAGCATTGCAGAGCAAGCCCGCCAGCCAAGCGGGCTTGTAGAGTCAATGGCGTCAGCCCGTAGCCCCAAGCCTGGAGTGAGCGTGACGGCTTATGACCACCGAAAGAGACAGCCTGATTGAAGAGGAACAGTTCGAGGACCAGCACTGGTACATTGTTCATACCTACTCGGGCCAGGAAGACAGGGTAAAGAAGAACCTGGACCTGCGGATTCAGAGCCTGGACATGCAGGACCGCATATTCCAGGTGGTAGTCCCCACCGAGGAAGAGGTGATCTTCAAGGACGGGAAGCGCAAGTCGGAGCAGCGGAAGCTCTTCCCAGGCTACATCCTGGTGCAGATGAACATGGACGACGAAAGCTGGTACGTGGTCCGCAACACGCCCGGGGTAACGGGGTTCATCTCGACGGAAGACGATTACGACAAGCGGCCAAAGCCGGTGCCGCTGGAGGATTCCCAGCTGGAATCCATCCTCAAGCAGTCGGAGACCGGGCCGCCCCGCATCAAGATTGGCCTGGAGTCGGGCGACACGGTCCGCATCACCGAGGGTCCCTTTGTCGATTTCGTGGGATCGGTGGGCGACGTGGACGAAAGCAAGGGTAAGGTGCGGGTGCTGGTTTCGTTCTTCGGAAGGGAAACGCCGGTGGAACTGGACTTTCTGCAAGTGGAACGCGCATAGAATTAGGAGGCCCCGGTGGCAAAAAAGGTCAGAGCAATCATCAAGCTGCAACTGGAAGCGGGCAAAGCCACGCCCGCTCCCCCCGTGGGCCCGGCCCTGGGTCAGCACGGCGTCAACATCATGGGGTTCGTCAAGGAATATAACGAGCGGACTTCCTCCCAGGCCGGCACTATCGTACCAGTGCATCTCACGGTCTTCGAGGACCGTTCCTTCACTTTCGTAACCCGCACTCCCCCGGCTTCGGACCTGCTGAGGCGGGCCGCCGGCGTGGAGAAAGGGGCTACCGACACCCTCTCGGGCAGGGCCGGCACCGTTAGCCGGGAGGCCCTGCGGGAAATTGCCGAAACCAAGCTAAAGGACCTGAACGCCAACTCGGTAGAACAGGCTATGTCCATCATCGAAGGCACCGCTCGCAGCATGGGCATCAGCGTGGAAGGGGATTAGCAGACATGCCCAAGCACAGCAGAAGATACGCGGCCGTGGCAGAACGGGTGGATGAGGACAAGCAGTACCAGCCCCGGGAAGCCATAGAACTCATGAAGGAGTTGGCCAGCACCAAATTTGACGAGACCATGGAAATCCATATCCGCACCAGCGCCGACCCCCGGCACGCGGACCAGATGGTGCGGGAAGTAACGGTACTGCCCCACGGCCTGGGCAAACAGGTGCGGGTGCTGGTGTTCACCAGCGGCGAAGGCGCCGACATCGCCCGCCAGGCTGGCGCCGACTACGTGGGCGACGACGACCTGATCGCCCAGATTGAGGGTGGCTGGCTGGAATTCGAGGTGGGACTGGCTACTCCCGAGATTATGCCCAAAATAGGCAAGCTGGGCCGTATTCTGGGCCGCCGCGGCCTGATGCCCAACCCCAGGACGGGCACAATGGTACAGCCCCGGGATCTGGGTCGGGTAATCGAAGAGTCCAAGGCGGGCCGAGTAGAGTACCGCACTGACCGGACGGCAATTATCCACTGTGCTTTTGGAAAGGCCAGCTTTGACACCGACAGGCTCCTGGAGAACCTGGCCGTCCTGATTGACTCCATAGTGCGGGCCCGCCCGGCGGCGGTTAAGGGCTCTTTCCTGCGCTCCGCCTACGTTACCTCGTCCATGGGTCCCAGCATTTCCCTGGACCTGAACGCCCTGCAGGCTCTGCGGCCGGAGTAGCCATTCGGACAGATTCGTGGTAGCCTTTCAGTGGTCTCAATCGGGGTCGCAAGGATTGTAAACAGCAACAGAACCGTTAAGCAAGACAACTACCCAATAACGCTGTAGACCGCCGGTCTCCCAGTTGGGAGCCAAGGGTTCGATACCATATTTCGATGTGGCGGACCGCCTGCCTAGGCGCACTTACCGGGTTTTTCGACATGATTTGCCGATATTCCCTGCGTCTGGTCTGCAGCCGCAGGGAATTTTTCGTCAGGAGGTAAGCGTTTGCCCACACAGGCCAAGATAGACCGGGTGGCCGAACTAAAGGAGAAGCTGGAACGCTGTTCCATCGCTCTGACCGCCGGCTATTCCGGTATTTCCGTCAACGATATGACCGACCTGCGGCGCAGGATGCGCGATGCCGGGGTGGAATTTGTCGTGGTCAAGAACACCCTGGCCAACCTGGCGGCCCAGGAAGCCAACGTGCCGCAGTTCACCGAAATCATGGAAGGTCCCACGGCCATCGCATTTGGTTACGACGACCCGGTGGACACTGCCAAGGCCGTCAACGACTACATTCGCGCCACCAGGTCGCCGCTGGCCATCCACGGGGCCATCATGGGCGTCGGGCCGACCCTGCCGCCGAACGAGGTGGAGCGACTGGCCAGCCTGCCCCCGAAGCCCCAGATGGTGGCCAACCTGCTGGGCCAGATCCAGTCTCCCATATCCAGGCTGCTGGGCGTGCTCAACGGCCCGGTGCAAAACCTTGGCGGCCTGCTGCAGGCCCGTATCAACCAGCTGGAAGAGGGCGGCGAGGCAGCATAAATTGGCACTATGCGACCGCGCACCTCGCCCCATGCCGTGAGTCCACAATCAGATTTATCGAAATAAACAGCGATCGACATACCGCAAGAATAAAGTAGGAGGCCGAATGGCTACTAAGGAAGAACTGCTGGAAACTATCAAAAGTATGAGCGTACTGGAACTGGCCGACCTGGTTAAGGCGCTTGAGGAAGAGTTCGGCATAACCGCCGCTGCGCCTATGGCCGTTGCCGCCGCCCCCGCAGCCGGTGATGGCGGGGCCGCTGCCGCTGCCGCTGAGGAAGAGCAGACCGAGTTCGACGTAACCCTGCAGGACATTGGCCCCAACAAGATTAATGTCATTAAGGCCGTTCGGGAAGTTACGGCCCTGGGTCTGCGGGAAGCGAAGGAGCTGGTGGAGTCCGCCCCGGCCCGGGTCAAGGAAGCCGTGGCCAAGGACGAGGCCGAAAGCGTCAAGGCCAAGCTGGAGGAGGCGGGAGCCGTCGCCGAGGTTAAGTAGTCCGCGACCTCACAGTCCGGTTACAGTCAGCACAATTTAATTCGGCCCGGCCCGCCGTAAGGGAGGATGCCATGAGCCGTCGCAAAGACCGGGAACGATTCCAGCGGATAAAGGAGCAGAACCCCGAATACAGGGGGTTCCGGGGCGCAAACACCGCGGTAGCAGCCCCAACGCCGCCAACGCCAGCACTGGAAACGGTAACCTGCTCGGTTTGCCAGCGGCGGCGGAATGTGCCCGCAGATACCCTGCCGGAGGACCGGGCCGAATACGTTTGCCTCAGGTGCCAGAATGCCTAATGCCTTGCCTGGCATTACATCGCCAGCCTACTGACAGTTGGTGGAAGACAGCACACACCCTTGCCGGGTAACATACCTCTGCATTTAAGGCCGTGGGTCATTTGCTCAAGCGCAATGCAGGCGAAATAAATTGGCAACGATTGACCATCAGGACAACCAACGGGAAAGCATCTGGAGTCTCCGGCTCCTTTCCCTGACCCGGTACTACATAACTTTTGCTATACTCTTTGCGCTGGTAACCGGCCTGTATTTGTGGCGAGGCTTCGCCACAGCCTTGCCGGGCGCCCAATATGTGGACACGGTCCTGGCCGCGCTGAAAGAGGCGTCGGCACTAATTCCCTGGCTTGTAATATTTACCTACTATCTGGTGGAAGGTGTTTCCATGCTGGCTGAAAGATATTTGAGGTCCCGGTACGCCAAGGGGAAGGAAGATGGTCGCGAGGAAGGACGCGAGGAAGTTCAGCAACAATGGCGGGCCTGGAATCAGCGTCGGGAAGAAGCGTTGCGGGACGGGAAGGAATTTACCGAACCACCGCCTGGTAGTGAGGACAAAAACGGCAAATAGCCCCTTGCTCCATTCCTGTCTCCTGGGCAGCACGTCTTCCATACGCTCTCCTAATGCCGGCCAGTCACCGCAGTATTTTCCTATTATCACACCACCGTCATGTCCTCTATCGAAAAGAACGGTTTGCCCCAGTCCGGGTCGGGTTCGTTCATCAGTCTGCGGGTGTACAGACGGCAGGCCCGTATCCACAGCTGGAGGACGTTGTTGTTGATCATGCCCTGGGGCAGGCGGCGTCCGTAGGTCATGAGAATCCACTGGGAGTGCCCCGTGCCCAGAAATTCCTCCATGAACGCGGTGGGCTCGGCCTCGGCGGCGCAGGCCTCCAGGATCTCATCGGGAGCCTCGGAACACAGCAGTTCCGGGTTCTCTGCCGCAAAATCAATGTAGTGTTCTTCCTGCTCCCTGTCCATTTCTTGTAATCCCTTTCCTTCCGGCAGTTGGCAATAATGGTAATTACGGCGTTGACGCCCGGTCATTGCAGTAATTCTACCCTGCCCGCAGCAGCGAAAAACAGGCTGTGGTTATTGTTTTGACCATGGAAAAGGGGCGGATTGAAAACCCGCCCCTGTCCATTATCCAAAGTCCCCGATTGAGGGAACCAGGCCGCCGGGTTACAGGTTCATCTGCGGGACCATGTAACCGCTGACCTTGTTGTAAATCTGGAAGCGGCTGCGCTGGCTGTCCACCACCATCAGGCGGTTGTTGGCCGCATCGTACATCAGGCCGGTGGGCAGGGCGAACCGCCACTCGGACTCCATATTCTGCAGGTTCACCTCCCGTCGACGCTTCAGGTAGTCGGCGTTGGCGTCTACCGTCAGCTTGGCCCAGGAGGAAAGCTCCATGGCATCTCCGACCAGGGTGATGATGAAGCTGCCTTCGGCGTCGAAGATGTGAACCCGGCCGGGGTGCTGGCCGTTGTCGCTCCAGTCGGCGACGTAGATGTCACCCTCGGGGTCCACGGCCACGGCGGTGGGCAGGTGAAGCTGGCCACGACCGGAGCCGGGACTGCCGATGTTGGCCATCCAGCGGCCATCGGCGGTGAACTTCTGGACCCGGTGGTTGCGGTGGTCGGCCACGTAGACGTTGCCGGCCTGGTCGATGGTGATGCCCCAGGGGGAGTTGAACTGGCCGTTGTCGGAGCCGCGGCCTCCCCAGGAAGCGATGAACCCGCCGTCGCTGGCGAACTTGCGGACTTCGTGGCTGCGGCCGTCGGTGACGTAGACGTTGTCGTCGGCGTCGATGGCGATGTTGGCCGTGCCGTGCTCGCCGCCATCGTCCGATTCCAGGGCGCTCCAGGAATTGAGGAAGTTGCCGTCCTGGTCATAGACGTTGACCTGGTTCAGCCACTCGTCGGACACATAGACCCGACCCTGGCTGTCCACGGCGACGCCGGAACCCCAGATGAATTCCCCGTTGCCGTTGCCGTACTTGGAGAACTCGCCCAGGAACTCTTCCTGACCCCACTCGGGGCCAATGGTGATCTGTGAAACGCGGGCGCCATAACCGGTGCGGTTCCAGGAGACGTTGCTGATCCCCTCGCTGCCGCGGTTAACGACGTACACCACGCCATTGGGGCCCTGGGCGGCGGCCACGGGCTGGCTGAAGCCCATGCCCGACTGAGCGCCCCGTCCCACGGAGTGGCTGAAGTCGTAAGTGCGCCCGGCTGCTACTTGCGTTAGCATTGTGCACTCTCCAAATTGGTTTTAGGCGTCCCGGTTTAGAAGTAAGCCAGCTTTTCGAATACGCCGCCTACCAGGGGCTGAGCGTCCATGCCCATCCAGTCTTCCGCGATGGCGGTGTAGATGCTGCGGAAGTCGGTGTGGGGGACCAGGTCGCCCTGTTCCAGGTGCTCGGGGCGCAGGGACGGGTATTCGCCGAACTCGCCGCCCTTGATGGCATCGCCGGCCAGGAAGGCCGCGCCGCCAGCGCCGTGGTCGGTGCCGGAACCGTTGTCGTGGACCCGGCGGCCGAACTCGGTGAACATCAGCATGATGACGTTGTCGGCAGCGTCATTCTCGCGCAGGTCGTCAAAGAAGCTCTCCACGGCCTGGGAGACGTCGACCCACAACTTGTCGTGCATGCCCACTTGGTTGGAGTGGCTGTCGAAGCTGCCGTGGTCGCAGTAGAAGACGCGGGTGCCCAGGTTGGCCTGGTGCACCTGGGAGATGCCCTTCAGCTTGGAGGCGATGGTGGTGTCCGGGTACTCGACGCTGGAAGAGTACACTTCGGGCGCCACCTTCAGGATGTCGGCGGCTTTCATGGAGTCCAGGCCGGTCTGGCCCAGGTAGTCCATGACGGCGCCGGTGCCGATGGCGGGGGAGTAGAGGCGGGTGAAGCGGTCAAGAATCTTGTCCCGCTGCTCGGCCTCGTTGATGCCGGTCAGCAAACCGAAGGAGTCCAGGTCGTCCACGCAGGCCACCGGCACGCCGGGCAGGGCCAGGGCGCGGGGGAGGCTGGGGCCGAAGCTGACGGCGGTTACGACGTTTTCCTTGTTGGGGTCGATTTCCTTGGTGGCGCGGCCCAGCCAGCCCTCGGTGCCCAGCTTGTCCGGCTCACAGGTGTGCCAGATGTCCATGGAGCGGAAGTGGGAGCGGGGGGAGTTGGCATAGCCGACGCCGTGGATGATAGCCAGGTTGCCCTGGTCCCACAGGTTCTTCATGGGACCCATGGTGGGGTGCAGGCCGACCTTGTCGTTGAGCTTCAAAATGCGCTCATCGGCCACGCCCACCGCCGGGCGGTTGTCGCGATAAAGGGGGTCGGTAAAGGGAATTACCGTGTTCAGGTAGTCATTGCCGCCGGTAAGCTGCAGGACCACCAGCACGGGGTCTTTCTTGGTACTGGCCATTGCTTTTCCTCCTGGAAGTTTGTGGTTTCTGATCATTTCTGGCTGGGGCAGCCTTTGGCCACGGCCGCCCCGGCGGTTTTCAAGTCTTTAGGCGTACTGGTAGTCCCGCAGGGAGACGATGAGCTGTAGCAGCTCGGACACGCGCTCGGTGGCGGCGGCCTCGTCGCTCCAGGACAGGCTGCCGCCGGGGACGGCGTGGTCCAGCAGTTCCTGGCGGGTATCGCTGCTGACATCCAGGGGGCCCATCAGGTCCAGGCAGGTGTCAACGAACTGCTCCGGGCCCACATCGCCCTGGCTGCGCAGGCGGCTGACGATGGACTGGACGCCGGGGTGGGAAGTGTCGCCAACCATGTCGGCGGTGAAGTTGATGCGGCGCATCAGGGAGCCGCTGTTAATCCACTCGGCGCCGGTGTGCCAGCCTTCCACGCTGGGGGGGTTCAGCAGGTCCTGGCCCATGTAGTTGGGCTGGCGGGAAAGGTCGCCAATGCCGGGGGCCGGGAATCCGGAGCCGCCGACCAGCTTCAGGGTGCCGACCACCACTTCGGCCGGGCTCTTCAGCTTGGCAAAGCGTGCGTTCTTGAAGAAGTCGGAGGTGAACAGGACCCGCAGGGTCGCCTTGAAATCGTAGCCGGACTCGATGAAAGCGTCGGCCAGGGCGTCGATGGCGTCCTCGTCCACGGGGGGAGTAACCTGCCAGGCGGGAACCTGCGCCTCGTCGGCCACGAAGAAGTTGTAAAGATGGCGGGCGATGAAGCCGGCGGTGGCGGGATGCTGGCAGACTATGTCTATGATGTCGTCGCCGTTGAAGTTGCCGGTCTCGCCCAGGAAGGTCTTCTCGCCTTCGTCGTGGTCATCGGGGCGGTACTCGAAGCGCCAGTCGTGGCGGCCCAGGGGACCGCGGGGGAGCTTGGCCTCGAAGGTCCAGCCGGTAAAGGCGCGGGAGCACTCGCGGACGTCAACCTCGGTGTAGTTGCCGACACCCATGCTGAACAGTTCCAGAAGCTCACGGCCCCAGTTCTCGTTGACGGCGTGGGCGTGGTTGTCGTTGTTGTCCAGCCAGTAGATCATGGCCGGATTCTTCGCCATGGCAAGGAGCAGTTCCTTGTAGTTGCCCATGCCCTGCTCGCGGAACAGGGTGATCATGTTCTGGATCTCGTCGTAGTGGTCCACCTTGGACACACCGGTGGCGAAGATGTGGTGCCAGAAGAGGGTCATCTTCTCTTCCAGGGGCCGGCGGGTGTTGACCATCCACCACAGCCATTCGGCGGCGCCCATGCCGGGCAGGGTGCCGGGACGCCAGGTCCAGGGCTGGTAGCGCATCATTTCAAAGCGGTCCAGTGGCTCTTCGGTGGGGTTGAGCAGTTCTTCCACCACGTTGTCGTAGCCCTTCTCGCACAGGGCTTCCAGCTCTTCGCGGGTGGCGCCAAAACCGGCGCGGCGCATAAGGTGAGCCATCAGGGCTATATCCTGGTTCGCCATAGCCAATCCTCCTTCTTGAACTCTTCAATAATCATTGTTGGTTGCGAATGATTATAGTTAGTGGGGATTATCGGGGATTGGGGTGGGTGGTGTCAATTGGAGGGGCAATAGCCTCAGGGTCTTTCGATTATCCCTTTCCCCTGGCGGGAGAGGGTTAGGGTGAGGGGGCGTTCTTCGGCCAGATGACTCGTTGCCTTGCACTTTCACCCCCATCCTAACCTTCCCCCATCAAGGGGGAAGGGACATCTTGAAAAATCGAAAGACCCTGGGTGCTGAACGGCAAGGCAATCCAATTATGGGAATTGTGATTCTGCGGCTATTGCTCGCTGAATTCGAGGAACCCATTCTCCGTCCTATTCTCCGCGCAAAGCCACGGAGATAGAGCGGACCAGTCCTTTGCGCGTTAATCGTAGAAATTTTTGGGAGTTCGTTGGTACTATGCGATCCGTCCCGTCAAGAAATGAGTTATTCTCTCTTGATTCCCGGCCAAGCTAGAAAATTGCCTCTCGCAAACGTCGCTAAACCGAGCCAGTACATTGCGGCTGATTTCTTCTTGATTCTCGAAAATTGCTATGGGATGAAATTCAAGCCCCCATTCCGCAAACTGGTGTAGAGCTATTGTGGCATCCCTAGTGTGAGAGTCATTGAGCAAAGCGTAAGTATATAGTGGTCGAGACATCCCGTTAATCCTGCAGTCAACCAAATACTTCCCTGTCGGGTCTCGAATTGGTTCATACCAATCAAATTCTCTGCGATCCTCAGGCACAATACTCGACAATAAGGTAACGAAGTCCTCTTTAAAGGTATTTCGAACACGTTCTCTGGAGAGGTAAGAGACATCGGTGATCTTCAGTAATGCCTGAACAAATGAGAACAGTGCATCCCCGTATCGATTGTCGGCAATATCGATGGCGAGTTCTCCGTTTCGATCCTCCACTTGGTACACAGCTAATGCGTCCGATATTATTTGCTGCCGTGTTCCGCTGAGCAAATCGGCTTCGTCGATATCATAAGTCAGCCGCATGTAGGTGTGGCCTTCGTCAGACAGAAACCAGCCCAACATGCCCCTTTTCAGCACCACAGAGAGATGGTCACCATCCTCGAACCGGAACGGAGTAAACACTCGATAGCGTTCCACACCTTCAGCAACGAGGTTCACTTGTGCGGCCACTTTTTCTTGGAAATCTCTTCCGACAGCGTCGACAAACATCATCACACCTCCGGAATTATCGGGAACAATGCAACTTGCTCCCCTCCAAGCCCGAAGTTTGCATCTTCTAGGAGGCACGTAAGAGCCCCCGTAGGGTCTCCGTAACGGTCAGTTACTTCGGCGTAACTATCCTCTCTGGGTTCACGGTTGCCATGTCTTTGGTAGCGCTCCGTAGCATAATGGATGTGAAAGTCGTAAAACGTCTGGCCTTCGTTCCCAGCTTGCTTCTCTATAATATTTGTGTGCTCGTGGCTTTTCCCGTTATAGCGGCGCAATCGGAAGATTCGAGTCGATTGAGGCACTCGTACTCCCAATATGATTGAGAAGTCTAACGGATTGAATTGGCTCTTTCGGAGAATTACGTGGAATTCGTTCTCCTGCTCGCCTAGGACTATTATATGCCTCTCGTCGTGTCCTCTTTTGGCTATACGCCGGAAGGTCGAGGCCCAATTTGTCGGAAGTAGCTTTTGCTCTCCAACTAACCGTGCAATTTCAATATCTGTGTATATTACAGTCATAACTCATGGGACTCAGTCGTAGGAAAGAGAATTATACACGACACACTCATATGTGCCACCAACGTTATAAGGAGAGCGCACAAAAACGCGACGGAATAAGCTTATCGTGGACACCGTGCATCCTGTTTTTCCTACTCCAACATTTTTCAAGGATTTTAGATCCTTCGACTTCGCTCAGGATGACATGCTTTGGTGGGGGAGTGGTTTGGGTCCTGTGTTCTTACTTCGCACACTGACGCCTTGGGGAAGGCTTGCGTGAAGGCTTATAGGGACAGCGTCCCCAACCTGTAATCCGGCAAATCCCCCTCCGGCAATGCCTCCAAATCCACCAACCCCCCGCCCGTTTCCACCAACACCGACGTTATGCCTACGTTGTTGGCGCCGCGGATGTCGGTGCTGGGGGTGTCGCCGATCATTGCCATGTTGCGGGTGGCGGTGCGGCGGAGGACTTCTTCGAACATGGCGGGGTGGGGCTTGCCCAGGCGGGCGAAGGTGAGATCGGAGCGGTCGGGGTAGCGCAGGGCCAGGGCGGACTCGAACATGCCGGCCAACGTGCCGCTGGCGAAGCCGAAGCCGTCCCTTTCCGGGTAGTAGAGGTCGGGGTTGGGGACCACCAGGCGGGGGGCGTCGCCCCGATCCAACTTGCGGAAGAGGGTAGTCAGGACCGCGCGGGTGGCGTCCAGGAAGGGGAAGCCGTCCTGGTCGCCCACCACCAGCACGTCGAAGTTTTCGTCGAAGGGGACCTCCTCGCCACCGGCGTCCCGCACGTATCTGGCGCTGTCTTCGGTGCCCAGCACGACGCATCGAGAACCCCGCAGTCCCTGGTCTGCAAACCACGTCTTCAGCAGCATGCCGGAACTGATGATTTTGTCCGGTTCTATGGCCAGGCCCAGTTCGGCGTAGCGGGCGGCGCGGGTCTCGGCCACCTGGGAGGCGTCGTTGGTGAGGACGAAGTAGGGTTTGCCCAGGGCGTTGAGCCTGGCGATGGCTTCCGGCGCATGGGGAATGGCCGAGGGCCAGCGCACCAGGACGCCGTCGGAATCGAAGAGAATCACCTCGAACCGTTCCAGCAGTTCGGGGAAGGTGATGTAGGGTATCGTGTTCAACTCTTGCTTCACCGGTCTGCTGAATGGGATACGGGTGGCGCGCAGGCGTTCAGGTGATGAAGGTAGTTGGCGTAAGAGGGGAAGTCAACCCGGGCTCGGTTGGGTCCAGGGCAATCACCTTTTAGATTCAGACTATAGGTGGCAGACATCCGCCAGGCATAGGACAAGTCGCTCTGAGCTTGCCGAAGGGCCTGAAATCCCGCATGTCAGCCAGGTTACGGGTCCCCCGGTCGGCCTGTGGGATGGAGTTTAGATTCTTCACTCCGTTCAGAATTGTATGTGTTAGCTAAATCGATGACAAAAGTTGCAAGGTCTCCAGGGGAGTCTTGCCCTTGAGGCCCTGGTGGGGACGAGCGGTGTTGTAGTAGATCAGGTATTGCTGCAGTTCATTCTGCAGTTCCTCCACCGTCTCGAAGGTAGTTCCCTCCAGCAGGTCCTCGTTCAGAGTTCTCC
>DAOUHR010000131.1:0-3547 GCA_034428635.1 Dehalococcoidia bacterium
AGTGCCAGATTTGCAAGAAGGCCGGAATGTCCGGCAACAACGTTAGCCACTCCAACCGCCACACCAAGACGCGGTTCAAGGCCAACGTCCACAAGCAGACTATTTCATTAAACGGAAAGGTCCAGCGTGTAAAGATTTGCAGCCGCTGCCTCCGCACCCTGCACAAGCCGCCTCGGGTTAAAGGCAAGAGCGCTGTAATGTAGTTCCGGGCAGTAATCCGGACCAGGTGACGCAAGAGAAGCCCAGAACAATCTGGGCTTCACTGTTTTCCACTGATCTTCGCCTGATCTGGCGGGGCATCATCGTACGTACCTAAGCCCGCAAAGGCAACCCCGCAACCTGTCCGTGGCCTCCCATACGGTCTCATCCCGATTGAAGATCGCCGTACCCGCCACCAGGATGGTCGCCCCCGCCTTCACCGACTCTTCCGCCGTGTAGTCCGCCTTGATTCCCCCGTCCACTTCTACCTTGGCCGAGTATCCCTTTTCCTCTATCAGCTCCCGTAGTCGGCGGATTTTGGAAACCGTTTCCGGAATAAAGCTCTGGCCGCCAAAACCGGGATTAACCGTCATCACCAATACAATGTCCAGGTAGGGCAGAACTTCTTCCACTGCGGATACCGGCGTACCCGGGTTCAGCGCCACGCCCACTTCGGCCCCCTGTTCCTTGACCTGGAACACAGTGCGGTGAAGGTGAGTGCAGGCTTCGGCATGCACGATAACCTGGTCGGTGGGCGACTTCTGAAAGGACGGCATGAGGTTGCCTGGTTCCTCCACCATCAGGTGAATGTTCAGGGGCAGGTCCGTGTGGCGTCGGACGGCATCAATGACCACTTCCCCGAAGGAAATGTTGGGGACGAACTTCCCGTCCATCACGTCCACGTGAATCAGGTCTGCGCCCGCCTCCGTGGCTTCCTCTACTTGCCGTCCCAGGTTGGCAAAGTCGGCCGCCAGGATGGATGGCGCAATCAGAATGCGGGATTCAGAACTCATTGGCCGCCGCCTCCAGCAATTGCCTTGCCTGTTCCAGCCCTTCCGCCACCCGGTTGGGCGCCGTCCCGCCAGGGTTGTCCCGGGCGGCCACCGACGCCAGTGCTGTAATTTCGTAGACACCTTCATCGAAGTTACCTGAGAATACTCGGTACTCTTCCAGTGTCAGGTCCTGTAGTTCCTTCCCCTGGGCCTCGCAATGGGCGCACAGCCTCCGCATAATGCCATGGGCCTCCCTGAAGGGTATGCCCTTGCCTACCAGGTAGTCGGCCATATCCGTTGCCAGCATGTAGCTCTCGCCGGCCAGCCGGGTAACCTGTGGCAGATTCAGTGCCATCCCGGGCAGCATCCCCTGGAAAACCTGCAACGTCGCCAGCAACGTATCCACCGTGTCGAAAAAGCCCTCCTTGTCCTCTTGCAGATCCCGGTTATAGGTCAGCGGTAGCCCCTTCATCAGGGTCAACAGCGCCATCAGGTGACCATATACCCGTCCCGTCTTGCCCCTGGCCAGTTCCGCGAAATCGGGATTGCGCTTCTGGGGCATTATGCTGCTGCCCGTCGTGAACTCGTCGGCAAGCCGAACAAAGTCAAACTCCCGGCTGGACCAGATGACAATCTCCTCAGACAGCCGGGACAAATGCATCATGCACACCGAGGCCGCCGATTGGTATTCCAGCAGAAAATCCCGGTCCGAAACCGCGTCCATACTGTTGTTAGAAATTGACCCAAAGCCGAGTTCTTCGGCGAGGAATTGCCGGTCTGTGGGGTAGGGCACACCGGCCAGAGCGCCGCTGCCCAGGGGCAGTACATCCATCCGGCGGTAGCAGTCGGCGAACCTCCCTGCATCCCGCTGGAACATCTGGAAATAGGCCAGCATGTGGTGGGCAAATAACACCGGCTGGGCCCGCTGCAGGTGGGTATAACCCGGCATCAGCGCGTCCTGGTACTTCTCGGCAAGGCCCAGCAGCGCCCCCTGCACGCCCCTCAGCCCCGCAACCGTTTCCCTGATGACCTCCCTGGTGTAAAGCCGCATATCCAGGGCAATCTGGTCGTTCCGTGACCGGCCAGTGTGCAGCCGTCCACCCAGCGGCCCCACCAGCTCAGTCAGCCGCCGCTCAATGTTCATGTGCAGGTCTTCCAGCGACGGGTCCCAGGGAAAGTCCCCGGCCTCGATTTCCTGCTCCACTGACTTGAGCCCGGAAATTATGGTCTCGGCGTCTTCCGAGGGAATGATTCCCTGCCGCCCGAGCATGCGGGCATGGGCAATCGAACCCGTAATGTCATGGCGGTAAAGGCGGCGGTCGTAGTGAATTGAGACAGTGTAATCGCTGTAGTTGGTCACTGTATGGCCCGTGTTCGCGCAGTAGAATTCAAAAATTGGAGCCCGCCAAAGGCGGACTCCAGTATAGCATGGCGCTTATTCTCGACGACCCTTACTTGCTCGAGGCGACGCTCAAAAAGTCGTAGCTGGCCGAAAGATTCTCAAATACCTCGGGATGAGGCGGAATCTCCATAATCGCTGGGCCCTGGTAATCCTTGGCCTCAAGCAGCCGCAGCATCCCCCCGCAGTCCAGGTCTCCCTCATCCACCGACGGATGTGGGTCACCTCCCCTGGCCTGCTTGAAATGGACTATCTTCAGCATATCCAGCGGCAGGGAGTTCAAATCGCCCAGCGGGTCGCTGTCAGGAAACCGCCGCAGTTGGTTGGTGGGATCGGGGCAAAGGCCCAGGTATCCACCCTCTTCCTCCGACAACCGTTTCCGGCACTCCTCCACCAGAATGGCCATGCTGCCAATGGTCTGCCCCGAATTTTCCAGGGACAGGATAACTCCCTGCCCTGCCGCCTCTCGGGCCAGGTTCGCCAGGTTAAGCGCCTGCTCTGGAATGTCCGCCGGCGAGTCCCAAATCCCGTCCAGGGGATTGGGGTCCACCAGCCTGAGGTGCGGGGTTTCCCTCCCTACAATCTTTGCCCCCTCCAGCGCCATCTGGAACTGCTCGCCGGCCGGGTCCACATCCTGGGTCAGGCAGGGCAAGGCCATGGCCAGGTCAAACTTCAGGCCCGCAAAACGATCAACGATAGACTGCAGCCCATCCAGGTTGGGCCGCCAGTCATCACCCTGGCCGCTTTCGCAGTTGCCCAGGCAGGTCTGCCGCAATTCGATGTGGCGCGACCCCCGGGCCTGGGCCTCAGCGATCAGGTCCGCCAGGTCCTGTTCCATCAAGTGGTTGCGCCATGAATTGGTTATCGCTCCAAAAATCATCGGTGCATACCTCCGGCAAATTCATCAACGGTTGTCCTGGCTATGACTATACGCCAGCGCCCACGGGTACTCAAGAACCACAAGTCGCAGAATCCACATGTATCCTTCCCACAACCGCCGGCCTACAGCATATGCCGCTAATTATGGCTCTGCCCGTCCACAACATCTCATATCCAGATCCGACCAGAAATCCTGCCGCATTCGTACATTAGCAAACTTCTGAATAAGTCCCTTCCCCCATGACGGGGGAAGGTCAGGATGGGGGTGATGGCGTTAGCTTTCTATCTGAAACTCATT
>DAOUHR010000132.1:0-3820 GCA_034428635.1 Dehalococcoidia bacterium
GTCTCCGACATCGACCCCGAAAAGGCCGGGATGCTCGGTCAGCAGGTTAATGCCGACCTCACCTCCAGCGACAACTACCGCATAATCTCCGACCCCCAGGTCAACACCGTCGTCGTATCGACACCCGAACACGAGCACGTCGAAGCCATCCTCCAGGCCCTGGAGTTGGGCAAGCCTGTCTTCGTCGAGAAGCCCCTGGCCCTGACCCTGGACGACACCGACAAAATCGTCGAGGCCGTGGACCGCACCGGCGTGGAACTGCGCATCGGCTACTCCCGCCGCCACGACCGCCGCTGGATGCTGGCCCGCGAGCAGGTGGCCCAGGGCCGCCTCGGCGGTATCCTCGGCATCCAGTCCCGCGTCTACAACTCCCGCGCCCACATGATGGAGATTCTCAAGCGATCCCCCGAGGCCACGCCCGTCCTCGACGCCCTCACCTACTACGTGGACATGGCCTGCTGGTACCTGGACGACGTCCGCCCCGTGGAGGTCATTGCCCGGGGCAACTACGGCCTCTACAAGGAAATGGGCCACGACATCCACGACGTTACCTGGGCCATCATCACCTTCGAGAACGGCGCCCTGGTCAATCTGGGTATCTGCTACGCCCTGCCTGCCCGCTACCCCACCTACGGCCAGAGCGCCCGCTTCGAGGTACTGGGCGAGGACGGAGTAATCATCCTGGACATGGACAACAAGGACAGCTTCCTCTTCACCGACAAGGGCGTCCCCCACGCCTACGTCCCCGATCACTACGTCGATGCCCTCTTCATGCAGAGCAACTCCTCCGGCGACTGGGCCATGGGGGAGTACTGGGGCCCCATCGCCAATGAGACCCGCTCCTGGCTTGACCATCTCTCCGCAGGCACCCCCTGTTCCCACACCACGGTAAGGGAGGGCCGCCGCACGGTAGAGGTAACCCTGGCTATCGAGGAAGCCGCCCGCACCGGCCAGCCCGTAAAGCTCTCCGGAAGGTGATTCAACAACCACCCAGTTCAGCCATAACATTCCCGATACCGTACGGGCAGCCCTTGTGGCTGCCCTGCTCAACTGACCTTTACCGGTTTGGCCAGCGTGAACGGGCGGACCAAGCCGAACAATTCCTAAGGAAGTAGTGTTGATGCCGTCCAGACACTATCAAGCAGTGATGCCGTTCGCCCCCACCGCACCTGGCGAGAACATAAGAACCTAAAGTGCATCCCCATCAATCCTATGAGCGCGACAGAATTAGTGCTCGGACTCCTGAACTGGATGTGGGCCAATCCCTGGTCCATACTATTGGTTCTTGCCCTGATTGTGGCCTTGGCACTGTGGGCCCGAAAGGTTCTCCAGCCCGACTATTTCTATCTGAGGGGCAAGCCCCGGTGCTATATGTGTCTGGACAGTTCCAGGACCAGGCACAAGGTCATCTACCCCACCAGGCAGGTCGCCGAGACAGAGGCCGCGCGCCTTAGCCGAAAATTCGGTCAACAGAGGCCCTACAAGGCCCAATGCGGTAATTGGCACCTCACCTCCCGGGATCCCCACGCAGTCCGCCAGCGGCGAGTCAAACGCTAATCCCGACCTTAGGGATCTCTGAACAAGTCCCTTCCCCCTTGATGGGGGAAGGCTGGTGTTGGATCAAAAGCCATTTCTGATTCATAAGTAATGAGTCTGATACAAAAGATCGTCGCAGTCTACGCCCTGCCAAGTCCGGCGGGGCGTTTCTCTATCCACAAATAATCTAAAATTCCAGCGACGACTAAGGCCCAGTAAAAGCAAGCACGGCTATCAAGAATGGGACAATAAGAAGCGCGCCTCCTAGCAAGATAACCAAGAGCCAAAATTCCAGTTTATTTTGCTGCATAACAACGTCATTTTCAGTCGGTGTCCTCGACTCTTTGACGTAGTGGCGTCGAGTGAAATACCACGTTGTGCCGACCGTGAAGCCTATGCCTATGATGGCCAAGATAATATTCAGTAGGTTGTTTGACAGGTCTACAGTAATCGTCATAGAAGGGATGCCTCAGTAAGCAACGTCTTCAAGGTGAGGGCCAAGCGATAATGATTCTACTGTAAAGGCAACGCCCCGCCAATTGCGGCGGGGCGGTTCTCTGGTAAAATCAGTCCCGATTGGACTTATTCATCACTTTGGTTACTTTTTAATCAGGAAGGACTTTTTCCGCAAATCCGGGGAAGATTAGGATGGGGGTGAATGCCGTCAATTCGTACCTGGCATTCAGTGAGATTGTCTCCTCTCCCGGGCAGACACCTCAATTGTTAAGGGCTTCCCTTTAAGGCAGCCCGCATCTCTCATTGCTCCTACTCTTTGGTGCCCTGGACCAGAGACCCACCGAGACAAAAAACTAGGGGCGGAACCTGGTTCCGCCCCACAAAACATCCTGTCCATCCATGTTCAAATCCCGCTACCCCAACCGCTCCAGCGTCTGGTCTTCAATCCCCGGCATAATCCAGATGGGCCGCGGCGCGAAATCAAACGTGATGTTCGGGTCCTCCGGATCCAACCCCGCCACCGTCATCTTTGTTTCTTCCAGGTACTCAATATCCCCGTTCACCACGTGAAACGCCCGGTCATGTCCCGGATAAATGATATCCGCCTGTTCCACAATGCGATTGATGCTTTGTGTAGCCTCTTTTTCGTCCCAGAACACCAGGGGATTCTTGCGGGTCAGCGCCACTGCGGAGTAGTGCAGCACATCACCGGATATGATGCTCAACCCTTGCGGGGTATCCACCATCACCGAAATACTGCCCGGAGAATGCCCCGGCGTGTGCATCAGGGTTACCCCCGGCTCGACGACGTGGCCTTCCTCCACCTCTTCAATCTTTGGCTGGAACTCGATCATCGCCCCCGACCACGCGGGAGTCGCCCAGTCGTTCCGGTGGGGCTTGTGGGCGTACTTGCGCTCCAGCGGATGCACCAGCATGGGCGCGTGCTGGAACAGGTCGTAGTTCTGGCTGTGGTCCCAGTGGGCATGACTCATGATGGTGATGTCAATGTCTTCCGGCGTCAGTCCTCTGGCCTTCAACGCATTTTCCAGGGCTGTGCGCCGTCCCACGTGGCCCACATCCACCAAAATACGTTTCTCGCCTTCGATCAGCACCACCGAGCAAAATCCTACTATTCCCACGTCGGTCCGCAGTGGGCTTCCCTGCAGCAGCACGCTAAGTTCCGGCATTTCCCATCTCCTCAAAATATCCAGTTTGATCAAGCGGGCTAGAGTGTATGGCAGCACTTATGGAAAGTCAAACAGCCACCATCTCAACGGCAGTGTGCTGCTTCAGGTCGTATGGTGCAGGAAAATGGTAGGGGCAGACCCGTGTGTCTGCCCTGTCCCCAAAGCTATGCCACCTAAATTGGAACGCTGCCCCATCTCAACGGCGCCGTACCAAACTTGGTAGTGCAATTCGGGCACATAAAAGCGCCAAGCCCCCTGCATTTGCTCTCCCTGTCCCCCTTGCCAACATGCATAACCCATCTCCACCATAAGAATACAGCCTGGAAAAAAGTAAACGGAGGTAATCACTCCCCATCGTAGGGGCAGACCCATGTGTCTGCCCTGGCCCACCAGCCGCAATCGTAGGGGCAGACCTGCGACACAGCATCCGCTCATCCTGAGCCTGTCGAAGGACCCCGTCACCCTCCGGTACCAAGCCCCGGGGTGAAGGCAAGAATGGGACAAAATGGCACAAAACGGGACACTTTCCAAAAAATCCCATTAGTGAACATTAGTGCCTATTCGTGGATAAACAAAAGGAGATGGACAACCATGCGAACCCTCAGCGAAATCAGAAGAGAAATCCGCGCCCTCCAGCGCAA
>DAOUHR010000133.1:0-25212 GCA_034428635.1 Dehalococcoidia bacterium
GGCGTCGTCGTTGACGAAGAGGGGGGCGTCATTGGGCTGGAACTCAATAACAAGCAATTGACGGGCACGATCCCGCCGGAGTTGGGGAAGCTTACCAGTATGAAATACCTGTACCTCGGCAACAACCAGTTGACGGGAGAGATACCTCCGGAATTGGGGCAACTTGCCAGCTTGACAGACTTGGACCTACGGAACAATCAATTGACGGGCACGATCCCGCCGGAGTTGGGGAAGCTTACCAGTATGAAATACCTGGACCTCGTCGACAACCAGTTGACGGGAGAGACACCTCCGGAATTGGGGCAGCTTGTCAACTTGTATACGCTGCACCTCAAGAACAACCGGTTGACAGGAGAGATACCGCCGGAGTTGGGGCAGATTGTCAACCTGGTGGGGATGGACCTCAGCAACAATCAGTTGACAGGGCGATACCCTATCGAGCATGCCATAGCGAAATTCCAATGCCTCTCCGGCAACCAGCTAACTGGCGTGTTACCGCCGGACGCGTACTGGTGCTAGGTACCGCTGCTAGAAGGTAGCGAGTTGGACTTATGAAGGTCCGACGCCCGCCCGGAACTTAGCGACGCCCGCCGGGGTACTGGTTGAACCGCCGCTGTGGTCGGTTGGGCTTTGCTGGCTTAACAGTCCCTCACGCCTCCGTGCTCCGACGTCGAGCTCCGCCAGAGCATCGACTATCACCCAGGCGCCGCTACGGGAACGGCTCCGCTATCACAGTCACTCTGGATGGGCGTTGACGGAGAGGGAAGAGTAGTCTCGCCGACGCTTAGCGACAGCCAGTTGACGGGTAGGATACCCCCGGGTTTAGGGCAGCTTGCCAGCTTGGAAGGGCTGCCGCTCCAGAACAACCAGTTGACGGGGGATTGCCCGCCGGGCTTGCCAGCGTGGAAATACTATGCCTCTACGGAAACTAGCTAACCGACGAGATACCACCGGACTCGGATCAGTGCTATCAGTCGGAGTTTGCTACAGAGTCGAGATAAACCTGAAGGTGAAGGTTCTTGATTCTGTCCAGAGTGGTGGGCCAAGAGTTACTGTACTACAAACCTTCGAGTGGGTGGTGTGCTTCTAGACGGTAGCCCCCAAATACAGGGTGTTCGAGCCCTCTCAGGTGGGCCGTGTAAGACTGAATTGCGAACTTTCCGGTGGGAGGTTCGAATATAGCGTGGTGGACCATGCAGTCCCCGCCGCTTTAGTAGCCCCCTCATCATGACTCGATCCCAGGGCAACCGCCAGGTATCCAACGGCAACGGCCACCGCAGAGGGCCCCAGAGCCGCAACGGTCACTGTTCTCCTGGGCTGAGTCTGAGGGACGAGGAGCTAGTGAAGCCGTAGGGCCACAGCCACAAGCCCCAGACCGCCACCGTGTCCCTGCTCAATTGGTCTTTCAATCTAGAGCAGGCGGGAGAGAAAGAGCAGGTCGGCAAGGAACGCTAGGCCGCCCCACACGTCCATGTGTGAGCCCATCTCGTAAAGTCCCATGATTGGGCTAACGCTAGACGGGGCAGGCTGATTCTAGCGTCCTGCAGAATGACGAGGTTGGGAATACGGCAGAGAACACCGTCGTGCTAACGAAGGTCGGCATGCAGTATTCAAAGACTTCGGAGGACTCAGACTTCTGAGACTACCTCGTATGCACCCTTGCATGTTGCCCCAGGTTGATCTCGCCCCGGTGTCTATCTCAGCGCCTTGGCATCTATCGCTATTGGGTAGGATAGCACCAACTCTCAAGAACCGAAGCAACCTGCATCATCCAGTTGTGCTTTGGTTTCGTCGTCCAGAGCATTGATGGCGGCAATAACCGGTTCGGATACCTGAGGGATTGACTCAAAAAACTCGGAGAGCACGTCTAAGTCATACGGTTCGTTCGCATCCTGGCTCCGAATGAAATCATACATGGCCTTGGATAAGGCGAGATTCTTGTCATGATAGTCCTTCAACTCCTCCGGCGGAGTCACGTCTTCCCTGGGGTCTAGCCATTCGTCTAAAATCCGCGCTGCCTCACCAAACGTTTCCGGGTCGTCTTCTTCGCTAGTCTCCCCGCACTTGATCGCGGCCGCATACTCGGCCACCCTGCTGGACTCACTGCTGCCGTTTTGAGCCACGGTTTGTGTGGGGACGGCTGTGGCCTCGGACTCACTGCTGCCGTCCCGGGCTGCGGTTGACGTGGGGACGGCTGTGGCCTCGGACTCACTGCTGTCGTCCCGGGCTGCGGTTGACGTGGGGATGGCTGTAGCCTCGGACTCACTGCTGCCATTTTGAGCCACGGTTTGTGTGGGCGAGTCCCCACCCCCGCAGCCCACAGCCATCAGTGCGATGACGGCACCAATCAATACCAGCCGCAACATTTCACCTCTTCTCTTCATTTGACTCATCGTAACAGACAGTACGTCCGATTCCCAGGCCCTCGTCCTCAGATAGCTGGTATTGAATTGTGAGATTGGCCCGTCCCCCGCCGGGCACCAATCAAACCGCCAGCTTGAACCTCAAGGTGAAGGTTCTTGATTTTATCAAGTCTGGTGGGCCTGAGCGTACCGTATTGCGAACTTTCCGGTGGGAGGTTCTATTATAGGGGGTCCGAAGCCCTGTCCCGTCTGGTGATCTGCGGCGACGACAGCGACCTGTCTCAACCCGTCTCTTGCATCAGATTCTTGGCGTCAGAACTGGTTGCCGCCACGCTACTCACAATACGTCATGCCTTCAGGGAAGTAGTAGTGGAAGTCGGCGTCGAGGTACTTCATATCAGCCGGTATGCAGCCGCTCAGCGGGTTCCCACTTAGATCCAGAGACCACAGCTTGGGGAGATCGGCCCACACCGCCCCAATCTCCCCGCTAAGTTGATTGTTCGCTAGATTCAGGTTTGTCATGGTGGAGTTGGCCAGCTCCCCCGGTATCTCTCCGCTCAATTGGTTGTTGTCGAGTCTCAACCTTCGCAGTTCGGGCTCCTCGCCCAACTCCGCCGGTATCTCCCCGCTCAATTGGTTGTTGTGGAGGTATAGAGTGGACGTACCACAGTCGACCAGTCCTTGCGGTATTTGGCCGCTCAGTTGGTTGTTCGAGAGGTCTAAGGAGATTACCCTGCATAGTCCCTCTGGAATCTCACCGCTCAACCGGTTATTGGCAAGGTCCAGGTCTCTCGCGGTCAGGTTGGCCAACTCCGCCGGTATCTCTCCGATGAGATTGTTGTCTCCGAGGAGCAGACTATCGACCGTTCCATCGCGAAGGATTAAGATGCCGTACCAGTCTTTCAAGGGCGTTTCGGTCAGCCAGCCCTCGTTGTTGGTCCAGCTGTCGCCTCCGGTAGCATTGTAGAGGGCGACCAGCGCTTTCCAATCCCTCTCTATCTTGTCCCAGTCCACCCAGTCCTCCTCCACGCCTGCGCCGACCGCCCGGGGAAAGGCGGTGCCGGGACTGGTGGAGGCTTCCGTGGGATCTGGCGTTGCCGTGGGCATCGCTTGCTCGGCAGGCTGGCCGCTGCCGCCACCGGTGGGTGTGGCTTGCTCGGCAGGCTGGCCGCTGCCGCCACTGGTGGGTGTGGCTTGCTCGGGCGACTCCCCGCCACCGCACCCCGCCACAATCGTCAGTGAGACAAGCGCCAAGGCAACTAACCAAGCCACGCGAAGAAAATGAATGCATTTACCCGCATCTCTGATGGAACAGACCTTTGACCGGTGCATCTATCTCCTCCTTCTTGGGATTTATCGACTCGAAGCAGGTGTCTCCGGGAACATGGATTCTGGTGGAGCTTCTCAGCCGCCCTGCATCGGTCGGTTCCGGGTCAGGCCAAGCCTCCTCAGCAGCCAACCTCTGTTATTCTTCTATTGGAATGCCCCGTCACGCTCGGCGGCATGTCCTCTGCGAAGGGCAATGGAAGCCGCCTCCATCCCGTACACGGAGCATCATAATCCCAAGCTACCACCACGACGCTACCGGAAAGTCGATCTCTTTGTCAATCTGGGCCTTTTCGTGTAACTGTTCAGAATGGGGTTAATCCGCGCTGAGCCCACGAATGGAAGAAGATACTAAACCAAAGCCAAGGTGAAATGCGCAGATAGTGGGGGTCAAGCGGCGGTGCCAGATCATTCTCCAAGTACGGCTGAGAGTGTTTTACTGGCGCAATCAAGCTAATCTTCATCGCCCATCGAATGTACATCCCACCTCGGCTTTAGTTTAGAGTTGCAAGTGCTGACCGAGCAGTACCGGCAGAATCGCGATGGCATCACGCCTCACAGCTCTTTGCGCTACAAACCTCCCTCCGGCACCAGAGGCCACCCTGCCCTCAGACTTCGTCCCAGTAGTGCTCGGGCTGCCAAAGAAGGTAGTGTAACCATGGAGGCGGGTTGATCCCAAGAAGACATTTGGCTTTGCGTGTCTTCCCCTGTCGGTTTCGGAATAGCTGGCAGCTCGAGCTGAGTATCGCTGTGTATCCCAGCCCGCCATTCCGGCTTCCAAAGACGCCGCAACTTCAACGTTCAAGACGAGGAGTCAAAGGCCTACAATAACTGAGAGGGAGTTCGATACTCGTCAGGTCTCAGATATAAACTGGTGGGCCAAGCGGTACTGTATTACAAACCTTTGAGTGGATGGTAGCCCTTTAGCTGCTTAAGGAACACCAGTTCGAGTTCCGTTGGTGGGAGGTTTAGCGATACTGAATTACGAACTTTTCTCTATGTCGTTGAGATATAGGGAGTCCAGTTCCCAGGGGCGTCATGCGATTAAAGGCCTGAAGGATCCTCTGACACTCCCAGCTCAATTTGGAATACGCGAGAAATTTGCATCCAACCTCGATTTTAGCTCACGATAACACCAGCTACATATGCTTATCCAGAAGCTTCTTCAGCTGGTTCAACGGTTGGTTGTCCCTCCTTAGATGACCCCTCAGTAATGAACCCACCCACTGGTTGATAGTTTGTCGACATTCCTGCGTCATAAAAATGGACGCCATTTTGCTTGAGGAAGGAGAATCTTGGTTCGGCGTCAACGTGGTCATGACCACCAAATGAGGGCAGCCAGCTCTTAACGTTTGCTTCATAGGAGAGCAGCCAGTTTTCCTCAAAAAGTGACTGCGTAGTCATCATGGAACCCCACAGTGCCGGGCTAAAATTATTGCTTATGAGCCCTTTTGCCTTGGCGTCCAGTGCTAAGATCGCAACGACAGAATCCTCCATCTTGACCACTTGACTGGCTGTGTCATAGTCCAAACATATTCCGAAAAGAAGGCATCCCCAAATCGCCCAAGCAACTTCGCTTCCATGGTTCACCCTTCCATGCTGAAGTATGACCCGGAGGAGTACATCAGCCATTGTACGACGGTCAACTTGATAGCCGGCCTTATCGTAGCGATACAAGTCATCCAAAACAGTTGAGAGAGTACCTGGCTCCACCGCAGCGATATGCAGGAGGGTCGCCTCATATAGGGACCAATTTGGTTGCGTAACCACGTCCCTCCGCGTGCGCCCCAGTGCGAAGCGCAATACCGCCTCATCCGGGTAGTTTCGTGACAACTCATAGGCCCGGGAGAAATATCCGATTAGATCAGTCTGCTGGCCGGAACCTCCCTGCCGTATCGGAAGTCCTCTTAGCTCAGTCGCCCAAGGGCGTTCAATCGACCTTGGGAGCTCGACCACCTGTGTTTTCCTCGGGTTCAGGTGGAGCTCATATACACCAAGCTCGCCTTGAAGGTCAGCCAGCCCTTGTTCAGCCGCAGAGTAAGTGGCAAACCCGAATTCGTAATCATCCAAATAACGAAACCCGTTCGTCAATCCGGCTTTCCCCAAAGCTACATCCACCGTTGAAAGAACAATCTCTGCGATGACAAGTGAGCAATCCGGTCCGATAGGGATTCCCAGAGTCTGCTGGTCCTGGCTGTTTCTGACAATCAAATCAAGGACATTTCCGATCAAACTAAAGTCATTCCGATTTTGCTTGGCGACCAGCTTTGTATGCAGGGCCCAAGGAATTACATGTGTATATATGGAAGGGTAAAAGTTATCAATGTCCGTTTGCAGTATGTAACGAGCTGAGGCTCGGCAGAGAGATCGGGCGATAGGTACGTATCCCCAATCCTTAACTGGGTTTATCGCCCGATGACCGCTAGGTGTGCTTTGTGGGGTAGTCAAGGAGAACTTAGGAGATGTGACGTGCTTGAGTAAGGCCTGTTGATTGGTATCAATTGCCTCTGCCAGCTGGAAATAATTTATTGGGTTGGGTATGGAAAGCTCACGCCGCAGGATTCCAACTCGGGCAAGATTGTGAACCGTAGGGCGACTGCCAACGTTAGCTTGCTTTCCAGGATTGCAGGAGAAATTCGTGGGTAGATTAAGCCGATTCGCTTTAATGGCAGTTGCCAACGATTTACTGGTGAAAGGTGGAGGAAGTTCCTTGGGAAGATACCCACGTGCCAGAATTTCGTACTTATCCATTTCAACCTTCGCTGTAGCTGAACCCTTTCTTGACCGTCCAGGATTGGAACATTTCAGAGCTAGGCCAAACGTTGCTGTATTACAAACCTTTGAGTGCGTAGTAGAATTTTGACGTCCACGAACTCCGATACCTACGGCAATACGCAAACAGTGCAGCGTCCTCTGTCCTCAAAGTCTCGCTTTAATCTAGCACGATCCACGACGGCGCTGTCAGGGTCATAGACAACAAAAAGAATGTGCGCTTCCTGAGGGTACTTCGTTAGGTCGGCGGCCATGCCTTCCGTAATCCTGCTCGGGGTAGTGGCCCCCCTGATGTACTTTCCTTCAATGAGCAAGTGCCCACGGTCAAGAGAAAAGTCTGGAACCACCCCGGCCCTGGCAAAAGGCACAGAGGGGTGTTCCCTCTGCAAGTCGTCGCGCCATGTGTCGAGCAGGCCTTCGATCTTGTCATTCAAGTCGGCCTCGTTAGTAGGGCGCACACTCTGGAATGACTTCGGGAGAGCAGACTCAAGGCGATTCTCAATTGACGTAACCAGGCGCTCGATAGGCGCCTTCAGGAATTCCCTGTCAGAAACCACCTTCAGCAAGGAATCCGGAGCTAACGGGCTGAAAACCCCTTCATGCACATCCCGCATACGTCGAAGGGCAAGGGCGACTTGTTCCCCATGTCGCGAGCACAGGTCCCAAATCTTGTCGACTAGTTCGTTCTCGTCCTCGTAGCCTGGCACCCAACCCAGAAGAATCTGAAGCTCATCAAGCGTTTGGTTGTAAAAATAGTGCTCGTTCCAATTAGAGAAGTTAGCAGCTTGCCTTAGATAGTCCACTGCCGTTGTCTTGCCTTCTGTTGATGGGATGCTAGAAGCGATAATGTTCGTTGCATACAGACTTTCGTTATCCAACCTGTTAGCATCAGCCCCATAAATCCCAATGCGCCGGTCCAGGCATTGGAAGCATTCTCCGCAGTGCGTGGCATTTAGGCCGGAATTGTATGTGTGACTACACGATACTGAACTGGGGAGCAAGTGTCCATGTCCAGAGTCCTTGAGACTTTCCACTACGTCAGACTTAGTGTACCAGAGGAAGGGCACTTCCAAAGCGAAAGGCTTTTCTGCGATGATTGAGAATAGAGAGGCTAAGCGCCCAACCGTCTGAGGGTGAGTGGTTCGGCTCGCGCGAGCATTGACGAGGTCGTCCCGCCGAGCGAAATTGAGACTGGTAACTCCATTTTCATAGATGTAGAAGCGGTCGCGGCCAAATGCTGTGGACAATGCGAAAGCAATACTTCCAAATAGAAATGGCCTGCTACGCTGAGTTTCCTCTTTGGAACGGACACCTTGGAGGTGAGTCTTGAATTGGTAAGGGCTAACTCGTCCCCGGAAGTCTCTCTGCAACGCGGAAGCAAGGCCTCGTTGAGTTCTGATGGTTCCAACTTGCGACAAGTGGCTAACCAGGCAAACGTGTTCTCTGGTTTGCTCAAGCCGTTGGACGGCGCCAGCCAAGGAATCGATCCCACCGGAAAATAGCATTATGGAGAGGTCTCCGCCGACCTCCATCGAGAAGGCTTCGTCATCAAACAGGCCCGTTGGAGGGGTGGCATGACCAGCCTGGAATGTGAACTCGTAACTTTGGTCGCCGGTGGCAAAGCGGAGAGCAGATTTTAGCGCCTCGCTTACACTCGGCTCACGCCAAAACTCGTAATCTCTGACCCTAACGATGAAATGGAGCCTTCTGGACCATGCCTGAAACTCAACTGCCTCCCTTGAACCCCTGGGGGTCAGTCGGTCTGCCGCAAAAACGTAGGCCGCAATTTCCAACAGATCCAGGCATCTAGAGGGCAGGTAGTTGACGCTCCGAACGAAACCTGGCAAGCCGAGGCGAACCATGGGCGGTTTGTTTCCAGAGGGCCGATAGTCCAAGACAGTATAATCCGATAGTTCAAGCCCATCAGCGGGTGTCGCCCCGTTGCACAGGAAGATTGCGGAAGCATCGCAGGGTTTCATTGCGAAGACTCCTCACGAAGAAGTTCTTCGCGCAACTTGCCCACTGAATGAGCTAGGAACCCTGATATTTCGTCTGCCGCAGGCATCCCATCACGGGCATAGCGATTGAACCACCCTGCCGCGAATGATTGAGTTATCCTGGCGGTTTCAAAAGCGTGATGCGACACTCCGTCAACGTGGGCTTCTAAACGATGGGCTAGCCGCTCGCGGTCCTCCGTGTTTGCCAAATGAGAAGACGCTTCGCGCCCAATGAAGTAGTTGAGGTATCGTTCCACAAATTTTCCGAAGAACAGGCGCGCCACTTCACAGAAGCCCCTGCCGTCACTCGCGTTTCTCCAAACTTCAGAAGCTTGCTCGTGCTCACCAGTGAAAGAGAGTTGCCGCGTCTGCTGTTCTGTCCACATCGAGATAACATCGACAGCAGCCTTGCGCGCTATTTCCGCGTATTCGGCAGACTGCGTGTTGTCTGCGACGTACTGTCCAAGGACACTCGCAAGTTTTAGTGGCGAAGGGTTGGCTTCTAGGTCAACGGCAAGCTCGCCCAGCGAAGCCTTATCGACTTCCGGGGAAGCCGACAACGCAAGGCCGAGTAGGAATTGGAAGGATGCAACAAATCCGGCGTCCCCATGAATGCCAAGCAGACGAGAGCGGACGTTCTCAAGAGTCGCGTTCGCCAGGTCGCGCACGTCTCCCTCGGCGGAGGCTGCGTTACTGATGCCTCCTACCACATCTTGCCACCGCTTCGTTCGGGGCAATGCTCCTACACGCTCATGCCCCACGAGAAGTAATCTCCATCTGGTATAGAGGTATCGTACTGGGTCGAACTCCCTGGCTTCCCATATCCACCAGATTCTCGTTCGCAGGGCTGTCCAGCGTCAGCAGCGACTTGCCTGCGGCGGCCAACTTCCGCCCGAATGATTCCGTTTTGCTTCCGGGCGCGGCGTGGGCGATGAATACCTGGGCAGCCAACGACGCCACCAGTTCATTACGCATGGCGGCGCTCTCAGCCGTTGGGCGGCGGACCGACGCGGGAAAAGGTGACAGTACCAACAGCCGCCCTTCCGCCAGAGCAAGCCGCCAGTCGGCAGGTATGCGCATATTCTCGATGCTTCTTGCCGGGCAGATGACAACGGGCTGCGTGCCACGGAGCAACAGGCGCAGGCATTCTTTCTCCATCGGCGTCTGGAACCCGCCTATGACGGCGACGCCCGCATCGCCCATCGAACGGGCGAGGTCGTAGGTTTTGAGGATGAGGTCGCCGGGGCAGCGAGCGGAGCAGAAGAGGGCGGTCAGCGGCTCTTCAAGCAGTCGAGAGTTGCCTATTGACTTGAACTTCGGGAACTGTTCCATGCCCCATCTTCCCTTGGACACTCGAATACTACAAGAAGGGTAGTAATCCCTTTGCCCATTCGATGATCTTGATGGCGGACGCGATGACGGGGAGCGCTTTCATAGCCTGCCATGCAGCGACCAGCCGTCGCCTTTCCCTCATTGTCCGGTCCGATAGCGGAATGGCGTCCAATTCTTTGGCGAGGATTTCGACTGACACCCGTGCCACGGCTTCCACATCGTTAATTCCCCGGTTCAGGGAGAGCAATCCAACCCTGTTCGTCACATCCTCATGCGTGTTAGGGAAGAAACGGCTGGGTTCCGACGCCATTTCCCGGTGCAGAGCAACGGCCCCATCGCCGTCGTTGGCGGTAGAGCCAAGTTTGAGGTCGAGTGGCAGGACGGGTTTGCCCAAGGCAATCATCCCCGCTCCGGCGGAGTAAGTGCCTTTGCCGCCGCCAATGGCGAGCATGGCGTCGGCCCTTATAGTCATCAACCCTCGGTACTCGCCGCCGGTGAACACCTCGCGTCGTATGAGACAAATTTCTACGGCGTTTCGCTGTTCCAGGTCTCTCAGCAGCCGCAGATTGGCGTCGTCTATCTTTGCCTCCGGAGCCGCGTCAGACATTACGACCCGAGCGTACTGACGAGGGTTTTCGGTTGTGCTTTTGGCATGACGCTCGACTTCGCGCAGTGCCAGCCAGTCGAATATGCGGGGTGTGCCGAAGCCGTCTTTTGTGGACTCCTCATCCCCGGCAAGCACCACGATACCCGCTCCCCGCCTCAATGCCTCTCTGGTGAAGCCTCTGACGAACTGGATAGCGACGTCTAACTTGTCGGCAGGGCACGAAAGCCCCGCGCTGCCGGATAGCATTATGAACTTGCCGTCCATCAGTGATTGCCTGCCTCAGTTCCCTTCGCAGAACAGGGCGTTGAACTGCGCCCGGGTGCTGCATGAGTTTACCTTGCCCCGCAGCTGTCCAAAGTGGGTTGAGGCCCGTCTGCGCGGTTTAGAGTCTGCCGACTCCAGATGCTCATCCACGTACCTGGATTGCCCCGTAGGATCTGTAATTGGCCTCATCACTGCCGTCATTGAATGGGTGAGGAAGTGGTTGAGCATGGACTTTGGGTCTTGGGCGCCTTGATAGTTCCTGAAGGCGTCGATTGCCAGAGACTCCAGGTGATAACCGCTAAACTTCCGGCTCGGGCGGATAATGTGGCAGTCTGCCATAGCCTTCGCGAGCTTGATGACCGGCACCACCCTGCCGTTTCTCGCATGGTTAACCTCGCTGAGTTTCTCGGCAAATCTCTCGGGGTGCGCCACGTTGCTCCATCGTGTGCTACCGGGTTCGGCAATCCGAATTCCGCCGGTACTGGTTCGAATAGCGGGCAGTATCTGGATTTCTAGGCCTCCGGAATATCCTACCGTAACCGCCAAGTTGCCAGCGGTTACGGGATTCTGATTCAGTCGCCGCTGGATAGTATCCCGCACGTATTCTATGACGATCTCCGTAGGTTGGTTCGCCAGCGAAGACTGGTTCACTACCAGAAGAGCATCCACGTCACTGAGACCGGTCACGTAGGTGTGCCTACGGACGGAGCCGCCGAACATGGTCTGCACCACGTAGTTGCCTTCTTGCCGGAGGATTTCGCACAGGCTTTCGAGATGCCGCGTTACAGCCTGCTGGTTCCTGCGAGTGTACCTCGCGAGCAACTCCTCGCAGTAGCGGTTGAAGTTGTCATCTGGCATGGTTGGTGATCCTAATCGTAGCTAGAGGAGATCGTCCAAGACGACTACGGGCAAGCCTTGGACGCGACGAAAGTCGGTGTCATTGGTGACGAAGAGCGCGCAGCCAGCTCGAAGAGCTGTCGCCCCGTGGAGGGCGTCGGGTGTCTTCAGGCCGGTATCGGCCCGCAGCCGGGCGGCGTCCTCAAACACCTGGTAAGAAGCATCAAGCAGTCTCACCGCATTGGACGCGAATAGCTCCCAGTATTGCAATTCGATCTCCGTGTTGCCATCCCGCATCAGCTTTGCCAGCGCCTCGGTCACCAGGACGGGGCTGCTGACGATGGTGAGGTTGCCTTCCTGCGCCTCTTGCCACATCGGTTCCGGTAGCGTGCGGTACGGTTCCACCCGCTCCACGCTGTAGATGAGGCCGCTGGCGTCGAGATACACCAGGCCTGAGAGAGGAAGGGTCAGCGGTCTCATGAAGCTTTCTCTTCCGCCAGGTACGCCTTCACCTCTTCCGCAGTCTGGAACAGGCGGCGCTCCGGGCCACTGTTGAGAATTTCCATGATGGAACGACCTTTCACGCTGGACTCATGCAGCACTACCACGTCCACTGTCTGCCCCGCTTCCAGCTCCGGGTTGGCAAACTCCACCTTGCCCCAGGCTGAACCGTAGTTCTGATGTGCAGTGCCTTTTGCATAAGTATGTCTCCTTGTCTGGGGGTTTCCGGTTTCTACACGCGGTCGAATTCTTGCCTGGTGATGCCCAAGTCTCTCCGGATTCCATGGACGGTTCCCGTGGCCAGGTCCCGGTTGCCGTGCCTTGGAACAGTGGTTTCCTGATTGTTGGCCGGGTTGATCCATATTTCATGGGAGCCCCCGCCTGGCGATCGAAGGAGCATCCCAGCCAGCGGAGCTTCCTGGTCGGTTCCCCGTATGTCATAATGCCACGGAGATTCTGCCCTCTCCGGCCGGGGACGGGGTTATCCCTGCCGGCAGGGATTTGCTCCGGTATTTGTAGGAGAGGATGAACTGCTCCGCCACTACGGATAGTTCCGCCAGTGCACCGTTGGCCGTCTCCCCCCCAAGCCCTACAACCGGGAAGTTCGGGTGTTTCAGCCATGTAAAGCCAGCCCTGATCCTCGCAAGGTTCGTGCAGGACGCATTCCAACTGGTACAGTTCCATTTCGCCCTCCTCATGTAAATGCTTCCGGTCCCTCTCCGCCCCATGCGGTACTTGAGCTATAGTTTTTCGCTATGCCGCCCCTATACCACGGAGCTGATTGCCTAGCTCAATGTTCTCTCTGAGGGGATAATCGGAGGGCTCTTGAGGCAGGGTTATTGTGCCGCTCAATTGGCGCCTGAACTGCTGGAACCCAGCAATCCTTTGCGTCCTAACCAGGTACCTTTGACGCACAGCATTGATGAGGATATTGTAATTGGCATCAAGATAGATGAGTCCCGTATCGAGCGACCTATGGTGAAGGGCGCAGAGCGCAATACCGTTAGAGACAGTGTCCAATCCCTTGGGATGATTGTGGGGAACCAGATGTGCAGCCTCGATCAGTTCAAGCTGGACACCGCAAACGGCACAACGATCTCGGTAAGCCTGCCGGACGGCCTCTCGAAACTGAGGGCTTCTCGCATATTGATTGTGGGTTATTACTATCCTTCGTTTTGCAACCGTAACTAGCTTTCTGGAAGCAACTCCCGAGCGCGTATCCTGATATGCGCTCACGAGGTTCTGTAATGCTCTGTCTGTCGCTTGGTGCATTACCTCCGAATTTCCGACATACAATGTCATGAACTCAGACCGAAACGACAGCACATTTTGATCGGACGCATCCCGATATACGGAAATGCCGTCAGTCCTTGCCCTCTGATGATTTGACAAACGAGTGTATAGGGAGAACCTCTGGGTGACGCGGTTCCTTTGCACGAACCGCTCTGGATCCCAGGCACTAAAAGTGTCCGTATCAGCGTTGTAGCCCAGAATACAGATCAAATTGCCGGCTGCTCTTTGTGCAGCAAGCTGACCCGGAAGATCACCTGGACATTGGATTCTGAACTCGTCTGGGTCCCTCCTACGAGCGTGACTGACATTTGCAACAAACAGTATCACTTCACGTCCATCGACTGATACTGAGAATGGGTTATGGCCTTGAACAAAGAGAACTGCCTCGGTGCGATGCCTAAATGCGTCGATGACTGCTTGGAGTAGTTCTCCCGGGCTAAGAAGTGGCATTGTCGGTTACCCCTTCGGATAGGTGGTATTGCTCAAGCAATCGTTCTACTGGGAGGCCGAAAACACGAGATAGCCATCGATCTACCTCCTTTAGTCTCTCCTCGCCAGAGGTTTTCATCTGGTTGGCAGTAGGGAACATCGCCTTGATTCGTTGAGGAATGTTCTTTTCTCCTGCCCCATCATTGATAGCCCGGACCAATGAAGAGAATGCCAGCAAATTGTCCGCATCGCTCCGATTGGCTCCTAAGCCTGCCAAAAAAACCAAGTCAGCTCGCACTGTCAACCTGTCTAGGCCTGTGTAGTTGAAGTTCCCGACGTACTTCCCTGCGTTCTTCTTGAAGACTAGAGCGGCATTCCTCGACTCATGGAGAATCTCGCCAATCAGTTCCAGTTTGTGCTGGCACTCGCCCGGCAACACCGATAGGGGAGCAAGATATTCGGATAGAAGCGAATTCGTTACGTGAAAACCGTCTCCTCTAGTGAGCCAGTACCAGAAGCAAGTTGTTCCGGAGGTGACCGCCAGTGCCGCACGAGCCAGTTCGACCGAGGCAAATGTTAGCGATGATCCCGATGCAGCATCTTGGATTATTCTACCGTCTAAGTCCAGTGTTGGTGGGGGTTCTAGGTAGGTCGATATGAAGTTTCTGGCTGTTGGAGAAAAGCCAAGGACTCCCTGAGAATCGCTAGGGGCTATTAGGCCAGTTGAAGCCTTGCTAGCGAGCCGAGAATGCAGCTGCAATAGGCGCTCGCCCTCCTTCCCGGAAAGCCTCGGAAAGCCGAAAGACCCCACTTCGTAATCGGACGGAACCACCGTATAAGAAATGTTTGCCAGGAGGCTGGGCCGGTATTGTGCGCGCCACCTATTGAGGCGAGTAGTGAAAGAATGGTGGCCTGAAGGAGCTGACAGTAAAATCGTACAGCGTTGACTGACCCCCGCAAAGAGGGCAGCAGGAATGTTATCAAATGATGACAGCCAAGACGTCCCCCATGTTCGAACATTCTTACGCAGTTCCACAAAGTCGCGGCTAAAGGTAATCGATAGCGGGAGAATCATCCCACATCGCCCTATTTTCGAGGTCACCTGCATCGATCTCTCGAGGACGTGTGCATAAATGTCGGAGTAACGGTGTTCTACGTTGCGGCCAAGTGCGTACTTTATACTCTTGGTGGCCACATACGGCGGGTTCCCGATCACCACGTCAAACCCGCCCTTGCTCATGATCCCGTAGAACTCGACGAACCAATGAAAGGGCTGGTGGCTGGCGCGCCAAGCGTCGTAAGCAGCGGCTTTCTTGGTGTCTACGCCGTACTCGGTAGCCAGGTAGCGGTCTAATTCATCGCGCAACCCGTCCAGCCGAGTGCGCAAAGCGGCCTTGTCCGCTGCCGTCACTTCGCCGCCATAGAGGGTCTGCTGCCAACGGAACTGCTCGAAGACCGCGCTGGCGGTTTCCGCGTCCTCATCAATGCGCTCCAGGGTTTTCTGCTGCTCAGCGTCCAACGCCCGCAACTGGCCGTCCGGGGTAATGGTCATGGCCCGGCGCACCGCCTCCAATGACGTGAACCCCACCAGGGTATTTCCGGCTTTGATATTGAAGTCGATGTCGGGCAGCGGCTCAATCTGGTCATAGCTTTCCAGCTGGGCCACCAGCTTGAGGAAGAGGCGGAGCTTGCAGATTTCCACCGCCTCTTCCATGATGTCTACGCCGTAGAGGTTATTCAGGACGATGGACTTGAGGATGAAGTACCGTTGGCTCGGGTGCCGGTCCGCCTGCTTCAAGATGTCCCGGAAGTCGCTCATCGTTTGCTGGTGACGTGGACGCTGAGTCCTTTCCAGGTCGTCGAGGAATCCCCTCATGCCCTCCAGGCAGGCAGTGTACAGGGGTTCCAGGATGTTGAGCGCGGCGAAGAGGAACGCGCCGGAACCGCAGGTAGGGTCCAGCACCGACACGTCGCGCAGGGCGTGCCAGAAGGCCCGCAGCAATTCCGGCCCCTCGCTCTGGGATATGACATCCCTGGCGAACCTTTCGATGTCCAAGTTCAGGGTGATGAGATCGTTTATCTCCTGAACCTCGCCCGCCGCCAGCTTGTCCCTGACTTCCCGGCAGCGTCGGCGCCGCGCCACTACCTCGCGCCAAGTCTCGGTGGGTAGGGCGTAATCACCTGGGGCGGGCCGGTTCCAGCCGGATCGCTGGGAAACGTCGTCCAAGCCGTTGGCAATGTCCTCCGGTAGTTCCAGCGCCACTTCCAATCGCACCGGATCGGCGTCGGGAGAGTAGCGCCAAGCCATTCCATGCCCCACAGCCGGGTAGATGTAGCGGCCGGGGTCGTCCTGCAGCAGACGCCAGACGCCGCCACCGGCATTGAAGGCCACCGGGCATTCTTTCTTGGCGGCGTCGAACAGGAAGGGAATCACGGTGTTACGGGTGATGTAGCCCGTAATGTCCTCCTTGGTGTAGTAGGCGCCCATCTGCTTCTGGTTGACGTACTTCTCGAAGATGTAGCCCAGCACGTCGGGGTTGATTTCGTTATCTTCCCGGCGGGGTCTCTCGTCCAGATGCCAGCGGTAGCCATCGAAGAAGCTGAAGACTCGCTCGAAAGCCTCGTCGGGAATGCTGATGTCCGGGTTGTCCCGCTCCAGGTCGTGAACGTCGAACAGACCTCCGTTAAGGAATGGTATCCGGCCCAGCAAATCGGCCAATTCGGGGTCCCTTTCTGACTCGGGCTGTCCCAGACCTTCGTGGAACAGCCGCAGCAGGAATTGGCGGTAGAAGTCCTGGAACCGGCCGGAACCGCGCCTGCTCTGCACCAAGAGAAGACGGTTGCGGAGATAGTCAACGTCGCCGTCCAGAAACCCCTGCTTCTGGACGAAGTAAACGAACATCATGCGGTTGAGCATCAACGAGGCGTACCATTCCCGGTCCCCCTGGGCGGTAATGCCGTCAATGAATCCCTGGAAGGCGGTCAGCTCGGCCCGGAAGCGGTCGTAGAATTGCTTGGTGACCTTCTCTACGTCCAGGGCAGCGCGGACACGGGAGGCGACCAGGGCAATGTTCAGCGAAGGCTCTTCATCCAGAGAGACGAACAGCGGCTGAAGGCGCTGGAGCAAGGCTTCCCCGGTCTGTCCGGCATGGAAAGTCTGCTCGCGGCAGGCGTTGGGCTTGCCGCTCTCCCGCCTGACCCACTGCCAGATTTGCAGATTCTTGCCGGCATCAATGAAGATGATCAGATGCTCATAGGCCAGCTTGGCGACCTGACTCTCAATCTTCCGACGTAGCGGGTAGGGCGGTACGGAACCATCAGCGCCGGGACCGCATACGTAAACGACGAATCCGGATTTCTGGGCAGTAGGCTCCAAGGTATAGTCGTGCCCGTCAACGTGGATTCGGACTGGCTCGGCTCGGTAGTAGTCCCAACCCAAGCCTTCCACTAGCAGGCTCTGGAAATCGAATGCCTGTAGGTAGGGGCGTAGGTCGTCAACCTGTACTTGCATCAGTCACCCTTCCTCTCACCCATCAATGGCAACGTCTGGGATAGCCACGATTGCTATATCGTTGAATGGCGCAAAGTCGGCTCCATTCTGCGTAAGCAGGATGTGGATACCATGCACCGCCATAGTAGCGACTATGTTGGCGTCGTGGATGCGCTTGCCGCGCAGATTGTGGGTCATAGCCAGTTGGCGCAACCGCCTGGACACTTCCACAGTTTCGTCGTATAGGTTAAGGTTCCGCAGAAACCCGGCCACGTTTGCTTCCGCGTCTGCAACGCTTAAGCCGAGGCCATTGTTTTCGATGGGACGGGTGGCAACCACCAAGTATTCTCGAACCACTTGACCACTGGCGGCCAAGCGCTTGTCCCGATTGGTAATGCCAGACAGGAGGTTCAGTGCCTCCGAGTGCAACGGGCGCGATTCGTCTGTCGCGGTCAGCAGCACGTTCGTATCGACAAAAAGAGAATCATCGGCCATCGTCATTGTAGATTTCGTCCCTGCTCCAAGACGCTTCACGCCCTGCCGAGACCGTTACTATCCCGAGAGAGCGGCGTTCCGAGTCCCACTCAACCCGGTCAGAAATGGTATCGTCATTCTCGAACAGTCCCAAGGAGCAAATGATCTGGGGTTCTTGCGACTCGCTTTCATGGTCCGCCGTCAGGCAAAGCCGATCCTCGTCGCGCAGGGCGATTACCAATTCGGCCAGAACGGTGTCGTCCACACCGCTTCGAAGTTGCCGGTTGAGCGTATCGACAGCAGTTTGCCGCAGCGGGTAGCGATAAATGTCGTCCAGGGCTTGGTGTAGCGCTGGACTGTCAAAGAGTTGTCCCTTGATAGAGTCAGCGTAGGACTTGAGCCGGGTGTAGGTGCGGAAGCGCGCCCCGGAAGGGCGTCCAAGTTGGCCACCTACTCGCTGTTCTTCTCTGGCTATATGTTTTACACCCTGCTCAACGAGGCTGTGATGGACTTCATGGTGGGGTTGAGCCGGGGCGTCCGGCCTGCACTCTGCGGCAGACAGGATTTCCAACTGGGACTCAGTGATGCTCTTCCCGTCCCGGTCGACGTAGGCCAGGGCGTCATTCCCATCCGGAGTACGGACGAAGACCAAGACACCTTCGGGCCGCTGGGCGATGGGGGTGTGATGACGAGATGAGAAGACGACGTCCGGTAGGTTGGTTACTGCTCGTTCCAGCCTGGGGTCGGCGCTGATGGCGTTCTTCCAGATTTGGTAGGCGTGGGACGCCAGGTCCACCTCTCCATCTGGCTCGCCATCCAGAATACCGGCCCTTTCGTGATACAGGTTCAATATGGTTTGCTCGTCGGCTTCATCCTCGAAGAAGGTCTCATCGGCACCCACCACTTCAGCGTTCTCCTCTAGCCGGCGCCGGACCCGGCCCCGAAGGTCGATGATACGCTCGACCCCTTCAGCAGGCAGGAAGGAATGGCAGAGTATCTGCTCCGCTGTCTGGCCGATCCGGTCTACGCGGCCAGCCCGCTGGATGAGTCGAATGATCGCCCAGGGCAGGTCGTAATTCACCACGATGGCGCAGTCTTGAAGGTTCTGGCCTTCGCTCAGCACGTCGGTTGCCACCAAAACCCGCAACTCGCGCTCCGGTGAAACGGTTTCCCGCACCTGGTTGCTGACAGGGCTGAATCGCCGGGCATAGGCAGTCGGTTCCTCCGAGTTGCCGGTAACACCGGCCATACCCTTCACGTCCTTTCCTTTGAGTTGCTCTTCAAGATACCGCACGGTGTCCGCGAACTGGGAAAAGACCAATACCTTTCTATCGGAATGGGTGTCTGTTAGCAGCGAGTGGAGCGCGGCCAGCTTGGCGTCGTGTTCCGGACGCCAAGTACCATGAGTTTGAAGCAGGCCCAGCAGGGCATTAGCGTCTGCCTGTAGGTCGGATTCCAGAGACTTTCTGAAAAGGTCGGAACGCAGCCACCGGAATCTCTTATGGTATAGGCGCTGGTAGTCTGCATATATTGCCGCGGCGCGGCTTTCGCAATGATCAATTGTCCAGACACTGCCTCCAGCTATTTCAGCTTCCTCTACCTCTTCGTCCAGTTCGTCCTCTTCCTCAGAATCCGGGAAATCCATCGCGGCCTGCTGCTCGTCTTCATCGGTGAACCGGGAATCGAGCATCTCGGCGTCCTGCGTACCTATAGGAAGGGGAAGGCCGTTGTGGATGGCGTGAAGGAACACATAGTTTCGTAGCAGATGTCGTTCTACCGAAAGCAGGAAAGCCTCGCCGCTGCTCTCCAGGCGTTTGAACAGGTTGGTACGGCAGAAGCCCATCAACCGCTTGCCCGCGCGCGACAGATTCTGAATCTGCCTGTCCTCCACCTGAGAAGGGGGAACCGGCGATGAGTCGAGAAGATAATTGCCGAGGCCGTACCTGGGCAACTCGAGGTTGTTGATAGTTTCCACAACTGCCGGAGAATAGAGACGGGCGTACTGGTCGTTGGGATCGGCCTCGTCAATAGTGAACTTAACCGTTCTTGGGACGCGGGTGGGGAAGTAAGACCTGTCGCCGTCCTCGTAGGTGAGAAATTTCCGGCCAGTGTCCGGATCCGTTTCTGCGTAGTTGTCCTGGATGAAGCTGCGGGTCCTTCGCACAAGGTATAGACGCATCAGATCGCGCCAGTCGTCGGGGTACTCGCTAAGGTCGAATGCCGACATGGTGCGCGGTGACGCTTGGTGACGCCTGCTGAACTCCACCTCGCCCAGTTCACGCAGCAGTCTTTCCGGGCGTATGCCCAGGTCCTGGTCATCCTCCACGAAGACACGCAGTTGGCTGGACAGGTCCAAGTAAGTCTTGTTGTAAGGCGTGGCCGAAAGGAGGATGCACTTGCTCTCGTTTTCGCGGACGTACTCCTGGATGGCGCGATAGCGCTTTCCATCTCGATTACGTAGGTTGTGGCTCTCGTCGATGACGACCAAGCGATAACGCCGAAGAGTAGGCAACTGCCCGATTACCTGGCTGATGGAGATAACCCTGCCCCGCAACCCGTACTCGTGGGCGTAGTCCTCCCACATGGAAACCAGGTTCTTTGGACAGACGATCAGCGTTTCAAGCCCGAAGTCATCCTCGAAGATTCGGGCCACAGCGGTCGCCATCAGGGTCTTGCCCAGACCCACCACGTCGCCGATGAGCACCCCGTTTCGCTTGTTCAGATGGTGGGCCGCAATCTTGACCGCCGCCGCCTGGAAATCGAACAGGCGGTTGCCGAAAACCCTCGGAATTCTGTACTCGGCCAAGCCGGCACGGGCTTCGTGGGAGAGGTGGTAAGCCATCTTCAGGTAGACGTGGTAGGGAGGGACCAATGCTTCTCTCGCCCAGCTCTCTTCGATGATCTGAATCAACTCTTCGGTGATGTCAACGCAGTAACGGTCCTTCCAACGGTCCTCGAACCACTGTTTGAGCTTGAGGGCGGCATCGTGGTCCAGCACGTCGACGTTCAGCTCGCCTTGCCCCACCAGACCAGCGAAGGTCAGGTTGCTGCTGCCCAAGTAGCCCACTATGGGGTTGATAGGATCATCGCGGTAGAGGAGATAGAGCTTGGCGTGGAGTGCATGGCGGAGGAACAGTTTGACCGCGACTTTTCCTGCCCGCAGCTGCGCTGCCAACCGACGCAGGGTTTGTTCATCAACATTGTTCGGCGCCCCGATAGTCAGTTGTTGGCGTAACTGCTCCGCCAACTGGAGGCGCAGCCGATGGGCGGTGCGGTTGTCCATGCCCGGAGACCGGTCTGCCAGACTGAGGGCATCCCTGAGTTCCTCGTGGGGAGGACGATGCATTCCGATGAGAACGCGGCATGGACCATCATCCGGCCCCCAATTATCCACGCACGAGGCCAACCCTCCCCATCCGCGCAGGTTGAAATAGCCGACGCAAAAGTCCGCGCGTGAAGACAAGGCGAAGGTGTCTTGTAGGGCAGGCAGGAGCTTGGAGTCCTGGTTGAGATTGTCGAAGATTCTCGGCATTACGTTTGCTCGCTATTCGGGTACGGAGAACTCTCCAATCCAGTGCACGTCTTGGGCCGGGGACGACGCTGCGCGGTAAAACCTCTCATCGGCGGTCCAGTATTCGCAGCCCAGTATTTCCGCCAATGCGAGATAGTGCGCATCATAGACCGCCCCTTGCTGGAGTTGACTCGCAAGTCGGAGTGCTCTTACGTGAAGGTCTTGCTCATCGCGCAACTCGATTCCCGAGGCCAACAGGTGCTCCAGGAGTCGCACCGCATCAGAAACCGTCAACTCCCCACGGGTGACCCGGCGATGAAGGGCGTTCGCTACCTCCACTGGCATCAAGTAGGGCGCAGCGGCTTGGATGCCATCATTGGCCCATCTTCTAGAGATAGCTTGGGCCCGGTCGGAATTTTCCTCACTGACCAGCCACTTGAAAGCCAAGCTCGCATCCACGACGACGAAGCCATTCATGGAGCGCTCCTGGACTCCCGGGCCTCTCGAATGAACTCTACTGAATCGCCGGGCAGAGTTTGATCTCGGAATATCTCGCTACGGAGAGCATCCAGCCGGTCCAGGGCTTCGTGTCCGAAGGGGAGTTCGGGCACGCCCGGCTCACCGTCCTTGGTTAACTCCCGATTTATGGCAGTTAGGCAATATTGACGCATACTTATTCCCTTCATAGCTGCAATGGCTTTCAGGCGCCGCTGGGTCATGGGGTCCAAGTCGAGGGTGAGCCGTTTCTTCTTGGGTTCCATTATCGCCAACTCCCCATATCAATCTCCACTAGGTAACGTTAGAATAAACACAGAAATACGTCAAGAACTCTGACCACTTGATGACAACCCGCAATGGTGAAAATTGCAGAGTCCGACCCTGACTGGCGATGCCCCGCTGTTAACCCGCTTGTTCCGGGGTTGGTAACCATTGCAGGTGCACTGAACATCATATGCATTACCGGAGATGCGCGACGCGCCCCACACATTGGTCATCCGATTCTCATTATATTCCCCCGCCAGGCGGGAATCTCTCCCGGTCTCTGCCCCTTCGGGACGCTCCCGCCGTTCCCACACCACCGTCACCGAACCCACACCGCAGTCCTCAAGTCCACAGCAACCATTTTTAACCATCGCATGACGATAATAGTAATCCACCATCACTTTCCAGTCGTATATCAACTATCAGGGTTGTGAATGAAGCTCTCTCAAATGCAGACGCCAGTGGCGGTTTTACCTGCCGGAGCAGCTATTGAGCGACCCGATAGGGTTGAACGCAGGTGGGATGGACCGGCTCCAGCGTGTTGGGAGGGTACTGGACGAAGGAGGGATGGCAATGGCGCCCCGGCAACCACTGAACGACGAACAGCGACGGCTGCTCAAAATAGCCGCCAGGATGCCCCTGGCCAGCGTGGCCAACCTGGCCCCGGTGCTGGGCCGGGAGGAGGAGAAAGTAACAAGGATACTGAGAACCCTGCGCCGGGGCGGCTGGGTAACATCAGTCGTGCGGGGCATGACCGAGCGCAGGCAGCACCGCTGGTTCCTGACCCGCAAAGCAGCGGACCTGCTCTACGTCACCGACCACCAGCATCCCGCGCCCAGGGAGGAGGCCAGGGCCGCAGGGCTGGCCGCCTTCCACCCCGAGGGGGAACTGCCCGAGGAATACCAGGAGCGCTTCGCCCTGGACCATGACCATCCCGTCCACCTAGAGGATCAGGGCAACTCCCCCTTCGCCACCGGCGAACCGGATGATGCAAGCGCGGACGGCCCCAGCCACGAGCATCCGCCCTGGACCGCCACGTCGCGGGGCATCGAGACTTCCCTCAGGCGGCTGGCCATGCTGGAGCCGGTCTACAAGCTGGCCCCCGACCTGGTCCGCAGCGGCAGGGTCAACCGGCCTGTCAACGACACGGCGGCCACCAGGGAGGGCCTTATGACCGACTTCCGGCTGCTCAGGCATGGCGGTTTCTACCACGCCGTGGCCCGCTACGGCCCCGACGTCTGGACTCCCTTGACCTACGCCGGACTCCACGCCACCGAAAGGGTGCTGAGGCGCAAGGAGCAGCACCGCTTCTGGGGCGTGGACTCCTACTCCAACGAGGAGGACCGCTACCTGCGCATCGGCAACCGGGTCTTCTACGAGGACCCGGACCAGGAGGTGCAACTCTCGGCCCAGGTGGTGGTGGCCGTGGACGCCTGGGCCAGGGAGCTGGCCCGGAGCACCCTCCGCGACAACACGCCCACCCTGTTCTGCACCCCCGACGGCCGGTGCACCCCCGCCGTGGAGCTGCGTCCCTCCCGCGACCTGGTGTCCGACCCCTCGGAACACCCCTCCGTGGGCAGGCCCGAGTCGGCTGAGCTGTGGCTGCGCCAGAACCCGGACATGGAGGCCATCGACGGCAGGACGGCCCACCGGCTGTTCCTGACCATCTGCCAGTTCCCAGCCATGCGCCCCTCCTGGCTCCGGGAGGTGGTGGGCGGCTCCTCGGGCGAGGTCAGCCGCCACCTGAAGCGGTTCGTGGACACCGGCCTGGTGGCGGTGCACGACGTGCGGCCAACATGAGCCGGGTGCTGCCCTCGGTGATCCGCAGTCGCCACGGGGTATACCTGGACCGCTGGTACCGGGAGCGCGAGGAGCGCCACAACGACGGAGTGAACCGGCTGGTGGTGCGCTTTGCTAGAGAGGGCGTTGAGGCCGTAGCCGGCTGGCGGGGCGAGGTCAACGTCCCCGGCCTGACCCAGGTGCGGCCCGACCTGCTGGTGCAGGTCAGCGAGGGGACATTGGGCGCCGGTACCCACCGCATCGAGTTCGAGCGGACGGCGGTGGCGCCACGGGAGGTGGACCACAAGCTGGGTCCCTACCGCCGGATGGCGGCGGCGGGCCGCGCCCTGCCCCTGCTGATGGTCTGCGAGACGGCGCGGGGGCGGCGCAACTTCAGGAACGCCGCCGGTGTGCTGCCCATGCTGACCGCCACCCAAGAGCGGGCCTTTGCCGGGCCGGTTACCGGTCCGGTAACAGTGCGGAGCCGGAACGGGGTGCCGGCGGCGCTGCACTGCCGGAGCTGATTCGACGGCGACCTGACTTCACGGCATCCGTTCACTTGCCCGTTGCCCCGCTATCTGGAAGGCCCCCGAATGGCAGCGGCAGACTGCATTCCCCAGTTCCCGCACCGGGGCGTTACCAGACCGGAGGAGCATCGCGTTGGAATTTTCGCTCCTGCTGTTACTTCCTCCAGTCCCTGCCCCTTCGCCATGCGGTGGTCTACGGGGAGGCCAGTAAAGGTACAGGCGCGGCTTGGCGCCCCGTCGACGCCTGGGTCCGCCGTTCCCTGATCCCCGTCCTCCCAGCGTCCCGCGCCGACCGACTCCGGGACCTGGTTTGTGATGGGTTCCCCCTCGAACAGTGAAGCCTTAATCGGGCAGCGAAAGCCCTGAATTCACCATCGAAGGCCGGGCTCCAGCCGTAGCCGGATTCGGCTCTGCCCAACGACTCATACCTGTTCCGGCAGGATATTACACTGCACTCATAAGAATTGGTCATTATTCTCACGGTAGTCTTATATCACTGGGGTACGATCAGCCCAGCAACCGGCCCGCTAAAGGGGCAGGTACTCATTTGGAATTCGACCGGCGACCACCAGAAGCTGAAGCACGGCGCGCCGGGCCGGTCCCGGAGAGAGTTCCGACAAAATGACCAACCGTTCAGCCATAGCCAACCTCTCGGCCCGGAGCGCGTCCCTGATGTACGCCCTGGCCTTGTGCCTAACATCCCCCCCACTTTCCCCGCTCCGGGACGCCTGGAGGCACACTGTGATGGGTTCCGTCAGAACGACCCCGCTGCCTTGGCTGACCGTCTCCCTGCTGGTCCTGGGACTGGCCGGGGGATTGCTGGCATTCCTCGCCTACCCGGCTTACGCCCAGGACGGTGATGCGCCGCTGACCGCCCGCTTCCTGGCGGACACCGGGCCCTCCAACCACGGGGGCGACGGCCAGGAGTTCACCATCCGCATTGAGTTC
>DAOUHR010000134.1:0-5135 GCA_034428635.1 Dehalococcoidia bacterium
CCGGCGGGCGGGCCCTGGCGGCGGTACTGGCGGCTGGGGGCCCGGGGGCGTCACTGGGTACTGCCTTCCTGGCCACGCCCGAGGCAGTAGAGGTGCCCGAGCCATTCAAGGAACGCATAGTTTTGTCTGACGGCCAGGATACTACCTTCACCCGCCTGTATGACCTGCTGGGCGATAGCCCTTGGCCCGTTGAGATAGCGGGACGCGTATACCGTAACCGCCTGGTGCGGGAGTGGGACGGACGGGACGCGGAAGTGCTGGCGCAACGTGAGGAACTGGCAACTGACGTGGCCGCCGCCCGCGCCCGGCAGGACCCGGAAATGTCGTCGGTGTACATGGGCCAGGGAGCGGGAAACGTGAAGGCCATCCGCCCGGCGGGGGACGTGGTTAGAGAGATTTGCGACGAGGCGGAAGCAATTATCCGCACCGCGGCGGAGTCTGCAACCGGCCGTGACTGAGCAGCTAGGGAACAAATAGAAGGTGGCGTGACCGCCTGTCCACGCCACCTCTTATCAGCCGCTGAATGAAGCTATGCCTTTGCCGGAACGGTGCTGTGGGACCGGGTTACCGAGGTTACCCCTTTCACCCCTTCCAGTTTAGCGAAAAGCTTGCCCAGTTGCTCCAGGCCGGTGGTGTGCAGGGTCAACTCCATCACCACCGTGCCGTCCGTCAGTTCCTGGGTTACGACCGAGGCGATGTTGACCCGTTCCTCGGACACGCGAACGGTAACATCCCGAAGCAGGCCCACCCGGTCGTAAGCGTCAATGCAAACGCGCACTGGGTACAATTCCTTGGCCTCGCCCCATGAAACCGGCACAATACGCTCGGGTTCGTCCTCGTTGAGCAGGCTCTTGCAGTCCATCTTGTGCACCGTTACACCCCTGGCCCGGGTGATGAAGCCCGAAATTTCGTCGCCGGGGATGGGGTTGCAGCAGTGTGCCATGCGGGTCAGCAGGTCGCCCACGCCCAGTACCGTTATGCCGGAACTGGGGCTGGACAGGGGCAAGTCAAACTTGGGCCGGGGAAGTACCGGTTCCGTGCGCACCGCCTGGGAAAGCCGGTAAGCCAGTTGCCCCTCGGTGAAACCGCCCGAACCCAGGTTGACCAGGAAGTCGTCCATGGTCTCGAACCGGACCAGGTTCAGGACATCCTTGTCTTCCAGGTCCAGGTTAAGGCGGCGCAGCTCCTTGCGGAGCTTGTCCCGCCCCCGCTCTATGTTGCTGCCCCGAGCCTGGTGGTTAAACCACTGGCGCACTTTCTGGCGGGCGCTGGCTGACTTGACGTAGCCCAGGTTGGGATTTAGCCAGTCGGGGCTGGGACCGCGGTTGGACTTGGTGGTCATTATCTCTACGGTGTCGCCGTTCTGCAGGGGGGTTTCCAGGCTGATCAGGCGGCCGTTGACCTTGCCCCCCATGCAGTGGTGGCCCAGTTCCGTGTGAATCTTGTATGCAAAGTCCACCGGAGTGGAACCCGCTGCCAGTTCCACGATGTCTCCCTTGGGAGTGTAGACAAACACCTGGTCGCGGAAAATATCCTGCTTCACCGACTCTATGAAGTCCTCGGTTTCCGCCGCCTCCCGCTGCCATTCCAGCAACTGGCGCAGCCAGGTCATCTTTTCCTCGAACTTCTGGTCCCTCGCCCGGCCTTCCTTGTAACGCCAGTGGGCAGCCACACCGTACTCGGCCACCTGGTGCATTTCCGTGGTCTTGATCTGCACCTCCAGGGGTTGCCCTCCCTGGCAGGTCACGGTGGTGTGAAGGGCCTGGTACAAGTTTTCCTTGGGGGTGGCGACGTAGTCGTCGAACTGCCCTGGAATGGGGCTCCAAACCTGGTGGACCAGGCCCAGGGCCCGGTAGCAATCGCTCTCTGATTCTACAATCACCCTCAGGGCGTACAGGTCCAGGATGTCGCGCAGTTCGTTGCCCTGGGCGGCATACTTCTGCATCTTGTTGTGGATGCTGTAGATGCCCTTGGGCCGGCCGTACACTTCGGCCTCCAGGTCGGCGGCGGCCAGCACTTCTCGAAGTCCCTGGCACACCTGCTCAACGTACTCTTCCCGTTCGGCCCGGCGGGCAGCCAGCATGCGAGAGATTTCCCGGTACCGGTCCTCGTTCAGATGCCGGAATGCCAGGTCGTCCAGTTGCCACTTGATCTCCCAGATGCCCAGGCGGTGGGCCAGCGGGGAGTAGATGTCAAGGGTTTCCTGGGCGATGGCCTTTCGCTTGGCTGCGGGCAGGGCGTCAAGGGTCTTCATGTTGTGCAGGCGGTCGGCCAGTTTGATCAACACCACGCGGATGTCTTCGGCCATGGCCACCAGCATCGTGCGGAGGCTATCGGCGTAGAGGCGATCGGGGTCATCCGAGGAGTAAAACGATGCCGCATCTGAGCCGGGAAGGCGGTAGTCCATGCGGGTCAGCTTGGTGACTCCGTCTACCATCTTGGCGACTTCGGGGTCGAAGGTCTTGCTGATGTCGTCGTAGGTAACGCCGCAGTCCTCAATAACGTCGTGAAGGAGGGCGGCGCAGATTGTGTGGCAGTCCAGGTTCAGGTCGGCAAGAAAAGAGGCAGCCTGCAACGGGTGAACGATGTAGGGTTCACCGGACTTGCGCAACTGCCCGTCGTGGCATTCTTCTGCGTACAGGTAGGCCCGCTCAATCTGGGCCACCGCATCCTCGGGAAGGTAACGGGAAACCTTGTCAAGGAGGTCGTTGGCCTCCTTTACATCTACCCCATTTTTCATATCCTTACTTCTTCACTTTCAAGGATGATAATACTTGCCGTAGGCCAAAGTCCATACTATTGAGAATGGGAATTTGCCGGGTTATGGTGGTCAAGCTTAGCAGACTGCTCCTTTCTTCCGCGGCGAAAATGCCGTGCCACCAGCACCCCGCCCCAGCCGCTCTACCCTGCCCCATCGAATCCTGCATTGTAGGGCTTGATGTCTAAGACGGGGGACCCATCCTGTGCATCCAGGCCCGTCACGTTAATAACATTATCCTCTACCGACACTATTTCCGCTACGGTTGCCGCGATAGCGTTGGGACGGTACTGGCTGCGGGTCGCGAATACGCCGCGGATTGGGTTCTCAGGATTATGTCCCGGGTGAAGCTGCAGTTCGTACTGGGTGGCCCGGTGGAGGTTGAACAGAACCAGGATATGCTCCACTTCTCCCAGTCCCATCAGCCCCGGCGCCATCTCGGGTCGCAGCACGATTCGCGACGGCCGCTTCCGCATCTCATCCGACGGCGCGTAGCCGGCAAACTCGCTCTCCACCCACCCCACGGGAGTGAAGGTTACTGGTTGCATTGCAGGCGCTTCGCTCATATTTTCGGCCGGTCTCCATTCCTGGATACGAAGGATTCTCTATCACGAATAGCTGGGAATCACCATGATTGTGATACCTGACTTGTTTGTATTTTCTATCAAGGATGATGGAACCGAATGGCAATCCATCAGTGAGCAGGAATGCTCACTGATGGATCAAGCCAAGCCCCTCAGCCTCTATACCCCCGCAGATACCGGGGCCAGGGACGCCAGCCACTCCAGCACCCTGGCTGAAGCCTTGTCCATACTGTTAAGCAGGGAGTGATTGCCACCGGGGATTATTTCGTACTCGGCCCGGGGGCTTTTAACCGCCGCGGTGATCATATCCCGGGGACAGTCGCGCAGGCGGGTGTGAGTTTCCAGTTCGCCACCCATTACCAGCATGGGAACCGTGACCCTCGGGGCCAGGGACACCAGGTTGTAGCGCTCGGCGGGGCCATGCTTGTCCAGGTAGGACGCGGCGCTGAACATCTGGGGGATGGGAAACCGTACCTCCATCAGTTCCTGGGCCCGGTCCTCGGCCTCCATTTGGTCGGCGCGTTCGATGATGCTCCTGAACTCGTCGGCGTTCTCCGACTCCATATAGTAGGAATAGGAGAGGCGCACGGGAGATATGGGAATTACCGTAGCAATGCGGTCGTCGTCCTCGGTGGCGGCGTAGTAACCCACCTTGACCGCGCCCATGCTGTGGCCCAGCAGGCCGATGCTGCGGTAGCCCTTCTCCCACAGGTAGTCGATGCCCGCCCGCAGGTCGTGGCGGCTGTTGTCCAGGATTTCCAGGGCGTTGCCGTAGTATTGTCCCGAACCCTGGGGCGACCAGACGGTGTCGTGTCCCTTGGTGTTGATGGCCAGGCAGGCATAGCCCTGGTTCCGCAGGTCTTCGGCCATAGCCTTGGTGGCAACACGATAGAAACTGCCGCCAGACCCGTGGATCAGCAACATTGCGTCAACTGGCCCCTTGGGAGTAACTCCGGCTACGGGTTCGCAGAATATACCGTCCAGGGTCATACCGTCGCCGGTGGTGATGGTAATCAAGTCAACAATCATGAGAGCAGGCCTCCGGTAAGCGGCTAGGTTCGCAGGTTATAGCGCCATTGTAGGGCAGGGGTAACCGGGACGCAATGAAGGGCGGATTCGGATGCACAGAGCCAATCGGCAAGATGGTCGAACGAGCGACCCCATACATGAGAACAGGACAAGCACCCACGAGGTAGGGTGCGAGGAAAGAGAGGCTTAATCCAGCAGGGGAATACGACCCCAGGTGATGGCATCGGGGTCTTCGGAGGCTCCCTGCTCCCGGGCCAGTTCCCGTATGGAGAGCAGGGTGGCATTTACCTTGGGGGTCAGGAAAACCCAGTCCGGCTCTTCAGGAAACCAATAGGGCGAGTTGATGCGGACCACCTTGCCCTCGGCGGCGTTGAGGTAGATGCCAAATTTCGAAAGATGCTGCATGGCTGCGGCTCTTTCCTTCATTCACGCCTCCTTAGCCCGGGACAAGAAAAGGGATTGAGTTGCCGGTGGGGGCCCGCCGAAAAATCTGCGGTCGGGCCCGCCATTGCCGTTGTCAGGGTATTACCGGTTCCACCAGGATGGTCTCATCCCGGCTCGGGCCGGTAGAAATAATCTGCACCGGGCAGCCCACCAGTTCTTCAATGCGATGAACGTAGGCGCGGGCGTTTTCGGGCAGTTGCCCAATGGAGGTGGCGCCGGCGGTGGGTTCATCCCAGCCGGCCATTTCCTCGTACACCGGCTCGCACAATTCCAGCAGGCGGGTGTCCGACGGGAAGCGCTTGACATCCTGGCCGTCGGCG
>DAOUHR010000135.1:0-44248 GCA_034428635.1 Dehalococcoidia bacterium
CAAAGGTAATGGCATTGTTGGCAATGACAGGTAGTCGGTCAAAGTCGACGTAGTCCCCCTCCAGTTCCACTACCAGCACAAAGCTGTACTTGTTCCACGCTATGCCCAGGTTGACCTTGCGAAATATGGAATCCAGGACAACGCGGCGGTTTCCCATGGTTTCGAACAGCCAAGTTACTCCATCCTCAAGCATCAGCTCCAGGTCGGTTATTCCTGAGGGCTCGGTCCGGTTCCAAAAGAAGGCGTTGGTGGGCTGGCAGCCTCCGGCCCGGCTGTACCGCATGTAGGGCTTCAGGCCGTCCAGGTCCCAGTGGGATGAAATACCCATGGCCAGGCAGTCGTCGGCGTGCTGCTGCGCGGACGGAATGCGACCCATTTCTACAAAGGGCGCATTCCCCTGCATTCGGAAGTAGTTGACCAGTTCCAGGGCCTGGTCATAGTACTCCGGCCCCACCGGCTGGGGCGGGACATTGGGCTTGAAGGGCGAGCTTTGCCTGCGCTGCTGGGCATCATACTATTTTCCTCTGTGGCATCCCTACTTCACCCGTTTCGCGCTGATCAGGATCATGTCGCGAAGCTGCTCGTTGGTCAGGCCGAACTCGTTCAGTTCGTGCCGCTTGTCGTCACACACGTCGATTCTGAGGATGAACGCCACGTTCCTGGTACTGTAGTGAACGTAGGCGCCCTTTCGGGTCATCCAGCCCATCAGGCAGCGATCATTTTCGTACTGGTACTGCACCGCGCTGCTGCTGGCGGTAGGCCAGCCCCGCAGGAAGGGGGCGTCCCGTACTGCCACCACCTTCCTGGCGTTGCCGTCGGTAATGCTGTGCGCCACCCAGTTCTGGGATATCAGGTCCGCGGTCAGCAGGCCGGAATAGCTCTGGGTGCGGTAGTCAATGAGGATGGCCCCATCAGCACTCTGCAACCTGTACCCAGGCGGGCCGCCCCAGAAGTTACCCGGTATATCGAAGGAGAACTCGATGCCGCCCGAGGAAAAGTTGTGGACAAGCCATGGCACCGGTGTGGGAGAGGGTATTGGCGTCGCGGTGGGTGTGGGCGTTGGCAGCGGAGTGGCTGTGGGAGTCGGCGTGGGCCACGGCGTGCTTGTCGGCTCGGGAGTGGGCGTAGGTTCAGGGGTCGGTGTGGGCGTGGGCCACGGCGTGGCCGTAGGAGGGGGCGTGGCCGTGGGAGTTTGAGTGGGTTTCGGAGTCGGGGTGGCCGTGGGCGTTGGAGTTACAGTGGGCAGCTCGGCCAGTTGGCCCGAGGTGGCGGGCACGCAGTTCCCGCCCCGATTAGGCAGAGGGTAAGGGACCTCGTTAACTGGAATAGCCAGGCCCACGCCTTCAATAGCGACGCCTCCGGCCTGGCGCAGCACCTGGGTGTTGATGCCTACCACACAGCCCAGGGCATTCACCAAGGGGCCGCCACTGTTGCCGGGATTCAGGGGCGTGTCTGTCTGGAGGAAACCGTTAACCCTGCCGGAAAGGAGCCCACCGGTTATGGTCGGTTCCAGGCCGAGAATATCTGCCAGCGGATAACCAATGGCGTAGGCCGTTTCACCCAGCCGGACCTGGTCAGAGTTGCCAATGGCCAGCGCGGGCAGCGGCGGGGAATCGACCACTTCAAGGTATGCCAGGTCGATTTGAGAGTCTCGGTCCAGGACATTGGCCAGGTACTGGTCCCCATTTTTCAGTCTGACCATAACCTGCTCGGAGTTTTCCACCACATGGGCATTAGTGAGGACAAATCCGCTGCGGTCCACTACGAAGCCGGAACCAGTTCCGGATGGTGCGATTATCAAGACCACGCCCGTGCTGACGGCGCTGTAAATATCAGCCGGTTGGGGAAGTGAGGAACCCAGGGCAGCTGGGACCGCCATGGCAGGAGTTGGTTCCGGAATAACGGGCGCAGCCGGGGCAGGATCCGCCGCCTGGGACGGAGCAACCAGCCGACTTGCCGTATCCCCGGAGTCCGAGGAGAAGACAAAGAGAAACAGGAGGTAGCCCCCTATCACCAACGCCGCCCCCACTCCCCAGAAGCGCTTCTGCGACATTCGGGCGAGGGGGCGCGAGGAAGGTGAGGCAGGGTGACCGCAATAGGCGCAATAGCCCGCTGAGTCGGCGATTTGCTTGCCACAGGAAGGATTACGACAGTTCATAGGTCAAAGGCGTCAACCTCAATACTGCTCTGAGACTATTGTGGCTTCCGTTCTTTGGTGTGGATATTGCTCGCGGCCTGCGGCTGCAGGCAACTGCGCTGATTCCAGTTAAGCCTGAAGGAGTAAGTGTAGGCGCGCGTGGATTTTTCTGCTTCCCGGTGAAGCCTCCTCGCGCCGTTTATGGTTGGGGCTCGCCGCAGATGGTGCAAAATCTGGCCTTGTCAGGGATGTCGCCCGCACAAACCGCGCAGCGCCTGGTTCCCTTTGATAATGTAGCCTGGCACCCTGGCTTCTGGCAGTAGATTTCCGATATATGGTTATCCATCCCGCATTGCGGGCAATTGATCGTTTTCGCGGGTGACGGCGACGGAGACAGTCTCGGAGCGTTCGACGCCGGACTGGCACTCGACCCCCTGGTCGGGGAACCCTGGGCCGGTGTTTGGGGCTGCAAGCTCCGGGGGCCTGCAGGGGTATACGTTTGGGGTTGCCGGCTTGCTGCGGCCGTCCGGTTTTGCAGTTTGGGCTCAGCCGGGGTTGAGCTGGCGGTGTTCCCGTTGGGCGCAATGCTGGTGTTGTAACCGACTGTTGCCTGCTGGCCCAGGTTATTTCCTGCCTTGCTTGCCAGGTGGTGGCCCAGGATCAGAACCTCGTTGGCCGAGTACCTCCGATCAGTGACGAAGGTATGCCCGAAATAGTTCTTCCAGTTGGGTGCTAGTGCCTTCCACCGGTTTTCAGATCTATTGGGAGGCCTGAGGGTGTGGTGATTGAAGGGGAACTCGCGATTGACAATTCTTTCCTTGTATGTCTGAGAGCCACCGGTGCTGTCCATGGGGTGGGCTCCATTCATCAGCAGCTTGAACAGAATTACCGCGATCGCGAACCCGTCGTCTTCAGCTTCGCGGTCAAAGCACAGGAACTCCTTATTGTGCTGCCCCTTTGCCTTTCCCGATGGGCACTGGTCCAAATGGCAGGTTTCACCGGTCAGGCCGATAATCCGAGGGCTGAGAAAATCCTCCTTGCCCACGGGGCTGCGGTGAACGGTCCCGTTTCCTTTGTCGCGCACCTGGAATGAATCGGAGTCCACGAAGGCCACCCTGCCCTCGTAGTTGACGAGGATATTGCTCTCGTTAACGTCGCCAATCACGTAACCCAGCCGGTGAATGTTGCCGAGTATGGTCAGGGTATTGCGAATAATTACGTTGAGCAAGTCTTCGAGGTCGTCCCCATTCGTGGGAACCCTCAGCCCCTGCCGGGCCAGATTCTTATTCAGTTTTGTCCTTAAGGACGGGTTGTAATAGTTGACAATGTCTTTGTACTGGCCCATGTCAATCCTGGGCATGGTGAACCCGGCCATCAGCCCGTCATGGGACCCACCGTAGTATTTGAGAATATCTACAGGCCAGGCCAGGGCCACCTTCCCATCCGAATCCGTTGTGGAGGGCGCATTCTTGATCATGGCCGTAAGTTTCTGTTCCTTCCACTTCCACTGTTCGGTCTGTGTCGGTCCACAAGGGCCATTCTTGGTGTAAATCTTGGCTACCAGGTCCGGGTTGCCTCTGACGGCATACACTTCGGCTTCTCCACCGAATCCCAGTTTGATGTCGGGGGTTTCAATAACCGCTCGTTTGCCTGTGCGGTAGGCTGGCATAAACTCCTCCCGTTCACCTTCGGATGGTCAAAAGCAGGGTGTTGTCGTCTTCGCTTCTGGAAGTAACCCGGGAAGAGCGGAGCAGCCCGGATAGTTCGGCCTCCACCCTTGCCGGGTCCGACTGGCCCTCCAGCCACTGAAAGACATTATCAAAGAAGGGCTGGAAAGGTTGCTGGGTGGCCTGTTCAATGACCATGTTCTCCAAGCCATCGGAGAACATGGCCAGGTACCTGGGCTGGGCCTCGACCACTTTCACCTCCATCTGCTCAAGCGCTTCCCCGGAGGTAATGAAGGTGGTCTGATTGGCATACTCGCCCCGCTGGGGCAGGGTAAGGCATTCGAAGCCGCCCTGCTCGTTGGAAATGACCATCCCGCCGTCCCCCACCTGGGCAGCCCCCAGCAAGGTGTCTGTCTGGATGGCCAGCAGCAGGGTGTTGGCGTACGTCCGCAGCGATTCCCCGGTCTGGCGGGACAACTCTTCCAGCGATTGCCGGACGCCGGAGGCCGATTCCCTGAGAACCCCCTCCAGGTCGGCGGCCATCGGGGGCGCAGCCAAATCCAGCAGGCGCCATGTGGCAGCGCTGGTGGCCCGAGTGGTGCTAACCGTAGCGCCCAGGGCCGCGTTCCTGGCCGAACCGGCGCCGTCGGACACGACTGAGATGGCAAAGCCGGCCTCCACCCGGTGAAACGCCCGGTCTTGCCGCTCGACGCCCCGCCGCAGGTGCCTGGCGCCGGCCACGGAAGCGCTGTATGCCCATATTCCGCTGCGATTGACCATTAGACCTCGGTCCAACCCACGGGGCTGGAGAGGGACACAGTATCGTTGGGCTGAGACTGGGACACCGAAGACATGGAGGAAGACAGCCACTGGAACATTTCCCCGAAGCTCAGCCCCGGAGTTTCAAAGCCTGCCGGTTACCGATGCTGTCCAGGTCCTCCATACTCGCCCCTTCAACGCCAACGGTGAAGAAGGCAATCTCCCGTTCGTTCTCCGCCTGCTTGACCCGTGCCTTCGCGTTTTCCCACTCTTGCTGGGTGTCGTGCTGAGGGTAGCCGTCAGAGATCAGCCAGACCCAAGGACGGTAGTAGGTAATGGCGTTGTCCTTGTATGTCTGCTTCCGTTGGGCCACCAGGTCCAGCGCCAGGTCAATGGCGGTGGACATTTTGGTGCCGCCAGAGGTGGTCAAGGTGGGCGGGTCAAAGCGGTCCACCGTGCTGAAGTCGTGGATTACCGAGGCCTCGTGGTTGAAGGCGATAATGCCAATTTCGGTGCGCAGCGAGGCCAGCGTGTCGTCTTCAATACAGGTCTTGAAGACCTTCAGACCCTCATTCAGTTCCCGGATGGAATCCCCTCCCATGGAACTCGAAACGTCCAGCACCAGCAGTCAGGCGCAGCGGGGTTCCGAATTGTCAGCGAAAACCGCCGAGTCTTCCAGGCTGGGCCCGCGGGTAAGGTCGTTCTCTTCCACCATTGAATGTCCTCCCATTGGGTTTCGAATTGGCTGGCTGCTCTCTGCCTTGCCTAACGATATATAGGATTCTCCCCTTGGGCTGTCAACCAAATTCTAGAAAATCTGTAATTGCTCTTGTCATTATTTGTCGACGTCTACTTCAAGCGCCCGACAGCCGTAAATCCCCCGGTTTTGTCGGCTGGGCTACGGCCCGGGCCTTGGGAGCCAGGCGGCCGGCTTGTACTTCAGGTAAAGGCCGAACAGCAGCAGGCCCAGGTGTATTACCACCAGGTGCAGCAGGCCTATCTGGGGGATGGGCACTCCGAACAGGGCGCCGGGCGGGCCGTCCAGCATGGGATGGGACGCCAGCCACAGGGTCAGCATCGGCAGGACAACGATAACCAGGTGGGTCTTGAAGGGATTGCGCCCCCGCAATATTGACAGAAAGGCGGTGAAGGACAGCAGGATGGTCAGGGCCGGCGTAATCACAAACAGGAAGGCGCCCAGGGGGTTAGCCTCGAACCAGGCCACCAGGGAATCGTTGAACAGGCTGTAGCCCAGCAGTCGGCTTCCCGTCATGGAGCCCGTAGGCCCCGCCGGCATCCAGGGCAGCAGGATGAATAACAGGGCCAGACCGGCTATGGCAGACCTGACCTGATCAACCCTGCTCTGGTTGGGCAGTGGACTGTTGAAGGCTTCAAGCAACCTGGAGCCAAGGGTCTTCATCCGCTGCATGGTTGCCGCTCCTACTGATTGTGAACGACGCCGGGGTTGAAGCTCTGCTGTAACTGCTCCGACCTGGCCCGGAACAGCGCCAGGTCATTGTGAAGCTGGGAAACGGCGTGGGGGATGGTCTGAAACTCCTGGTGCAGGGCCATGAAGTTGGCCGACAGCCGTATCTTGGTAATCTCCAGGTTCAGCTGCCTCAGCTCCTCCATTATGGCGTTGGACTGGCTAAGAATACTATTGGCCTGTAACTGCCACTGTCGGTAAAGCTCCTGCTCCTGCCGGTCGCGGTCGCGGAACAGCGCCTGGCGTTCCGGGTTGGTCATCAGGCTGGTCAGGTGGGCCTGCCGCTCAAAGTACTCGGCGGCGGTGACATTTGCCCGGCCAACCCGCCACTGGAACCGCTTGTGGGCATCCAGGGCCAGGCTGTACCTGGCGGACCATTCGTCGTAAAACTGCTCCACCGCCCTAGTGTATTCAGTCTGCTGAATCTCCAGGTCCTCCACCATTTCATCGGTTAAGGCGGCGGCATCGGCGGCGGCCAGGTCTGTGGGAGTGTTGTATTCCGGGAACCGGTCCGGCGTGGGTTCCGGATCCACGCCCGCCCCCGGGGGGTCTCCGCCGGGTATGCCGCCCTGGGGTTCTGGCACGGTGTCCGGTTCCGACGGCGCGCCCGGCGAGTTATTCGCCGTACCGCGGGCGCTGCCCGGCAACGCCATGCTGACGTTCTGGGCCGGCGGGATCGGGGGCAGGACGCTGGCAAATGAGCTGTCCAGCCTTCCGGCGGTGCGATTGGTGCGGGTTACCTCTTCGGTCAACTTGGTGGCTGGCCGTTCGTTGGGGTCCTGGACTACCTGGCCGATGTTCTGCACGACAATCACACCGGCCACTATGACGGCAATAGCGATAAGGCCCATCTTTATCAGCATGGCAACCTCCGGCGCCAGGAGCGGATTCTGCCGCCCTTGTCTCCCGTGATATTACTACACTGTACATAGGCACGCCACGTTCATTTGTCAACCACCGGCGTCGCCAATCAGCCGGAATTTGGGGCATACTTGTTTTGCGGATCGACCTCGATACCTTCACGGATTCGCTTGTATCAGAATTTCGCAGCACTGGCGGCCTTAGTGAGGCCGAAGCCTGGAAAATGCAGGGAGTCGTTTCGGGGGAAGACAATGATGACTGCAAGCGATGCGCTAACCTGCCGCTATAGCCTCTTCCTGGCGGCCCAACCCGCTGGGCTACAGCAGCGCCAGGCGAAACCTAAACCCGCTGCTTTGCCTGCGGTGGAGCCGGTGGTAAGGGATGGGCCCGTGCCAATTGCGCCGCCCACGCCGGCGACGGTGGGAAATTCAAACTCCAGATAAAAAGAGCCGAGGGCCCCATCACCTTCAGGGTGGGCGATGTGGACGCGAAGGAAACGGTTCCGCAGTGGGTTACGGGGACTATAACCCCTGGGCTCAATTTGACGGCCGGCGGGGGTTCATAGCTATAAGATGGGCCATGGATGGCTACGCGGCGGTGGGCTGCTGACAAGAAAAGCGGTAGGGGCGCACAGCCGTGCGCCCCTACGATATAACACGATCTCCTGAATCATATGAGCCGCTGGCTACCTTCCCACCCAATCCCCGTAAACCGGGAACTGGCTGCAGAGGAACTCGATGTAGGCCGGGCGATTCGACTGGTTGACCTCCAGGGCCCGGCGCAGGGCCGGCACCACCTCGGAGGGTTCCGAGACCCGCTCGGTGTGGTAGCCAAGCTCGCCGATTACCCGGGACATGTCCACTTCGTCGGGACCCAGCACCGAGTGGGTAAAGGGGTCGTGGCCGGGGCCCCAGAAGCCGGGGCCGTAGCCGGCGAACCCGCCGTTGCTGATGTGGGCTACGGTAACGCCCAGGTTCTGCCGCAACGCCACCTCCAGGTTGCCCACCATGTAGCCCAGGCCTGCCTCGCCGGTTACCGTCACTGCCGGACGGTTGGGGTCGGCCAGCCGCGCGGCCACCGATCCGGCCCAGCCGAAGCCCAGGGTGGAGACGTTGCCCCAGCCCAGGAAGCCGCGGGGCACCAAGGTATCATATACGGTACTTAGCTGGTCGCGGGTGTTGCCCGACTCGTGGGTGATGAAGGAGTTGAAGGGGTCCAGCACTTCCATCAGCCCGGCATAGACCCGGTAGGGGTTGATGGGCTTGTCGCCGGAGGCCATGGCCTCCAGGTACTGGGCCATCCCCTCGTCCCGTTCGTTCTTCACCTCCAGGGCCACGTCCTCGCGGGAACGGGCCGACTTCATCGGGCGGTCGGCAAGCTCGTCGACCAGGGCCTGCAGGGTGTAGCGGGCGTCGCCGATGACCACCCCGTCGGTGGCATAGACCTTGTTGACGTGCAGGTCGTCCACGTCGCAGTGAACAATGGTCTTGTTGACGGCGTCGGGGATGCGGTGGCTGAACCGGCCGGGGGACAGGCTGGTGCCAACGGCGAATACCATATCGCAGTTTTCCAGGTAGTTGTTGACCTGGCCGCCGCGCACGCCCACGAACAGGGGATGGTTTTCGGGGAAGGCGCCCTTGCCCTTAAGAGTAGTAATCACCGGCGCGTTGGCCATCTCGGCGAAGGCGACCAGTTCCTGGGCGGCCCCGGCGTAGATCACGCCCTCGCCGGCGTAGATGATGGTCCGCTGGGCGCCGTTCAGCAGGTCAATGGCGTGGGCCACGTCCTCCCCCGCCGGGCCGTGCTTCCAGCCCTTGACCGGCCGGTAAGGGTCGGCAGTCTCGTCGTAAGTGCCGGTGGGGTCGGGGACGGCCAAAACGACGGGGCCCGGGCGGCCGCTGCGCAGCATGGTGAAGGCGCGGCGCATGAACTCGGGGACCCGTTCGGGCCGGTCGATGAAGCCGTACCACTTGGACACGGTGGACAGGGCGTTGAAGACGTCGTACTGGCTGTTGTTGGTCGAACCGGCCGGCACACCGTCGGTTATGCACAGGACGGGGGAGCCGTCCTCGAAGGCCTGGGCCATGCCGGCGTAGGCGTACTGGGTACCGGCGGCATTGACGCCTCCCTGGAAGGTGCAGACGCCGATCTGGCGGCCGGCGGTAATGCGGGAAAAGGCGTCGGCCACGGCTACGGCGTAGCGGTCGTCGCGCATCATTACAATGGGAATGCCCTCGCGGCCCAGGGCGTTGTTGACCCGGCAGACGGGGAAGGTGGAAACCCACTCCACCCCTTCCTGCTTAAGAATTCGTGCTATGCCGGTGGCGGCGTCAATAGTCATTGGTAAGTCTCCCTTCCTGCAGGTAGATTCGCAATTAGCGGTGTCGAAGTTTTGCCTACTCTACCATTTAGGCTAGGGGCTGTCATCCGGGGTTGGACGGCGCCCTAAATGGCAGGTACGGCAGCCAGGCAACCTGCACCGGACTCGGGGCAACCCAACGTGCCGGGGCTCTTTAACAACCAGTATCGCAATAACAGTGGCAAAGCTGATCGGTTTCCTACGGGATGCGACTGGTTGGGGTTTGTATTATGATGGGGCCGAAGCCCATGCCCATCGGAAACCACCGGATTCACCAGGGTACGGAGGTACAGCATGAAGTACGACGTCATTGTGGTAGGGGGAGGTTCGGCCGGATGCGCCATCGCGACCCGCCTGTCGGAAGACCCGGAACGCTCGGTGCTGCTGCTGGAAGCGGGGCCCGACTACACCAACTTTGAGACTCTACCCGACGATCTCAAGCTGGGCAACAACGTGTGGCTGTCCGCCTACGGCCCGCACAACTGGGGTTACACCGCCCAGGTTACTCCGGAGCAGGCGGAGTTAATCATTCCCCGGGGCAAGGCCACCGGCGGCTCCAGCGCGGTAAACGGCCAGGTCATGTACCGGGGCATCCCCGAGGACTACGACCGCTGGGCCGAATGGGGCAACGACCAGTGGAGCTATACGCAGGTGCTGCCCTACTTCAACAAGCTGGAAACGGACCTGGACTTTGGCGGCGACGACTTTCACGGCACCACCGGTCCGGTGCCGGTGCACCGTTCCCCCCGCAGCGAGTGGATGCCCCACGCTCTGGCCTTCGAGCGGGCCTGTGTTGACCTGGGATACCCCATCAGCGAGGACCAGAACCACCCCGAGTCCACGGGAATTTCACCCCGGGCGCGGAATACCATTGACGGGGTGCGGATGAGCATGGCCCTGACCTACCTGGAGCAGGCCCGCCACCGCCTGAACCTGACCGTTCGCGGCGGCGTAACCGCCCGGCGCATCCTGTTTGAAGGCAAGCGGGCCGTGGGCGTGGAGGCCGAAAGCGGCGGCGAGATATTCGCGGTTGAAGGCGAACAGATAGTAGTCAGCAGCGGCGCCATCGGCTCGCCCCACCTGCTGCTCCTTTCCGGCGTCGGTCCGGCAGACCACATCGGCAGCTTCGGCATTGAGGTGGTCCAGGACCTGCCGGGCGTGGGCCAGAACCTCAGGGACCATCCCGCGGCCGCCGTGCTCTACCAGGCGGCGGGCGAGAAACCCGACGTGCAGGCGCCGGTGATTCAGGTCGGCCTGCGCTACACCGTGGAGGGTTCCGGCCTGAGCAACGATATGCAGCTAAGTCCCATGCTGATGACCAGCGAGCACCGTCCGGCCCACGTGGAGATCGACGACGACCTGAATTACATCGGCATGAGCGCCAGCCTGCAACTGGCCCTGGGCAAGGGGGAACTCACCCTGCAGTCCGCCGATCCCCACGTGCAGCCCAGGCTCAACTACAACTACTACCAGGAAGAGGAAGACCTGCGGCGCATGCGGGAGGCCATCAGGCTGGGAGTCCAGGTTGCCGAGCAGCCCGGCTTCGCCGACATGCTCCTGGAACGGATTATGCCCACCGACGAGTAACTGGCGTCGGACGATCTGCTGAACGACTGGCTACGCCGCAACTCGGGCACTTCCCACCACGTCTCAGGTACCTGCAAGATGGGGCCTGACTCGGACCCCATGGCGGTGGTTGACCAGTACTTGCGGGTGAAGGGCGTTGAGGGCCTTCGAGTGGCCGACGCTTCAGTAATGCCGGACTGTATCCGGGCCAACACCAACGCCACCACCCTGATGATAGCGGAAAAGCTGGCGGACTATATGAGGGAAGGTCGGTAGGGATCGGGTCGTCTTCAAGGCGGACTGGTTAATCGGGCCCGATTTTCCGAATACCCACTACGACAGTCAACCCGCTAATGTTGAGTTTGTCGAACCACTATCCAGTTTAAGAGGATGTCCTTCGACAAGCCCAGGCTGAACAGTTGGGAGGGGCCGCCGGTAATACCCCTTCCCCTCTAACTCAGTACTTGAACTCCTCCCGTACCGGGCTGAACACGTCCAGGGCCTTGCAGGGCTGGTCCAGGCCCTTGGCGTAGTGTTCCACGCCGCCTGGGATGATGTACATGTCCCCCACCTTGAGTGTCTGAACCTCGCCGCCGATGCCCATTTCCATCTCCCCTTCCACCACGATGCCACCCTGCTCGTGGGGGTGGGTGTGCAGGGGCACCAGGGAGTTGGCGTCAATCTCCACCAGGGACAGGAGCATGTTGTCGCCCCAGAAGGTGCGCGTTCGGGCGCCCGGGGCCAGGTCCTTGGTTTCCCTACCCTGGGCAAACTTGAAGTAGGACATTATTGGTCTCCTTAGTTTTAATCCAACCTTCGTGGAGAAACAGAATATACAGGAACTAGGGAAATTGGCTACCTACGATGTCCAACCGAAAACGTTGCCTAACACCCGAAGGATTTGCTTTGCAACTGGGCAAGATAAACGTGCTTCTTCCCCATTCTTCTATACATTACTTAAGACGTCCCCTATTTCCTGTTTGCGCTGCTCGTCCAAAGCTTGGAGTTTGAATTCCAAAAGGTATTCCCAGGCTTTCCTTTTGAACTCAACAAAAGTGATGTCGCCAAGCTCTTCGCAGATAGCATCTAAATTCCACTTCAGCAAGGTTCCTTGCCTTGGCATCAGAAGGCCCACGTTATGAATTCTGTACTCTCCATAAAGATCGAGAACAGCGTAACCAATTATCTGGTAAAGATCAGTCCTTCCGACTCCTTTCCAAGTAGTCTTGATGTCTATAAGGGTGCTTCCACAAATAAGGTCTGCATCCGCTCCGCCTACCGCAAATGAACCCGAGAAGGTAGGATTTAATGCCCTGATGCCCATCATAAGAAGCTCAGGCCGCGCGGTCCTGCTGAAAAGGGCAGAAATTTGCTCGATGTCCTTTAGGGCTTCCTCTGGAGCAAGGGACAGAAGTTCCTCCTTAGTCATGTTCAATACATCTTCGTAGGTGTTTACTCTTTCGGGCCATGCGTTTAGAGCCGACTCGCTCCCCGGCCTTACGAATAGTTCAAGTAGCGAAAGTGCATAGCAATATCTATCAAGTTCTTCAGAAGGACAGGGGTCTGTACAAGGTTGGTTTTCTTCAAGAAAATCCTTCATAGACTCAAAAATCTCAGCCACAGGATACGCATCTATTCCCGTCAAGGAGAAATTATTTATTGCTTCGCGACCGGCGAGAATGGACAAGCGGAGCGGAGTTTTGCTGGCTACCAAGTCATAGGGATCAGTGTAATCCAGCAAAAACCTTATTTTATAGTCCACTGCCATTCCCACTAGGCCGGCGGGATAATCTCCTGTAGTTTCGGGCTTGATTATTACACCCTGTCTCAACATCTTGTTGCAGGTCCTAACAATACTCCTGCTATTGGGCAGTTCATTCCTGAACACTCTTCCTAGAGATTCACCGTCCGATCTGGCATTCAACTCTGTGGTAAGAGACATACTCTCAACTTACCTCTGTGCATATAACGAGCCGTATCGGGACTAAGGCTGCTTCAGAGAAATTCCGCTACTCTATCCGAGGTCTGCCCCTACAGTCCTTGTTTACCTACTCAAACCCCAGCTTCCGTTCGTTCAGGCTGACGTAGCGGCCGCCGCTGCCGATTACCAGGTGGTCCAGCAGGTCGATGCCCAGCAGCTTGCCGGCGACTACCAGGTCGCGGGTGATGGCTACGTCTTCCGGGCTGGGCGTGGGGTCACCCGACGGGTGGTTATGGGCCACAATGATGGAGGGGGCGTTGTCGCGCACCGCCGGCCGGAACACCTCCGAGGGCCGGACGATGGAACTGTTGACGTTGCCCACGTACACCTCCACCGTGTTCAGTACCTGGTTCTTGGTGTTGAGCAGCAGCACCCGCAGGTGTTCCTGCTCCAGGGAGGCCATTTCCGCCTGCAGCAGGTTGGCCACGTCCTGCGGCGAGTTGATTACCGCCCGGTCCTGGGGGGCCAGGGAGATGAATCGGCGGCCCAGCTCCAAGGCAGCCATAAGCTGGCATGCCTTGGCGTCGCTCAGGCCCCGTTCGGCGCAAAGCTCGGCAAAGGTGCCGCGGCCCAGGCCGTCCAGCCCGCCGAAGCGGCTCAACAGGCGGTTGGACATGGCCAGCACGTTCTCCCCCTGAATCCCCGTCCGCAGCAGGATGGCGATAAGCTCGGCGTTGCTCAGGTAGCGGGGCCCGTAGTCCCGCAACCGCTCCCGGGGCCGCTCCCCCTGGGGCATGTCGCGGAGTTTGGGCTGGTAGGTAGTATCCCAACCTGAGCCAAGATGGTTATTTTCAACGTCCGGCGTAATGGTGGCGACCATAGATTCCTTCCCGACCCTGTCTTTCCGGACATTGTGGGTCGGAAGGAACCGCCGGCGCAATGGGCAACTGTCAGTAACCCCATTCTCGTTCTTTTCTTCCACGAATAGGCACGATTGACCACGAATGGGTTGACCAACCCTAGAGTCCATTAGTGAATATTCGTGCCTATTCGTGGATTAATGTTCTACACAAACTGGTACTTGGAATACGCCCCTTCCTCCTTGGTGATGAACTCCAGCAGGGCGAACTCGCCGGCCTCGTTGCGTTCCTGGGCGCGGCGCATGGCGGGGCCAATCTGGTCGGGGTCGGTGACGCGCTCGGCCCAGGCCCCCATGGCGCGGGACATATCGGTGTAGTTGCCGCCCGTCTGCTTGATGTTGTATCTGGCCACGGCAGTGGGTATGCGGCTGTCGGCGTAGATGGCCATGGTGCTGTTGTTCAGGACCACGGTGGTGATGGGAATGTTCTCCCGTACCGCTGTTTCCACGTCCAGGCCCACCATGCCGAAGGCGGTATCGCCCATGAAATTGATGACCAGCTTTTCCGGGGCGGCCAGCTTGGCGCCCATGGCCAGGCCCAGGCTGTAGCCCAGCTGGGTGGACTTGCCCCAGCCGATGAAGCTGCGCGGGGCGCGGGCCTCCCAGAAGGGCGACACCTGCTCCCGGGGGCTGCCCGATTCATGGGTGACGATGGTATTGTCCAGGTCCACGGTATGCATGATTTCCCAGATTACCCGGTAAGGGTTCAGGGGCACCTCGTCGGAAGTCAGGCGGGGCAGCCACTGATCCAGCCATTCCCGGCGGGACGCGGCAATCTCGTCGGTCAACTCCCGGTTGGCGGGGCGGGCCTGGCCACCGGTCTGCCGCTTCAACTCATCCAGGAACTGGGCCAGCACCAGCTTTGCATCGCCCACCACCGGATAGTCAGACTTGTAATCCTTGTTAATGTCGACGTCAGCGTTGGTGGCGTGGATCAGGGTCTTGCCCGGCGGCAGGGGCGCGGTGAAGTTGCTCCGGATCATGCTGGCGCCCACGGCGAACACCGTATCCGCGCCGGTGAGGAAGCGGTGGACCTGCCCCGTCTGGCTGGAGCCGCCGATGCCCAGGGACAGAGGGTGGTTCTCGGGGAAGGCGCTCTTGCCCTCCAGGGTGGTCATCACGGGAATCTGCAGAAACTCCGCCAGTTCCACCAGTTGGTCGGTCGCCTCGGCATAGAGGACGCCCTGGCCGGCGGTAATGACGGGCCGCTGGGCGGACAGCAGGGCCCGGGCAGCCCTGGCCACGGCCTCGGGATCGCCGGCGCTGCGAATCTGCTGGGGCGGTTTGTAGTCGAACTGCTCCTCGCCGATTTCCTCGGTAATCAGGTCGCCGGGGATTTCCAGCAGGACGGGGCCGGGTTTTCCGGAGCGCAGCTTGGTGAAGGCGTGGCGCATCAGTTCGGGTACCCGGTCGGCGTAGTTGATCTGGGCGGCCCACTTGGTGATGCTTTCGTAGCTGCGGGTGGGGCTGAACACCGGGTCGATGCCTTGGCGGTGGCGGGCGGCGCCGGCCGGCAGCAACAGGATGGGCACCGAGTCGGCGTAGGCCTGGGCCACGCCGCCGAAGGCATTCTCGGCCCCGGGGCCGGCCTGCATCAGGAAGATGCCGGTGCGCTTGCCGTTGGTAACCCGGGCAAAGCCGTCGGCCATGTGGACTCCCGTCCGTTCCTGGCGGAAGACGATGGGCCGGATGCCGGCAATGGCAGCGGCCTCGATCAGGGGATTGGAAGGCATGCAGCCAATGAAGTCCACGCCTTCCAGCTTGAGCACGTTGGCAATTGCGGTAACGCCGTCCATGGGTTTGTTCCTCCTGTGTTATTCGATATGTTCTCGGGCAAATCAGGTATGGCGCTTCTAGGTGGACACCATATTAATTGCCCACGGCCCGAATGCCAATGGACGGGATCATCCGGGGCAATCGCATTGTGGTATTCGCGATTCCCAGGTTCCGTATTCCCTAAGTAGGCTGCTGACACTTGTCCCTTGCCCTACCGCAAATCCCATCCCTACCATAGACAAAAGAACAGTGAGATTCTGAACCCCTGGGGAATGCAGTCTTTCTCCGTCAGTTAGCGCCATGTCCCCTTGGGATGAAGGAGCCCAGTCCCGCCAAAAAGCAACCATTTCCACCCGACCGGACTCTTCTCCAAGTACGTAACCATCGGAAATGAGCGGAAACGAGCGGAAAATTGATTTTTTCTGGACTGGCGGTTTCTCGAAAAGGCAGTTCAGGGGAAACCTCGAACCTGGAAATACCCGGCTGCGTTCCTCAACTGAAACGGAAGTGTGGCTGGATTTTTCAAATGCAAGTGCCCTGCGGGAATACCCGACGTGTGGGTATCCTTGGGCACTAGTCAGCAGGAACGCACCGGTTATGCCAGCCCATTCGTGCGGAAAACGTCAGGACAGCCCCCAGCTGGGCTGCATTGGGGCAGGTCGGCCGCATGAAGGATTGACACTCGTAATCAATTGGATTATAAGTAGCAAATACCCTACACACTTTCACAGTACATCAAGTGAAGGAGGTGATAATTCAGGACCTATAGAGTGTTTTCACAGAAATAACGGCATCTCTATACCATTCCCGGGAGGAGATGTATGACGAACAGAAAAATCAGGCAACGAATTCCTCTGAAAAGGTTCCTTTTTTCCTTGATTGCCCTGCTGGCGGTGGTGGTCGTGGCGTGCGGCGCATCCGCCCCCGAAGAGGCCAGCCCGGCCGCCGCCCAACCGGCTGCGGAGCCACAAGTGGCGGCGCCAGCGGCCCTGGAAATTCCCGCCACGGCGGCCCCCGCACCCCAGGAAACCATGGCTCAGACCACCGAGTCCCAGCCAGCGGAGGCCATGGCCAAGCCAGCCGATTCCACTCAGGCCCAGCCTGCAGCGCCGGCGGCCGCTCCCACCGCAGCGCCCCAGCCCACGGCCGTCCCGCAGGCTCCGGTGGTAAGCGCCAGAGACAGGCTGATATTCGTGACCAACGAAGAACCTACAACCATTGGCGCCGCCAGCCCCAACTGCGGCGGCAACATCCAGAACACCATCTGCGACGACATGGTCAGCGACCCCCTGACCTGGATTGACGACCACAACAACTTCCAGGTGGTGGGGCTGACCGGCATCGAAGGCTGGGAACAGATTGAAGCCGACCGCTGGCGCTTCCAGCTGCGCGAGGGTGTGACATTCCACAATGGCGCGCCCTGGAATGCAACCCAGGCGGCCTTCTGGATAGACTTCTTCGGAGACGAGGAGACCAGCGGCAACTACAACTCCAACGACTTCAGCTTCCACGGTGTTATCGCCGGCGAAGCCGTGGACGAATACACGCTGGACGTGGTCTGCGGCAAGGCCTGTCCCATCCTGCCGCGCACTACCATCTTTACCAAGTTCCAGGATGTGGGCTGGTTCGAGCAGGCTACCGAGGATGAAATCGAACGCCACAGCGTCGGACTGGGGCCTTACCAGATAGTAGAATGGCGCTCCGGCGTAGAAATTGAGCTCGAGGCCTATAAAGACTACAATCCAAACCCGGCAACCAGCTTCTCCAGCGCTCCCAGCATAAACACCATAATTCAACAATGGCGCAACGAACCCCAGGTTCGCGCTTCAATGATGGTCGCTGGCGAAGCCGACTGGACGGAAATCGCCTTCGATGACCGTGACCGTGTGCCCAAGTGGAAGTCATCCACAAACAATGAGGTGTTTCGTTTCTCTATAGACACGGTGCACGACCCGGAGCTGCGAAAGCCGGAGGTTCGGGAAGCCCTCAATGTCTCAGTTGATTGCCAGGGCATCCTGGACGTCATTTATGGCGGACTGGTGGACTGCTACGGCAATATCGCCCAAACCGGGACGGTGGGAATCACGGAGCGGAATTCTGCGCCGCACCCTTACAACCCGGAGCGGGCAGAAGAGTTGCTGGCGGCAGCCAACTATGACCCAGAACACAAGATATCCCTGACCATGCGCTCAAACCGCGTTCCCAAGGACGTGGAAGTAGGCGAAGCCTACGTGACTTCCTGGCTCGATGTGGGCATCAACGCCGAGCTGAACGTGGTGGAGTCCAGCGTTTACTCTGCCGCCGGACGGTCCAATTGCGGGCACCAGCGTACCCGAGAAGAGTTCGACAATGCCCCCGGAGCAGACCTGCGGGAGAAGTGCGCTGCCCTGGGGCCCGGTCCGCCCAACCACACCTCCATGCAAATCAGCGGTGGCCCCACTTCTACCGAGTCCCTGGACTACTCGCGTCAAGCAGTGCTGAGGAACAGTTGCTTTAGCCGGTCCAGCGGAGTCTGCTATCAGGACTTTGAAGATTTGATGGAAGAGGCCAACGCAACACCCACCGGCGACCTGCGCACCCAGCGGATGGAAGTCCTCGCCGATTATGTCCATGACAACTTCCACTTCGTGCATGGGTTCCAGGTGGTCTCGGTGTACGCCCTTTCCGAGGGACTGGAGTGGACACCCCACTACGCCCCGCGCGTCCGGGCCAACACCATGTACTTCAGCAAGTAGCCGCCCCGCCGGTGGCCCAAGGGCCGCCTGCTCGGGACAGCTAATGTCAACCCCGGCTTCGCCAGGCAGCAGACAGACGGGAGGACAGCCAGGTCGGGGGTTTAAGGAGGGCGGTAGCGCTACATAGCGTTACCGCTTTCCGGTTTTGTAGCTGCATGTTTGCAGCGGGGACGTAAGGAACAGCAGGGGGAAGCAAGAAGGGGGACAAGCACCAGTTCGTTCGCTGCCTTCACTCCCACAAATATTCCACCTTATACTCCGCCACCAGCACTTCTTCCTGGTTGTGGGCCGTTACGGTGAAGACCAGGTAGCGGCGGTCTTCCTCTTCATTCTTTCCCGTCAAGCGGGTCCGGGCGGTTATGGTGTCGCCGTGGGTTACCAGGACTCCCTGGAAGTGGATGGTTATGCCAACGGGGTTCAGGGACACACCCTCGGGCAGGGTACAACCCCTGGCGGCGGCAACCCCGGCCACTTGGGGCGGGGCAAAGGCCAGCACCATGGCCGGCGGGGCGATGATCCCCGGCAGTCCCATCTCCCGGGCGGCTGGCTGGTTCGTGTAGACCAGGTTCTCGTAGCGGGCGGCGTGGCAGTAGTCGGCAATCTGCTGGTCCGTTATCTCTACGGACGTCGGGCGCGACGTGTCGCCAACGGTGGCTTCATCCCATGTATAAATCATGGACAGTAATGTAGCACAAAGGGGATGAACCGGCGGGGGGTTACGGGGCGGATTCGGGGGTGTAGGACCAGGCCACGGCCCGGCCGGGCGTAATCTTGATGACGGGGTTCTCGTCGATGTCCATTTCCCGGTATTGAGGGTACTTCTGGCGGAGGAGTACTATGGCGCGGCGACGCTGGTCGTCTTCCTCATCTTCCAGCAAATCTGCGGCGCCGGTTACGAGGATATACCACAGCTTGGCCCAGTCGGCGTCGTAATAGTCCACCACCAGGGCGACCCTGGGATTCTCCAGGATGTTGCGCACCCGGCGCAGGCGGGTTAGGGCGGCCTGCTTGGGCTTCTGGTCCAGCGCGATGTAGATGGCCGCGCCGTCCTCCCGGGTGGCCAGGGCGAAGCAGACGGGGATAACGTGGGGGACGCCGGCCTTGCTGGCGGTGGAGAGGTGGCCCACCGGGGCCTCGGCCAGGCGTTGTATTTGGCGGGAAGATAGTTGCGGCAAGGGAAAGCCTTTATTTGGGGGCGCCCTTCGACAGGCTCAGGGTGAGCGGATGTCAAACTGCGTTACGCTAACGGCTGGCTATGGTGACGAGTGACTGAACGCTACTCGTCACCCTCATCCTGACCCTCCCCCTTAATGGGGCAAGATTTTCTCGGAAACCCCTACACCTCCGCCGAGAAGGCCATGGGGTCTTCGAGGAACTCCGCGTTTTCCAGGGCGGCCCGGGCTGCCTCTTCCAGGGAGGCGTCGCCCTCCTCGATGCAGCGCATCAGGGCCCGCTTGGCCAGGGAACCGCCAATTTTCCCGAGGGCGTCCAGGGCTGCTATCTGCACCTCGAATTCCTCGTCCTCCAGCAGGTCTAGCAGGTAGGGGACCACGTCCTCCTCGCCCAGATCCCCGCAGGCGTTGGCGGCCTCGTAGCGGATGGACGGTTCCCGGTTGTCCAGCTCCTTGACGAGGGTGGGCAGCCAGCTCACTTCGCCGGTGCGGCCCATGGCGAAAATGGCGCTGGTCTTCAGGTCCGGATCGTCACTCTGGTAGGCCCGGCACACCTGGTCGCAGATGTCGGGAGTGTTGAAGGGGGCCACGGCTTCCAGGCTGCGCCGGCGCACCTCCAGGCTTTCGTCCGGGTCCTGCAAAATGGACATAAGGGTGGAGTGGATGTTGCCTGCATCCCGGGCCAGCAGGTGCCCTTCCTGGGCCAGCACCGAGAACTTGCCCAGGGCCGAGGCCGCCGCCGCCCGCACGTCGGGCCCGCGTTGGGAGGTCAACACCTGGATCAGCCCCGGCAGCACCGATCGGTCCTCGTACTCCCACAGCCCGTCAATGGCCTTCTCCTGCAACCACTCGTCGTCGTCCTTCAGGCACATCTTGAAAATGGCGCAGAAGTCCAGTTCGGCGCTGTCCTCGGCCAGTTCCACCAGGTTCGTAATCAGGGCGCGCTTCCGCTCCCGGGACAGCAGGAACCAGTGGCGGGCAAATACGCCCATCTCGGCCGGCGAAAGGTCGGAAAGCTCAATAAAGTCGGAATTGCTCAGGGGGATTGCCTGATCGGAAAGGTTCTCAAAGAATTGTTCCAGTGACATGTCACCCCCTTCACATCATGTGGGGCCAAGTCGGCTGCGCCGGCTGGGCAGCCCTGCATTCAGGCGGAATTCTGTAGCTGAGAATGTATCTAGAATATAACATAACGCAATTTGGCAACAGCCCTGCCAGGTACCAGTTTCGTCTATTTTGAATCGCACTCTGCCATTAGGCCCCCTTACAATCTCAAGTTTCACGTCCCCAAAATAAGAACACCAACCCAACGGCAACACCCTATTCGTACCCATTCGGGTCTATTCTTGGATTATCGGCAGGCAACGGCCTTGCGCGAAAATGACGCAAACGTTCCGCTTAGGCGGTTCTTCGGGTGGGACAGGACAGCCACAAGGGCTGCCCCTACGCAATAGCCGGACCAGGCTACCTGATTTGGAACGCCACCGGAAAGGCGCCTTCCGTTGAGGCCCCCTTGGCCCCGTGTTAGAATTGGCCCGAATTTGATACTCCTTTTCGGTCGCGAGGAAAGCTGAGTGGCTAAGATTCTGGATGGCGCGGCCCTGGGCCAAGAAGTGCGGGCCGAGGTGGCGACCGGCGTCGCTGAAATGCAGGAAAAGCACGGCGTTACCCCCGGCCTGGCGGCGGTCCTGGTGGGCGGCGACCCGGCATCGGCCATCTACGTCCGCAACAAGGGCCGGGCCTGCGACGAAGCCGGCATGTTCAGCGAAATCTTCCATCTCCCCGAGGAGACCACCCAGGCCGAACTGCTGGACCTGGTAGCGCGGCTCAACGCCGACCCCCGCTTCCACGGCATCCTGGTCCAGCTGCCCCTGCCGCCACAGATCGAGGAGACGGTCATCATCGAGGCGCTGGACCCGGCCAAGGACGTGGACGGTCTCCACCCCTTCAACCTGGGCAAGCTGCTGCAGGGCGTCCCCGACTTCATCCCCGCCACCCCCGCCGGCATCCAGCAGATTCTCCTGCGCAACGGCTACGACCCGTCGGGCAAGCACGTGGTGGTCTGCGGCCGCAGCAACATCGTGGGCAAGCCCCTGGCCACCCTGCTGCTGCAGCGGCGGGAGGGCTCCAACGCCACCGTTACCGTCACCCACACCCGCACCGCCAACCTGTCCGAGATTACGCGACAGGCCGACATCCTGGTGGCTGCCATCGGCCAGCCCCGGGCCATCACCGCCGACATGGTCAAGGAAGGGGTGGTGATCATCGACGTGGGCGTCAACCGGGTGGACGACCCCAGCCGCCGCCGGGGCTACCGGCTGGAGGGCGACGTGGACTTTGATCCTGTATCGAAAAAGGCCGAGGCCATCACGCCGGTGCCCGGGGGCGTGGGCCCCATGACCATCGCCATGCTGCTGGTCAACACCCTTACCGCTGCCCGCATCAGCATCCATGGCCGATAGCCGCATGGCAGAAAGGCCCGACAAGGCGCAGGGGCAGCCCTTTTGGTTGCCCTGTAGACACGGGAAATCCTATCTGGAGAGCGATACTACCCATGACCGAACCGCAACAACCCGCCGATGAACCCCAGGGTTTCGAGCTGCCCCCGGTAGGCAGCGTATTGTGGCAGGACCTGACCGTCCCCAACGCCCCCGAAATCCGCGATTTCTACTGCCAGGTGGTCGGCTGGACCTACACCGACCACGACATGGGGGACTACGCCGACTACAACATCAACCTGCCCGACGGCAGCCATACGGTGGCCGGAATCTGCCACGCCCGGGACTCCAATGCCAACGTGCCGCCCCAGTGGCTGATCTACATCGTGGTGGAGAACGTGGACGAGAGCGTCCGCCGATGCGTCGAATTGGGCGGCAAGGTGGTTGACGGCCCCCGGGAAATGGGTGGCCAGCGTTTCTGCGTAATCCAGGACCCGGCCGGCGCCGTGGCCGCCCTGATCGGCAGCTAATCGGCCACGGCCTGCCCCCTTTCCGTCATGCGCACCGACGACTTTGACTACCACCTGCCCCCGGAGCTGATTGCCCAGACTCCCGTGGAACCACGGGACTCATCCCGACTGCTGGCGCTGGACCGGGCTACGGGCCGTGTCGAACACCGCCAATTCACCGACATCCTGGACCTCATTCCCTCCGGCGCCGTGCTGGTGCTGAACCGCAGCCGGGTCATACCCGCCCGCCTTTTCGGGCATCGCAAGGGCACGGGCGGCAGGGTGGAACTGCTGCTGCTGCGCCGCGAGGAAGAGGGAATCTGGCAAGCCCTGGGCAAACCGGGCCGCAGCCTGCGCCCCGGGTCGGTCATCCGGTTGGAGGCATCGGGAGTTTCCGACAAGGCAGGAACCGCGGAAGCCCCCACCGTTCCCGGGCTTTTTGCATCAGAACCGGTGGAGGCGGAGGTGCTCTCCGTTGGCGACGACGGCATCCGTCGGGTCCGCCTCACCGCCGAAGCCGGTATTGACCGGTTGGGCGAAATGCCCCTGCCGCCGTACATCCACCAGCGCCTGGAGGACCCGGAGCGGTACCAGACCGTGTACTCGGACCGCCCGGGCAGCGCCGCCGCTCCCACCGCAGGGCTGCACTTTACGCCGGAACTGCTGGATGCCATGCGGGACAAGGGAGTGGAGACTGCCTACGTTACCCTGCACGTGGGCCTGGATACCTTCCGCCCCGTGTCCGAGGACGACCCGCAGGAACACGCTATCCACACCGAATACTACGAGATGCCGGAGGAAACCGCCGCCACTTTAACCAGGGCCAGGGCCGACGGATGCCCCATAATCGCCGTGGGCACCACGTCAGTGCGGACGCTGGAACAGGTGGGGAGAGACCTGGAGGCTAATGGCTTGGGGTACAGTGGCCCCATCGGCGCAGTCAGCGGCCAGGCCGACCTGTTCATCCTGCCGGGGCACAAATTCAGGCTGGTGGACGGGATGATTACCAACTTCCACCTGCCCCGCTCAACGCTGGTGATGCTGGTCTCGGCCTTTGCGGGGCGGGAAAACATCCTGGCGGCCTACCAGGAGGCGATTGAGGAAAAGTACCGTTTCTATAGTTTTGGGGATGCGATGCTGATTTGGTGACTATTCTCTAGTTGGAGATAGATCAAAGCCGGGAGGCAGTTCATCAAACGCTTCCCCCAGTCCCCTGGCTTTCACCATGCGTTCGTACCAGGCTTGCCATTCTGCGTGGGTCTCTTCCCAACCCGTTTGCCGATCCTCTTCGCGGACCTGGGCCTTGCCTGCGGCCACGCCTGCCCAGTAGCGGTTGTTGAGATATGGCTCCAGCAGGAATTTCTTCAGCACCATTAGCTCCCCCAATATCCCCTACTTCTTCGTCCCAGTTTCGGGCGGCGGCTCATCAAACTCCTCCCCGCGTTCCCGGGCCTCCATCATCCGGCTGTACCAGGCGCGCCACTCTTCATTGGCCTCTTCCCGGCCCTTGGCCGCGCCTGCGTTGAACCGGTTGTTCAAGTATTTCTCCAGAATCAGCTTCGATAGCACCATATATGTATCCACCGTACCTACAATGTAGATTCCCAGCGCCGCGGCCGCTACGGCGTCGATCAGGATTGCCTTGATCGTTGCCGAGGTGGAGTCGTTCACCACGTAGTATATCTCATACCACACGGCCACGGCAGTTAGCAGGTTGGCGATGAGTATCGCCGCCAAAATATGGAGAGAGAAATCTTCTATCTTCTGGTACAAACTGCCGTCGCCTCGCGCCGCCGCCTGTTGCCGGCCGCGGGCTTCAAGGTACACAGCGAAACACCCGGTCGGCAATGACCGGGTGTCAGTAGTTATCCGAGGTATGGAAAGTTGCTCAGTTGGGGAACTGCAGCATCTGCAGGACGTTGCCGTCGGGGTCCTTGAAGGTGGCCACCCAGCCGCCCCAGTGTTCCTGCTCCGGTTGGCGCAGGAACTCCACCCCTGCTTCAGTCAGGCGGCGGTGCTCCCCGTGGATGTCCTCCACCCCCAGGTGGGGCATCATCCGGTAGGGGTCTCGGCTGAAGCCGTTCACTCCGTCGTGAATGCCGATGTTGAAGCGCATGTTCTCGCCCAGCTGGAAGGAAATGTAGTCGCCATGGTTGGAATGCAGGGGCAATTGCAGCAGGTCGTGGTAGAACCGGTAAAGTCGGTCCAGGTCGTCGGTCCACAGGGTAATGCCAACAACGCTGTTAATCATGCAGCTTTTCTCGCGGGACAGGTTAGGGAGACCGTAGGAACGGCATAGCCCGACCCTTTAGGCGGGAGAGGCTTGCCCCCGCTCCTCTCGTTCGGCGGCGCAGCGGCGGCACCACCCGTGGAAGTCCACCCGCTGCCAGGCCACGTCAAAGTTGGATTCCTGGGAAATCAGCGACTTCAACCTGAGCACCGCTTCCTGCCCCAGGTGGGTGTCCACCACGTTGCCGCACTCGATGCACACCAGGTTTACGTGGGGTTCCAGGTTGGACTCGTAACGGGACAGCTTGGCAAAGGGCAGTTCCTGGATCAGGCCGCTCTTTTCCAGCACCCCCAGGGTGGAATAGATGGTGGCCAGGGTCATGGAGGGGAAATGGTCCCGCACCCGCTCGTAAATCTGCTGCACCGACGGGTGGTCGGTGGAGTTGAGCACGGCCTCGGCGATGGCCAACCGTTGGGGCGTTACCCGCACTCCCCAGTCGCGTAGCCAGGCCACCAGTTCTTGCTGTGTCATAACCGCTCCGGGGCAGTAATGGGGCGAAGCCCGGTCCACGAAAGCGACGCCCTCGAGGCATCGCTCAACCAACTCCGGTTTAAGTGTCAAACAACTATAAACCCCATACAACAGGGGACGCAAGTTTGACATACAAGCCAACATAATTCCGAATAAGGTGCTTGATAGGAAACCTGGCAGTGGCAGACCTGTCTGTCCGCCCTGATCCGACGACGCTACCACCTGAAGTGGAACGCTACCTCACGCTTTTCCGCCACCCCTATGACCAGACTCTTGCGAAACCCCTTTCAACCGGCACATTTTCGATGACTCGTCAGGGCTTTCGCCCAAACGCATTCCTTTCTTTCCGAAACTGCCCCCTTGCCAAACTGCATAACCCATCTCCACCATAAAACCATGACCCAATCACAAACCTGGCCCAACTGTAGGGGGACGGCCGTGCCCCTCTCCGCTTAACCGTAGGGGCAGACCTGCGTGTCTGCCCTGGGGCGGAACCAGGAATGGGACAAAATGAGACAAAATGGGACGATAATTAAAAAAATTCCCACCTTCATGACCATTCGTGATTACTCGTGGACAGACCGGACATCCTTACCGCTTCATGCAGTTGCGGGCCTTTTGCGATATACTACCCCGGCAATCGACTCCTTCGTCACATTGCAATTCATTGATTCAGGGAGCGTGGTATGGACCTGGGTCTTACCGAAATTCAACAGATGCTAAAGAACAGCGCCAGGGAGTTCCTGGGACAGGAATGCCCGCTGACGCTGGTGCGCGAAATGGAAGAGGATGAGCGGGGTTACACGGACGAACTTTGGCGCCAGATTTCCGGCCTGGGCTGGCCCGGCATCGCCTTCCCCGAGCAGTACGGCGGTACCGGCGGCAGTTTCCTGGACCTGACGGTCCTGCTGGAGGAAATTGGCCGTTCCCTCACTCCGGGCCCCTTCTTTTCCACCGTGGTGCTGGGCGGCTTTACCGTGCTGGACGCTGGAAGCGACATGCAAAAGCAGTACATCCTGCCTGGCATTTGCACCGGCCAGACGCTGATGACCCTGGCCCTGACCGAAGCCTCCGCCACCTACGAACCCTGGGGCATTGAGACCACCGCCACCCGGGAGGGCGACGGGTTCCGCATTGACGGGCAGAAACTCTTTGTACCCGACGCCCACGCCGCCAGCGTCCTGTTGGTGGCGGCCCGCACCGCCCAGTCCGATGATCCGGCCCAGGGCATCACCCTGTTCTTCGTGAACGCAGACTCCCCGGGGCTAACCGTTAACCAGCTAAGCACCATCTCCTCCGACCGTCAGTGCGAAGTCCTCCTGGATGGCGTCACCGTTCCTGCCGAGGCCGTCCTCGGCGAGGTGGACAACGGCTGGCCCATCATCGAGCGGGCCCTGCAGCGCGCCATCGCCGGAAAGTGCGTGGAAATGCTGGGCGGCGCCGACGCCGTGGTGGAGATGACCGTGGAGTATGCCAAGCAGCGCACCCAATTCGGGCGGCCCGTGGGCACGTTCCAGGCGGTCCAGCACCACTGCGCCAATATGGCCACCGACGTTGAGGGCTGCCGCCAGATTGCCTACCAGGCAGCCTGGAAAGTGTCGGAAGGGGAACCTTCGGAGCGGGAAGTCGCCATGGCCAAGGCCTGGGTCAGCGCCGCCTACCAGCGGGTCTGCAACCTGGCCCACCAGTGCCACGGGGCCATCGGCTTCACCAAGGAGCATGATCTGCAGCTTTACACCCGCCGCGCCAAGGTGCAGGAACTCACCTACGGCGACGTTAATTTCCACAAGGAAGCGGCGATGCGGCAGATTGAGGCGTAAGGCGCTGGCCTCGTATCAATACCCACCGTTGCCATTCTTGTAACAAGCCTTTCTCTGTCCGAGAGTAATGATTTCAAGGAGCGCCCCTATGACCATGATTCCCGCCCGCAGTTCGCCCTTCGCCGCCATGGCCAGCGACCCCGCTCATCCCGACGTCATATACCGGGACGAGCGCTGCTTTGTGGTACGCGACATCAACCCCCAAGCGCCGGTGCATCTGCTCATTATCCCCAACATGCCCATCAACGGCCTGGATTACATCAGCCCAGCCATGGAAGCCACCATGGGGCACATATTTGTCGTGGCTGCGGAAATGGCTCGCCGTGAGGGTGTGACCATTAGCGGCTACCGCCTGGTGGTCAACAACGGCGCCGGCGCCGGCCAGACCATCGCCTGGCCCCACGTGCACCTTCTGGGCGGCCGCGAACTGGGGGCGATGGGGTAGGCCACCGATGCAACCTCAGACCGGCGCCGGCCAGATTGATACCACCACAGAGTCCCGCATCCAACAGCGGGTATCCACCTTGCCTGCCGGCTTGCAGGCCCACATAGGCCGCGCCCAGGAGGTGGCCCGCGAACTGGCCCCTTATCACAACGTCGACCCCAACCGGGCTGCCCTGGGCATCCTGGCCCACGACGTGGCCCGCGCCATGCCGGGGCCGGAGTTGATCGCCCACGCCACCCGCTTCCGCCTGCCCATCAGGCCCGTTGAGGAAAGCGTACCGTTGCTGCTGCACGGCCCGGTGGGCGCCGAAATTCTGCGGGTGGAGGACGGGCTGGATGCCCGGGGCGAAGCGGAAGACCTTTACCAGGCCGTCTACTGGCACACCACCTTCCATCCCACCCTGGTGGACGAGACGGGCATGGTGGTTTTCCTGGCCGACAAGCTGGACCCCAACAAGCGGAAGCGGATTCCCTACCAGCCCGAGATAATGGAACTGGCCCGGGAGAACCTGGACGCCGCCATCCTGGAATTCCTGAGTCGGCAGGTTATGGACTTAACCGCAAGGGGCAAGGAAGTACATCCGACGATGCTGGAGGCCCGGGACAGCCTCCGCGTCAGGGTGGGGGCCAGCTAGCCGGTTACCTCGTCCAGGAAGGTCCTGCTGGCCGAGGAGAGCAGGGTAGTGAGGTGGGTGTACAGGTAGGTTACGCCCTGGTCCAGGTATCCCCGCGTGGCCGCGGCGTTGCCGGCCGAACCGGAAATCCTCCCCGCAGCTTTCACGGTGGAGAAAACGTGCTCCATGGCCTCCCGCACTACGGGCGTGTCCGGCCGCCCCGGGTAGCCAAGGGACTGGGACAGGTCTGACGGCCCAACGAAGAGAACGTCCACGCCCTCCACCCCCATGATCTCTTCCACGTTCCGGACTGCCTCTCCCTCTTCCAGTTGAACGCACACCAGGGTCTCCCGGTTGGACTCCTCGGCGTACTCGGACATGGATATGCCAAAGCCATAGGAAGACGACCTGAGCCCAGCGGCCAGCCCCCGTTCGCCCATGGGGTGATACTTGACCGCCTCCACTGCCCTTCGGGCATCCGCCCCGTTATTGACGTGGGGTACCTGCACCCCCATCACCCCTCGATCCATCAGCTGGCAGATAGCCTCAAAGGAGTTCACCTGGGGCCTGGCAATGGGCGTAATGCCGGCCGCCTCCGCGGCCAGTACCATTAACTCCACGCTTTCAATGGAAATAGAGCCATGTTCGCAGTCAATAAGCAGCCAGTCGAAACCAAGCCGCCCGACTATGTCGACAACGTGAGGCGAGGGGAACATGACCGATACGCCGAAGGCCGGTTCCCCGGCCAGCAGCTTGCGTTTCATGGGGTTGGAAAGCATAGGTCTTACTGTCCTCCAAATTAGCTCGGAAGGTAGCTGCAGTAGGCGCCGAGGCACGGCGCTACGAAGCTCAGCCTTTCCTGGACCTTCAAAAGATTATGCTCACCGCGCCGTGCTGGGACAGGATTTCGTTATCCAGCACCGCCCGCCGGTATTTGATCTTGAACCCTTCGGCAACTCGTTCCAGCGTGTATTCGTAGTGGCCTACGTAGGGGGCGCTTTCGCCACTGCGGAACCGGTAGACCAGGGCATTGGCAGTGACCGCCAGTTGGCCGTCGCCGGCCTCCTTGACTCGAACGTTGCTGATGAAGCGCCGCGTGCGGGACAAAGGGTACTCCCGGTGAGCGTGGCGGCTGTTCAGACGCTTCACCCTGGCCCGGAGGCGCACAATATCATCGTCTATGAAAACCAGATCCTTTGCGGGGTCGCCTTCCGGAAGATCAGTGGTGGGGACCACGTACCTGGCATCCTCGGTAAACAGGGCCGCCCACTCATCCAGGAGCCACTTGTCCAGTAAACCGGCTTCTTCGTAGAGGAAATCCTCCACTTCTTCTTTGAGAGAGCGGGTTCTGCTCATCTGTACTCCTCAAATTCCCGCATAAGCGGGCAACCGGTCTGCAGTTTCGCTCTATCCAGGCCCATTAGATTGCCATGCCACTGCCGCCAGAAGGCGCGTAACTGGAGTTCATCCGTGCCACGTGGAACGGGTCTGAGCATCTCTCTGGATATGTCGGACCATTCTACTTCCCTTGCGGCTAACCCGGCCTGACAAGACTCCAACGCCTCTACGTCATCGGGCGTGGCAAATCCTCCCGGGCCGAGGAAGCTCAAGAAAGAATCTGACCGTGTGGACCGCATTGCCTCGGATTTTTCTCTTGGGACGAGATGCCAGGCAGTGCCTTCAACCTGTTCCGGGGCAACAGGTTCAATATACCTGATGGTGGTCACCATTACGTTGTTAATGATCAGGTTGTGATAAATGCTCTTTTCGCTGTCGTCAATGATCAAGTCTTTGGTATCCAATTGACACCCTATACGATGCCTCGTTCTGGCGTTCCGGCCCCAGTACCAGGCTTCGAACGCCGAGCTTCCGTCAAATATCATGACGTAACTGCGCTGCTATCGTATCCCCCACACACGCTTCTACCTTGCATAGCAAAGTGATAAAAGTTTATTATGTTGAGTAGACTTATAAAAGCATATTATAATTCACAAAGGCGTTCAGGGCTTCCATGGATGTGTATTCGAAACGGAAGTTCAGCGTCTGCTTGATTTTGCCAGTACTCATGATGATGGGGTACCGGGTGAGATGCAGGTTCCAGTTGCCGGTAATCGGATGCTTCCGCTTGGATGCCAGCCAGTCCGCGGGATACGCCATGAGCGGGGGCAGTTGAGTAAGCTTCCTGTTGGTGATATCCGCCAGTTCCCGAAGGAAGACCACCCCTTCCCCCGCCACGTTGAATACCCCTTCCGCTTCCTGCTCGATTACTTTCTCCAGCAATTCGGCCAGGTCAACCTCGTGTATGAACTGGAAAGGGGGATTGTCACCCGCGCCCCAGAACCGGTAGGGAAATATTCGCTCTACCCGCTGGTGGTCATCCGAGTACCCCAGCACCGGGCAGGTCCTCAAAATCGTTACCTTTATCGGCCTTTTCTCCCCACCTTCCCGGTGGTCTTCAAGGAACTCCAGCATGGACTCGTCGGCGTTAAAACTGGCCTGCCCCAGGGAGTCCCCCGGGCGGGTGCCCACTGCTGACGCCTCCGTCAGGGGAATAGGGTTATCAGGGAAAGCCCCGTACACCGTATGAGAGCTGAGATAGATGACGTGTTTCAGTCCCGCTTCCACGCAGGATTCCAGGACGTAATCCATGATGGCAAGGTCCTGGCGAGTTTCCAATTCCCAATTCTGGTAAGTACTGGTGTGGGAGAAAACGCTCACCAGGTGCACCAAGGTTTCCACCCGGTGCTGGCGCAGAATATCCGACATGCTCGTGTTTTTTTTCTGTTGCCTAGACTGGAAAGAGTCCTGTTCCTCGCCCTCCTCTGAATCTCCAGCATCTTTAGCATCCTTAACATCCAGTGGGGCAAGGTCTCGCTGATAATAGGAGATGTTATGTATGGGATAGGGCAGGGGGTTCCTGTCGAAGGCAACCAGCTTGCCTATGTTGAGGTTGGACTCCAGCTGCAGCAGCAACCTGCTGCCGATATAGCCGGCGGCGCCGGTGATGGCTACTGCTTTGGGGCGCCTCTGCATGCGTTCAGAGCCTCGAATTTCGGCTGACGGCCCGGGCGGCCTGTTGCCCGCTGCGTACCGCACCTTCCATAGTAGAAGGCCAGCCCGTGTTAGTCCACTCCCCCGCCAGGAAAAGGTTGGGCAAGGGTGTAACTGGACCAGGACGCTGCCGGCTGGCACCTGGCAGGCACCTGAAGGTGGCCTCCCGCTGCTTGACCACGGTCACGTTCAAGGCATTGGCCTCCCGGGCGGCAGGGAATGCTTTCGTCATTTCAGCCAGGAACAGAGGCGCCAGCTCCTCCCGTGGCAGGTCAATAAAGTCCCAGGCAGCGCTAACCGAAATAGTGACCAACTGCCCGCAATCAGTTGGGGCGCCGGCAATGGCGCTGCGGTTGAAGACCCACTGCAGAGGACTGTCCACGAAGGCACAAAAGGGTTCCAACATCACCGGCCGGTCGTAGAGGACGTGCAGGTTGACGATGGGAGACCATTCCAGCTGGCCGATTCGGGTGAAGAATTCCAGACTCGCCACTTCCGGAGGCAGGACGCGCAGCAGGGTAGAAAAGGGCAGAGCGCTGACGAATGCCCCACCGTTAACGCGCCGGCCCGACGCCAGTTCCACGGCGCCCACGCCTCCCCATTGCCCCTCCCTCACCGGATCAGGAGAAACTACCAACCCCCGAACGGCGTCCCCCAGCAGCAGGGTCGCACCCCGCTCTTCGAGCAGCCTCCTGGCTGGCTCCCCTATGCTGGGCAGCAGACCGTCCCTGGCGTAGCCCAGGTTGCCGCTGGTGGCGCCAGAGAGCATCCCCTCCTGGACTATCATCAGGCCCATAGCGGCGCTGACTTGCCGCACGTTATCGTTAAGGGTTGGTTCCACCACCAGATTCCAGAGGTTGTTAATGGCCCGTTCCGACTGGCCGCTACCCCGGAGCCATCGGTAGAAAGTAATGTCTTCCAGCTTCGAGTCGTTTCGATCAGAAAAGCGGGCCCGAGCCATTCCCCACAGTACCCGCAACTTATCAGGCAGGGACAGGTGCGGGTAGGCCAGGAAGGAGGGCAACAGGTGCAGGGGCGTTGGCAGGCGGGAGGAGGCCAATTCTCCCCTTTTTCCGTCGCGGCTGAAGACGGGTATTTGCAGGCGGTCCTGCAGGAACCAGCGGTCGCGAGCCTCCAATCTATCCAGGAAACCGATAAATTCGGTGCAGCACCAGACTATTACGTGCTGGCCATTGTCCATGATAAGGCCAGAGGTTGAATCGGTGAATGAGAAGGCTCGGCCACCGAGAAAGTTGCGTGCCTCCACCAGGGTCACCGTATGGCCCGAATCCAGCAATTCAAGGGCGGCGGCGATTCCGGCAATACCGCCCCCTATGATTACAACGTCGGACACGTCGCTTGGCCCAGCAGAAGACATTTCGAGACGGCCGACTATGGCTTGCGGTATGTGCCGGGCGCCCGCCACGGCCACATGCTGGTTGCCCAGGAATGGGCCATAACCCCCAGTTTCTCTGTCGTGGACAGGCTCACCCGCTGGCTGAAGACATCGTAATCTTCAGCTTCTATCCGGTCCAGCAGCTTGCTGTAAATTCTGCCTAGGACGGCTGCGCAGGCGCGGGACCTGGGGCTTAAGTAGGGCAGAAGCAGGAAACCGCTGTGGAAGTAGGCCCGGGCCCGCTGGGACTGGAATCGCATAAGCTCCCTGAAGGCATCGTTGGCCCGTCCCGCCCGCAGGTCGTCCTCGGTGCAGCCGAAGCGGGCCAGTTCATCCTGGGGCAGGTAGATGCGGCCAAACTCCAGGTCTTCCTTTACATCGCGGGAAATGTTGGTCAGCTGCATGGCCAGGCCCAGGTCAACGGCGTGGGCCCTGGCCCGTTCGTCTTTGAAGCCAAAGATGTGAATACAGATCAGGCCCACGGCTGATGCCACCTGGTAGCAATACTGGCGTAGTTCGTCAAAGTCCTGGTAACGGGTCTTCACCAGGTCCGCCTCCATGCCCGACAGCACATCTTCAAAGTACTCCCGGGGGATGGCGTAGTCACTGGCAACCTGGGCCAGGCCTACGAAGACGGGTTCGTCAGCTTGGCCCTCGTAGCACTGGGCCAGCAGCCGACGCAACTCGGCCAGGCGCAGAAGCTTTTCGTCAGTGGAGGACTCGCTGTCCACGGCGTCATCGCAGTAGCGGCAGAAGGCGTAGGCAACATAGATAGCCCGCCGCCGCTCCGGAGGCAGAAGGACGAAGGCGTAGTAAAAGTTGCGGGCTTCCCGGCGGGTGATCCGCCGGCATTCCTGGTAGGCAGCTTGTAGGTCAGTCACCATGACCCCGCCTGGTTGCTGGTGGTCGCATGGAAATAAGCCTGTCCAAAGCAGGAGAGCGCGGGAATAATTTCAAAGCCTGGGCGTTACGGAAGGCGGAAACCCCGTCCCAGCTTCCAGCTCAACCAGGTTGAAAGAAAAAGTCCTGCCTTGCGCGCCCGGGACAGGGAAGGACGACCAGTTAAGACATCATATCGTTGTTTCTTTAAGGCTTCAAGGACAGCCACGCCTCCCCGGGTGAACAGGGCCACGTCCAGGCGGGCGACACCGTTCAGGGTGGAAGCCAGGGGAGCGCCCTCCCGAAACAGGTCCATCGCCCGTTCAACCTCATAGGCCAGCATATCGCGGAAGGCAGGCGTTACAACGCCCCGTGCCAGTTCTCCTTCGGAATAACCGAACCGGGCAATATCCTCCAGGGGCAGGTAGATGCGGCCTTTCAGGTAGTCGCGGGCCACGTCCTGCCAGAAGTTGGTCAACTGCAGGGCGGTGCAGGTGGCATCGGACATCTGCTGCCGCTTCTCATCCCTATAGCCGAAGAGGTAAAGGAACAGGCGACCCACGGGATTGGCCGAGTGGTCGCAATAGTGGAGCAGGTCGTCGTAAGCAGGGTAGCGCTGGTTCCACTGGTCCATGCGGTTGGCATCGATAAGCTTGAGAAAGGGTTCCGGCGGCAGGTCAAAAGCCTCGACGGACTCCCGCAGGGCCACCGTCACCGGATGGGAGGGCGTTCCCGAGAAGCAGGCCTCCAGTTCCGCTTGCCACAGGTCCAGCAGCGCCAGGCGATAGGCCCGGTCGTCGCCACCGAACCTGGCAGTAGAACCCTCCAGCCTGGCCGCCAGCAGGGAGATGGTATCTGGTCCCGATGGCGGGACACTCCCCTGGTCAACCGTCGCCTCGTCTCCCAAGTCGTCTACCGTGCGGCAGTAGGCATAGACCGCGTAGATGTGGCGCAGCTTGTCCCTGGGTACGAGCCAGGAGCCGACGGTGAAGTTCTCATAGTGGGACCTGGCCAGACGCTGGCAGTACTGGCGAGCGGCCTCGGTAGTCCAGGTTGTTGGTGTTGGAGTTGATTGGGTGGCCATGGGCATCGGTTGGGCTTCATTGGATTAGGCTCTTGTTCCCGTTCGCCCTGAGCTCGTCGAAAGGCAGTCTACTTTTGGTTCGACCAGCTCACCGCGAACGAACTGCCGGTTTAGTCGCTGCTAAAAGAATGCTGGCCGGCTAGAACTCCCGTCGCGCCAGGAATTCCACCAGCTGGTCCACTTCGTCCCGTACCCACCCCGGCAAATTTACGCCAGCCAGGGCGCGGGTGGCCTGATCGGCGCTTTCGGCAGTCAGGCGGTTGGCGTACTCTGGCGCACCTAGTTCGTCCATGATGGCCATCACCCGCTCCACGTCCGAATCGTCCAGTTCCTCCTGGGCGTAGATTCGGTGCAGGTCCTGTCGGGCGGCGCCGCTGGCCCGGTCCAGGGCGAAAACGGCGGGGAAGGCCTTCTTCCGGCGGCGGATGTCGCTGTCGGTGGATTTGCCGGTGGCCACCTCGTCGCCCCACACGCCCAGGTAATCGTCGCGTATCTGGAAGGCCCTGCCCAGGTAGTTGCCGAAGCTGGCAAAGGCGGCAGTAACCTCCGGATCGTCGCTGGCCAGCACCGCCCCGATCTCCACGGCGCTGCGGATTAGCGCGCCCGTCTTGCAGGCAATCATGTGGAGGTACTCATCGGTGGTGATGGTGGTACGCGCCTCGAATCCCAGGTCAAGGCATTGACCTTCGATCATTTCCAGGTAGCCTTCGGTCAGGATGCGGGAAACCCTGACGGCAGTATCCGGGGCCACCCCCAGTTGGGCGCCCCGCAGCATGGACAGGTCGCCCAGGCACTGCATGGAATCCCCGGCCACCAGGGCTTTCGGCTGGCCCCAGATGGACCAGACGGTAGGCTGGTGGCGACGTTCCACGTCCTGGTCCTGGATGTCGTCGTGAATCAGCGAGAAGTTGTGGATCAGTTCGATGGCGGCGGCCGCGGACACGGCGTGGTCCAGGTCGCCTCCCAGGGCCTCGCAGGCGAACATGCAAAGGGTGGGACGCAGGGCCTTGCCCTGAGAAGCGGGCGTGGCCGCCGGATTGCCGTCCCTGTCGGTCCACCCCAAGTGGTACTGCAGGGGAATGTTCAGGTCCGACAGGGCAGGGTATGGCAATATGGCGGCCAGCCCCTCTTCCACCAGGTCTTTATGCCTGGCAAACATGTCGGGCAATTGCGGGCCCGGGGGGGCGGCGGATGAACTCTGGCTGCTCATAACTTACGGCACAAGCGGGCATGCGAATCATTTCTGACAATTCAGGTTACCATATTTATGAGATTACGGAACAGGGTTACAAGGAAAAAAGGTAGGGGTTCGTTTCAGGTGGTATGGACAATCGCAACGGTAGGGGCAGACCTATGTGTCTGCCCCAGTCCCACAGATGAAACCGCCTAAATCGGAACGCTGCCAGGAAAAAGCGACAGTTCAGACTTTGAGAGACTATCCGGGCCCAAGCTCGTCTTACCGGCGAAAGCCGTTATCCAGCGTTCCTGGTCCTGGCTGCGTTACCCTGTGGCTGACCTTCCTGGATTCCGGCTTTCGCCGGAAAGACGTATGGGGCGGCAGCAACACTCTTCACTTCTGAACAGTTACAAGTTAGAGCCAGTGCCGCCACGCGCTAGTAAAGCTCGCGGCTGGCGATTTCCGCTCCTTCGCGCATGGCCCGCAGTTTGAGCCACACCACCTCCGGCACCACCCGATTTGAACCTGCAGAGGTATCGAAGCCGCAATCGGTGCCGGCCAGCAGGCGGGTGGGGTCGCCACCCACAGCGGCGGATGCCTGGATCAGCCGGTCGGCCACCAGCCGGGGATGCTCCACGTAGTTGGTCTTGGTGTCTATTACACCGGACACCAGCGTCATGCCGTCGGGCAGGGGTCGGTCGCGGTATACCCGGTGTTCGTGGCCGTGGCGCGGGTTCGCCATTTCCATCACCAGCGCTCCCACGTTGGCCTCGTAGAGAGTGTCGATAATCTCCTCCAGGGGCACATCGTAGATGTGGGGGCCTTCGCTGTTCCCCCAGCAGACGTGCAGCCGCACCCGGTCGCGGGGGATATTCTGCAGGGAGTGGTTGATGGCCCGGATGTGCAGGGCCACCACGGCCTGGAAGGCCGACAGGGGCTCGTCCTGGTAGGAAACGTGCCGCTCCATGGCCAGGTCGGGGCAGTCCAGCTGCAGGGTCAGACCGTTGGCCACTATAATCTCGTACTCCTTCCGAAGTTCCTCGGCCAGGGCGAAAACGTACTCCTCGTGGCTGTCGTAATACTGATTTCCCAAGGTGAGGGCGACGATGCCAGGAGACGCGGCGGTCATGAACAGGTCTTCCGGGTGTTCACCTGCGGAGTTGACGGCATCAAGAAACTGGCGACACTCCGCTTCCACCATATCCAGCCTCTCATACGACACCGGGCCGACACAGGCGGGGATGCCCTGGGTCAGCAGAATGCGGCGGGGGCGCACCACCCCGGGATACTCGTTCTGGTCCCGATGGCCGCGCCGCTGCCAGGCACCCCCAAAGCCTGACATCCGCTGGGCTACGTAGGTGGAAAAGCTGACGCGGGGCTGCTCCCCATTGTTGATGACATTTACCCCGGCCGCCAGCTGGGATGCCACAACACCCCGGGTGGCCTCGCTGGCGGCGTCATCCAGGGCGGCCTGGTCCACCGAGTTGCCCTGGGCCACCTGGGCCAGCATATCCACCAGCCCTTCGGGACGGGGCAGGCTGCCGGTATGGGTGGTCAGGATGCGCGTTTCGCTCATCTTCATGGAATCCCTCGCTTATCTGGCTGTGGCTACGGCCGTGGCGCCCATTGTAACAAGCGTGGCTGCGGCCTCTGCAGGCAGGGCCTGATGTTTGCCGTGAGAACGACCGTGATTATACGGGAGGACGAAATATAGCGGCCTGGCGTCAGTACAGATGCCAGGCCGCGGTTACAGGTTGCAGGGACACCGTTCCCTACTTCCGGTGGGGGACGTCCTCCCAGTTGCTCAGCCAGCTTACGCCGCCGGCCATAACTTCCCACTCGTCTATGTTGGGACCAACGGGCCAGACGGAGTTTTCCTCGTAGAGGACTATCTGCGCCACGTTTTCAAACATCCAGGTGGCCATTTCCGCGGCCTTGGCCCAGCGCTCCTCCTCATTGGTCAGGTCGGAAGCCTCCTCGAACAGGGCCTCCAGGTCGGGGTGTTCAAAGCCAAAGTTGAAGGAACCCTTGGGGCTGTAGACCCGGAAGTAGCCCAGCACCGGCTCCACGCTGGGGCTGCCGTTGTGCCCGCTGACGCCCAGGGCGGTGCGGTCCACGGTGCCCGGCCGGAATCCGGAGTAGGGGCTGGTGCTCTGCACGGTGGTTATACCCACGTCCTCCCACATGGTGGCCACGGCCTTGGCGGCCTCGATGTTGCCGGCCTGGGGCCGCGGGTAAAGGAACATGGGGATTTCGAAGCCGTTGGGATAGCCCGCCTCGGTCAGCAACTGCTTTGCCATCTCCGGGTCATACTCGTAGGTCAACTGGTCCAGGCCGAACTGCTTGATGCGTTCGTCGTGGCCGCTCCAGCCATGGTGGTAGAAGGGGCGACCCTCGCCAAAGGCCAGGTTGTTGACCAGCTTGACGCGGTCAATTGCCATGCTCATAGCCTGGCGCACCTTGCGGGCCTGGTCCCACTCCTCGGAGTTGACGTCCCGGTCGCAGGCCACCCAGGGGGCATCGGCGCCGCACTGGCCGGGAGCGTTGTAGGCGGCGGTGGCGCCCAAGGGCACCTTGGGAGATGTTCCGTCGGCAGCCGGCTGGTGGAAGGGATGGTCCGGGTAGTACTGCTGACCGTGAACGTTCAGGAACTGGTACGCGCCGCCGGGGAAGCGCATGAACTTCACGCCGGGCAGGTTCTCCTGCTTGATGGCCTGGATTGACTCGGCGCTGAATGAGCCGGTATCCAGTTTGCCCACCTGGAAATTGGCGACCCGGGTGGCGTCCTCGGCAATCTCCCACCAGATCATCTCTTCCCAATCCGGGGGACGGCGCCAGTGGTCGGACACGGCGCTCATCCGGCGGAACTCATCGGTCTTCACTTCCATCAGTTGCCAGGGGCCGGTGCCGATGGAGTCCAGGTTGGCCTGGTCGGGGCCCACCTGGTCGAAGTGGGCCTTGCTGTGGAAGGCCATCGAAGTGCTGGGCGCCTGGCTGTACCAGGTAACCTCAAAGGTGGGCTTGGGACGGGACAACTGCACGGTCTGCTGATCTATCTTGGTAATTTCGCACCCGTCGCAGCCGAACAGCCGGCGCATGCCACCGGCGGAAGTATGCACCGAACCCTCTTCGATCACGCTTTCCACGGTGAAAACAAAGTCGTCAGCGTTGAATGCACCATAGCCATCGTGGAACTCGGCAGTGTCTTCCAAATAGAAGGTAAAGGTATCGGCACTATCGTTAGCTTCCCAGTTCTTGACCAGGCGGGGAATGCGCTCGCCGGCGGGCGACGTGGCCCACATGGGTTCGTGGGTAATGAAGTACTCGAACCTGGCATTCAGGAAGGGCATATTCTGCAAAATTCCCACGAAGGGGCCGATGTCGGTCATGCCCACGTTCAGGGTGCCGTGGGCCATCATGGCCTCAGCCGGGGCATCCGATTCCGCCGGTGCGGGCACGGGCGTGGCAGCCGGGGAACTGCTGGCCGCCGCTGGCGCAGAGGAGCCGGAAGCGGGGGCTGAAGACGGCTGTGATGCGCTGCTGGCCGGGGCGGAGGTTGATGCCGACGAAGATTCTGGTTGGGAGGCGGGGACGGTGGCGGCCGGGGAAGAGGACGATGATGATGATGCCGCAGGGGCGGCGGCGGGCGCGGGGGCGGCCGGTTCTTCCGGGGCCGCGGCCCCGCAGGCAATGAGCAGACCTGCCATCAGGATGAATATTCCGGTTATGCTGAGCCTGGGCCAACCAATGGTCATTGGGGTACCTCCTTCAGTGACTGTGTTGGGACAGTACGGGCAGTAACGATCGGGTATAGCACTGGGCTTTCCACCACCCCCATCCTGAACTTCCCCCCTCAAAGGGGGAAGGGATTTTGCGATAGTTGCTAAGGGATTTCCATCACCCCCATCCTGAACTTCCCCCCTCAAAGGGGGAAGGGATTTTGCGATAGTTGCTAAGGGCTTTCCACCATCCCCATCCTGAACTTCCCCCCTCAAAGGGAGAAGGGATTTTGCGGTAGCTGCTAAACGGCCTGTTTTTCGAGGACGGGGGCCACCTCTTTGCCCAGCAGGTTCATGGACTCGAGCACCTGGGCGGGGGGCACGCGGCCACCGGCGTTGACGTCGGCCACCACCATGTTTACGCCCAGCTCCTTCTGCAGATGCCGGAACTGGTCGACGACCTCGTCGGGGGCGCCGAAAACAACCCGGGAGTCCAGGACCTCGTCGTAGGAAAGCTGAGCCAGGGCCTCGGCGCGGCGGCGCACGCCCTCCGGGTCGGTTACGCCTTCGTCGCCAAGGCGGGAGATCATCAGGTTTGACTGGCGCTGGTAGAAGGCCAGCATGCTTTCCCTGGGTTCCTCGCGGGCCCGTTCCGGATCGGGGGCTGTATAGACCGGAACCCGTATGCCCACGTCGGGCTCACCGGCGATTCCCGCCTCCCTCCAGGCGTTTGAGAAGTGATCAATGCGGGCCTTAAGGTCCTGGAAGGTACCAAAGCCCACGTTCACGAAAATGGGAATGCCCATGCTGCCCGCCCGGGCGAAGCTCTCCAGGCTGGCGCAGGCCATGCGCATTGGCGGGTGGGGCTTCTGGACGGGCTTGGGCATCAGGCGGACGTTGTGAAAGTTGTAGAACTCGCCCTCATAGCTGAACTGGTCGGTGGTCCAGGCCTTCAGGACGACCTCCAGAGCCTCCCAGAAGCGGCCCCGGCTTTCGGAGTAGGGGATGTTGTAGCCGCTGTAGGAAATGGTGAGCCCGCTGCGGCCGATGCCGAAGTTGAACCTGCCCTGGCTTATCTGGTCCACGGTGGCCGCTTCCTCGGCGATGCGGATGGGGTGGTTCAGGGGCAGGACCTGCACGGCAATGCCCACGCGCACCCGTTCGGTGCGGTCGGCGATGGCGGCGGCCACGACAATGGGAGACGACAGCACCGAACGCTGGGGCTGGAAGTGGCGTTCGGCCAGCCAGATGCTGTGGAAGCCCGATTCTTCCGCCACGTCCACTTGTTCGAAGCTGTCGCGGAAGGCGGAGGGCTGGTCATTCACGTCGCGGATATCAAACTCGATGGCAGCGGTAAGTTCCAAGATCTTCTCCTTTGGCCCGGATTCCGGCTTTCGCCGCAATGACGAATCAGGGAAGGGCCGCTTACGTTAAAATCGTCGGGAATAACGAAGCCAGGGGCCTGGATTCCGGCTTTCGCCAGAATGACGAGGCCGGGAAGGGCCAGTTACGTTTTACTTCGGTGGGCCTTCATATTTGGAAGGATTGCGGTCGTACTTCAGCCAATCAAATGATAAAACCTGATCAGTATCCCCTTGCCAAATACCAAAGTCAAGCCAGTCCAGCTATCCCCGCATAAGGTGAACAATTCAGTAAAACCAAGGACGAAATTATTGACGACCCCGGCCAACATATTGCATTTTCCGTTATTTTAGGTGGTCATTTTTATTTCTTGACAGTATATTTCGATAGGACTAGAGTCTTGCTAATCCAAAGGACGTCCGGTTCCGAGGGCGGGCCGGACGCGGCGGGTGGGCATGTACAGGTTCCTTTTGCGGCGGCTGGTGGCATCCCTGTTTACGTTGCTGGTGATTTCCCTGCTGGTGTTCCTGCTGGCGCGGGGGTCGGGGGACCCGCGTTCGCTGATGCTGGACGACTATGCGGACCCGGGGCAGTGGGAAGAGGTGGGGGCCAAGCTGGGGCTGGACAAGCCCTGGTTCGCCGCGTGGCCTCCCTGGGACTCGCAGTACGGCATCTTCCTGGTCAATGCGGCGAGGCTGGACTTCGGGAACGCCATCAGCGACCCGCGCACAGTGTCCGAGCTGATCCTGGAGCGGCTGCCCGCCACGCTGCAGCTGGGCATGGCGGCGTTCATCTTCTCCATCATTATCGGGGTGCCGCTGGGGATACTGTCGTCGTTGAAGCGGAACAGCATCTGGGACAACATGGGGAAGCTGGTGGCGCTGCTGGGGCAGTCCATGCCGCCCTTCTGGCTGGGCATCATGCTCATCTTCCTGTTCGCGCTGCGGTTCGAGTGGGTACCGCCGTCGGGGCGGCAGGACTGGAACAGCTTCATCCTTCCGGCGATCACCCTGGGGTGGTTCTTCGTGGCGGCCAACATGCGGCTGATACGGTCGGCCATGCTGGAGGTGCTGGACTCGGAGTACATCAAGCTGGCGAGGGCGAAGGGGGTGTCGCCGCCGGTGGTGGTGTGGAAGCACGCCCTGCGCAACGCGCTGATTCCGCCGCTGACCTTCATGGGAGTTACGCTGGGGCTGCTGATCACCGGGTCCATCGTGGCGGAGACGGTGTTCCAGTGGCCGGGGCTGGGGCTGCTGGCCTACACGGCGCTGATCCGGTCGGACTACCCGACGCTGCAGGGGATAGTGATGGTCTTCTCGGGGATGTACCTGATCATCAACTTCCTGGTGGACATACTGTACGCATACATAGACCCGCGGATCAGGTACTCGTAGAGCAGCCAGGAACAACGTCATCCCGGACAGGATCCGGAATGACGCTGGCAGGAGACTGGATTCCAGCCTCCGCCGGAATGACTAGGGCAGAGGTCGGACATACTTGGAAGCATCCCTGGGTTGGGAGTTGATTGATGGCCGGAGCAGCAGAAACGCGTCAACTGGAAGTGGGGCGGTCGCTGACCGCCGGGGCGAGCCTGTCGCTGCAGTGGCTGGGGCGGCGGTTCACGCTGATCTTCTCGCTGACGATCCTGGGGGCGCTGGTGGTGACGGCGGTGATGGCGCAGTGGATGGCGCCGTACGACCCGCGGCGGGGGGACCTGGACGACAAGAACACGCCCCCGGCGTGGGTGGGGGCGCTGACGGTGGAGCGGCAGGTGGTGGACGGGTTCCCGGAGGATGATAACACCCAGATCTCGTTGAACCGGGCTTCCAACCTGGCGGTGTCGGGGAAGGTGGTGAGCCTGTCGGGGGGCACGCTGACGCGGGAGCAGGTAGCGGCGGGGGACCAGGTGCTGGAGGTGATCCGGCCAGCGGGGAGCACGGAGTTCCTGCTGGGGGCCGACGACCAGGGGCGGGACCTGCTGAGCCGCATCATCTGGGGAGCGCGGGTGTCGCTGATCGTGGCGGCGGTTACCATCGTGGTGGGCGGGTCCATCGGCACGGCATTGGGGCTGGTGTCGGGGTACTACGGCGGGTGGGCGGACGAGGTCATCATGCGGATGGTGGACATCTTCCTGGCCCTGCCGCTGGTGATGGTGGCGCTGGTGCTGGCGGTGGTGGTGGGGACCTTCAGCATCCCTTACCTGCCGATGAAGGAGATCCACATGATAGCCCTGGTGCTGTCGCTGTTCATCTGGGTGCGGTTCGCGCGGCAGGTGCGGGGGGAGGTGCTGGGGCTGAAGACGATGGACTACGTGGCGCTGGCGCGGGTGGCGGGGGCGTCGACCCGGCGCATCCTGCTGGTACACCTGCTGCCGGGGGTGATGAACACAGTGATAGTGGTGGGGACGCTGCAGGTGAGCGTGGTGATCCTGCTGGAGTCGATACTGAGCTTCCTGGGAGCGGGGGTGGCGCCGCCGACGCCGGCGTGGGGGTCGATGGTGGCGGACGGTCGGGACTTCCTGAAGACGGCGTGGTGGGTGAGCACTATGCCGGGGCTGGCGCTGTTGCTGACGGTGATGGCGTTCAACCTGGTGGGGGACTGGATACGGGACGCGCTGGACCCGAGGCTGCGGCAGCAGCGGTAGGGGGTCCTTCGACGGGCTCGGGATGAGCGGGATGGAGTAGGGGCGCACGGCCGTGCGCCCCTACGCGGGTTGCGGGAATAGAGGTAGGGGCGGGTTTGAGGCCCGCCCCTACGTGCGTGGGGGGCTGCTATCACCCCCATCCTGGCCTTCCCCCGTCGAGGGGGAAGGGAGGGTTGCACCCGGTCGGGGGTCCCGCCGGCGCGGGAACGACGGGGGTGGGGGTTGGGGGTCCTTCGACAGGCTCAGGGTGAACGGGGGGACGGGATCAGGATGATCCTTCGGGGGGTTCAGGATGAGCGGGATGGAGTAGGGGCGCACGGCCGTGCGCCCGTACGCGCGTTGCGGGAATAGAGGTAGGGGCGGGTTTGAGGCCCGCCCCTACGGGGTTACCGGGGTTGCCATCACCCCCATCCTAACCTTCCCCCGTCGAGGGGGAAGGGATAGCTTGCCAGCCTTCCCCCGTTGAGGGGGAAGGGAGGGCTTACCGCCTAGCGGCGGGGCATTACGAAGGGCATGGCTATGGCGATTATCGCCGCCACGATGGCGATGATGATGGCGATGATGCCGGTGGTGCCACTGGCGTCGGAGCCAGCGGAGCCAGCGGGGCCTGCAGGGCCAGCGGGGCCCTGGGGGCCGGCGGCGCCATCAGCGCCAGCGGGACCGGCGGCGCCAGCGGCGCCGGGGTCGCCGTGGGGGCCTACGGGGCCGCGAGCGCCGTCGGCGCCAGCAGGACCGGCGGGACCATCAGCGCCAGCGGCGCCGTCAGCGCCGTCGGGACCGGCAGGACCCTGGGCGCCCCGGGGGCCGGCAGGGCCAGCGGGGCCAGCGGGACCGGAGGGTCCGGCAGGACCAGCGGGGCCCGGAGGGCCGATGCGGCCAACGGTGCCGGAGGCCTGGGCGCTGATGTTAAAGCCGTCCTGGATCTTGCCCACTTCCCAGTCGGTGAGCCGTTCGCCGGCGTCAACACCGGCGATCATGAAGGTTACAGGACC
>DAOUHR010000136.1:0-8157 GCA_034428635.1 Dehalococcoidia bacterium
AAAGGGGGTGCAGCCCGAGGTCTTGCCCTCCGCCCTGGATTTGAAGCGAGACTTCACCAAGGGCCTCTCCCTCCGACCCCCACAGGGCCTGGAGGGTGCGGAAGGCTGGACCGAAGTCAATGCCGGTGGCCGACTTGGTCCGGTAGTATGCGGCCAGGTCCTGCGGCGCCAGCCTGTCTTTCAGGGCGCCAATGTCGGCACGTTCAGTCGGTGCAGTTCGCGGGTCAAGAAGGGAAAGCTGGCCCTGGGCGTGGGCCGTCCACTCTTCGTCTCCTTCCCCCTTGCTGAAGATTTCGAAGGTGCGGGGTTGATTGCCCCTGGAGCCGTCAACCACCAGTTGCACCCGCTTGCCCGGTTCCGCTGCTTCATTCCCTCTATCGTACTCCGGGTAAACCAGGGGGTTGAGGAGTTGAAACTCGTCAACAACCACGCCGGTGGCGCCCTCACTCCAGGGGACCGCGGCGGCCATTACGCCAAACAGGGCGCCAGGCATAATCACCCGGCCGTAAACCCGGTGGTCGCCCAGCCAGGCGGGGTCGGAAGGGAACATCTCGGTCTCGAACATCACCTCGCCCCGAGGCGATTCATGCTTTGCGCCCAGCAGGGGGTGAGAATCCTCTGACAGCCGCCGTTGTGGCGCCGGCACCCAGAAGCGCCGCCGCTGGAAGGGGTAGCCGGGAATGTTGATCTTTCGCCGTTCTTCACCGGCGAACAGCCCTCGAAATTCCACCGGCAGGCCGGCCTTGTAGGCGCTGGCCACGGCGTTCACATAGGCGTCCGCCCTTTCCGGTTCTGAACCGTCAATCGACGGACGCAAGATGCTCTGCAGCACCAGGGGCGTGTCGGCGACGCCTGCTCCCTGCGGCCAGTTCAGGGAAACCAGGGGACCCAGGATGGCGTGGGGACCCAGCTCGATGACCGCGTCAACTCCCAGGTCGGCGGCAAGGGATTCCACGCAGGTTCGGAACTGCACGGGAGAACGGGCGTGCTGCCGCCAGTAGGCGCCGTCCATTTCCTGTCCGTCCTTCACCGGATCGCCCGTAATGTTGCTGACCAGGGTAACGGCAGGTTGGGAAATCGTGATTTGGTCGAAAACGGCCTCCAGGCGGTCCAGCGCCGGCTCCACCAGGGGGCTGTGGTAAGCGGGACTGGGGCGGAGCCGCCGGACGCTGACGCCGTCCGCCTCCAGTAAGTCAGCTAAGGCGTGCACTTCTTCCGCCGGGCCGCTGATAACCTGGTGGGCGCCGTTGTCCACGCCAATACAAAGGTCGGAACCGGGATGTTCCGCCTGCCAGTCGGACACATAAGCCTCTACCGTGGCTGCCGGGGCAAAGACGACGGCCATAGCCCCCGGGCGGGGCAAGTCTCCCATCAGCCGGCCGCGGGCAGAGGCGAACTTCAAGCCCTCTTCCAGGGTGAAAACCCCGGCTGCCTGGGCGGCGGCTATTTCGCCCAGGCTGTGGCCCAATACTGCCACCGGCTCAATGCCCACACTGCGCCACAGCGCGGTGAGACCGCATTCCAGCGCGTAGATGGCGGGCTGGGTCCACCTTGGTTCGTCCAGGTCGCCCTGCGATTCGGCCCGCCCGAACATAACATCCAGCAGAGAAACGCCACGTTCCTGTCGCATGAACCGGTCGCACCGGTCCATCACATCCCGAAACACCGGTTCCTGGCGATACAGTCCCTCGCCCATTCCCACCCATTGGTTGCCCTGTCCGGTGTAGACAAAGGCGACACGGGCTGCCCGTTGGGGCAAATCAGACTCGCTGGAGTTCGCTATGGCATCCAGGCCCTGGCGCAGCGAATTGGAGTCGCAAAAGACCACGGCGGCCCTGAAATCGAAATGGCTCCGGGCAATGCTGGCAGTCCAGGCCAGGTCGGCCAGGTCGGGTCCGTCACTATGTTCATTCAGCCAGTTAAGGTATGCCCTTGCCGAATCCTTGACGGCAGCCTGCGACTTGCCGGACAACGGCAGAAAACGGGCTGGCCTTTCCTCCGGTGCCCAGGCGGCACCGGACCCGTCGGGCTCGCTCAGTTCCGAAGTCGGACCAATGGGCAGGACGTTCCCGACAGGCCAGGCCACGTCGCCGTTTGCTCCTTCCTGGACAACAGGTTGCCCGTATCCTTCAACGATTACGTGGGCGTTGGTACCAGACCAGCCATAAGAACTTATGCCGGCTCGGGGCGGCCGGACGGAGTTGATTGGCCAGTCCAACTTTTCATCCGTAATCCGCACCGGCAGGTTTGCCCAGTCCGCACGGGGATTGGGGTTGTTGAAGTGCAGGTGCTTTGGAATTACACCGTTTCGCATTGACAGCAGGGCTTTCATCAACCCCGCTACGCCTGCTGCGGGTTCCAGGTGGCCCACGTTGGTCTTGATTGAACCTACCAGGAGGGGGTGATCGGGGTCGCGCCCCTTGCCGTAGGCCTCGGCTGCAGAGGTCAGTTCTATAGGGTCGCCCACCTCGGTGCCGGTGCCGTGGGCCTCCAGGTAGTCCACCTCAGACGGTGCTATGCCGGCCTGGACCAGGGCTTCATCAATTACCTTCACCTGGGCATCGGCGCTGGGCACCGTCAGCCCCGCGCTGGCGCCGTCCTGGTTGATGGCTGTACCCAAAATGACCCCCCAGACAGGGTCGCCGTCGGCCCGTGCGTCGCACAACCGTTTTAGCACCACCACCCCACAGCCTTCACCACGCACGAAGCCGTTGGCGGAGGCATCGAAGGCCTTGCACTGGCCGTCCGGCGACAGCATGCCCGCCTGGGCGCGCAGTTGGGTCAGGCGGCCGGAAAAAATGGCCTGCACTCCGCCCACCATCATCAGGTCTACCTCGCCCTGCCGCAAAACCGAAACTGCCTGGTGCACTGCTACCAGCGACGAGGAACAGGCGGTATCCAGGGCGATGGCCGGGCCCTCCAGCCCCAGGGCGTAGGCCACCCTTCCTGCGACGGTGTTGAATGAGGTGCCGCTGACGGTGTACAGGCTGGCGGCCGGCTCGCTGACCTGGTTGGCGGAAGCCAGGCTTACGCCGCGGTAATCGTTGTTGCTGATGCCCATGTACACGCCGCTGCGGGTGTTCCTGAGGCTCTCCGGGTCTATACCGGCATCCTCCAGGGCCTGCCAGCAAGTCTCCAGCGTCATTCGCTGCTGGGGGTCCAGCAACTGGGCCTCCACTGGCGAGATACGGAAGAACTCTGCGTCAAACAGGTCTATGTCATCCACTAACGCGGCGTAGTGGCAGGCAGGATATTGGGCGGCGGATTTGGGGTAGAACTGCCCGATGCGCCCTGTTCCCGACCCGGGGTTACCCTCCGTAATGGCGTTCCCGCCCCGCTCGAGCAACCGCCACAGGGAAGCGATGTCCGGGGCGCCTGGGAACTTGCACGCCATTCCTACGACTGCAATGGGTTCGCTTCCGCCAGAGTTTTCATTATGTGGCATCGTTGCTTCGGGGACGAGGTGAGCCGGTGATCCGGTGTTGGAGTTAAAGCCTGCCATATCTCGCTCATGAAGGGGAATAGTTGCTTATGAGTGCAGTTGCTTTTGAGTGCAGTTGCTGGCGCAAGGGAGCGTATGGTTATTGGTTGATACAAGGACGCACCAGCCATTATATCAACTGGACTGCGAGGCATAGCAGAAAAAACGTGAGCCAAAGTGAAGAATGGGATGGTTGCAGCCTACCTGGAGCCCCTTACCTGGACAGTGACGATGTCCAGCCCGTAGTACTTTTGGTGTCGGACAGAGGCTGCGTAGTGCCGGAGCAGGCGCAGGGAAATTTCGCCCTCCTCCCTCCCCTCGGCTTCCTCTTCCAGGTGGGCCAGGCGATCTTCCAGATTGGTCTCGTCGAAGACGGCCATAAACTCCAGTTCCACCTTGCCCGGTTCAGGCCGCGCCACCACTACTAAACGCGGGGCCTCTTCAGGCTGCTGTTCGTCTTCTTGTCCCAACAGGCTCACAAGAGCCTCTTCGGAGGCCGCCAGGAGCCTCTCTGTGGAGGCCTCGTTCCAGCCCAGTTTGCCCGCTTGGCCGCGCGAAAACTTCTGGATTTCCGGCAGGGCAGACAGATCCAGGTTGACCTGGATGCGGCTGCTTCTCCTGGGACTCGTCAGGTCCAGGAAAAGGGTTAACAGAACAGCCGCCAGCGCCCCCACCAGCATTCCGTTGTCCAGCAGTCCGCCCCAGGTTCCGCCCAGCAGGTCCGCGAAGATCGTCTGCTGCTCTATTCCGGCGCCCAGCGAGAAGGAAACTCCCACCACTATCACCTTTTGGTAATCAAGGCCCGCCTGGATTAGCGTTCGTATTCCCTCCATGAACAGCAGGGCGATTGCCACCAGCAGGTACGCGCCCATAACGGGAGTTGGTATGGTGAGCAGGACCGCCGGCATTTTGGGAAACAGCGCAAGCACAATCAGGCAGGCGCCAATGACGTATCCGACCCGGCGAGAAGCTACGCCGGTAAGGCTGACCAGGGAAACGCTGGTGGAAGAGTAAACGGTGGAGGGCGGCGTACCGGCAATGCCCGACGCGAGAATACCCAGCCAATTGGTGTTGAGGGAACTCTGCACCCGGCGGTAGTCGGTTACCTGCTGGACCTTGCGTGAGGCCTGCTGGATGGCCACATTGTCGCCAATGTTCTTGATGCCGCCCACCAGGGTTACCACCACAAAAACCGGCAGCAGGGCCCAGAAGCTGGGGCCGAGCGTCAGGTCAAATGCGGGCGTATAGCCCGTGACAATTCCCACCCACGGAGCGTCAATCACCCGCTGAAAATCATAAATTCCGAACAACAGGGCAACGGCGCAGCCTGCTCCGATTCCAATGAGGGGAGACCATAATCGCCAGGCGCCGGTCATACGCAGCGCCATAATAACGAAGACCGTCAGGGTTACGATCGCGACGGTAGGTCCGGCGGCAACCGGAGAGCCCTGGGGCACTTCCTGGACCCGGTCTAGGGCTATGGGCAGGACGGCCACCGCGATGAGCATCAGTACCGTAGCCGAAACCACGGGCGTGATGATGCGGCGCAGCAGCGGCAACCAGACGGCCAGCGCCAGGTAAGACAGGGACCCCACTACGACCAGGCTTGCCAGAAGCGACGGTCCGCCCGCAGCCAGGGCCAATACGGAAATGGCTATAAAGTTGGGCGTCGTGCCCATGATTAGTACGTAGCCGGACCCGAATCGCCAGAACCTGCTCGCCTGCAGGGCGGTGAGACAGCCCGAGATGACCAGGGAGGCGAAGACGGCCCAGGACAGATAACTCTCATCCTGTCCGCCGGCCCTGGCGGTGATCGCCACTACTAATACCAGGGGCGCCAGCGCAAATACCGTGCCCTGGAGGCCGACCCCAAACGCTATCCACAAAGGACATCGTTCGTTCGATTCGTAGCGAATCGCCTGGTTAGTACCGGTTCCGGAAGACTGCAAAACTACCCAACTTCGAAAGTGAAGTCAGGACATTTTACACTGCCAGCGGATCTTCGCAGCCCTGACCGGGCAGCACTTTGACGACCCATTGCGAATCCGAGCGCACACACATGCCGTGCTGTAGGTCCCGACAGGAATGGCAAGCACGGGTACACAGTTAGGGAACCGGGTGAAAACGGGAGACACCGCAGAAGGGGCCGTTGACATAGCGGCGGAGGGAGTGGGATTCGAACCCACGATACCCGGAGGTATACCGGTTTTCAAGACCGGCGCAATCGTCCACTCTGCCATCCCTCCCCAATAAATGGGCCCGCATATGTTGTATGGAACGGCACCCGTTTGTCAATCTTGGCGTTCGCCGACAGATCAAAGGCGAGGCGGAGAAAGCCACTTTCTCGTCCCACTTGCGATGTAGGTCGGAACTTCGCAAAAAAGACCAGACACGACTCGGGATTTCCCCTTGCATATCAATGGTATGCTGGGATTCAACCAACCGAGTCAACAGTAGAGGTTCCCAGTTATGGCAGACATTTACACCCTGGGCGCCGGTACGCCCACACCCACACCCACCAGGTTTGGCAGTTCCCACGTCCTGAAGCTGGGCGAACAATTTCTAATGTTCGACTGCGGGCCGGCCACAACCCATAAGCTGGTCAAGGCGGGGTTGTTCCCCACCCAGATCGACTACCTCTTCTTCACGCACCACCATTTCGATCACGACATCGATTATCCCTGCTTTCTGCTTTGTCGCTGGGACCAGAGTATCGGCAAAGAGAACCAACTGCAGGTCTTCGGCCCCGACCTGACCGAAAAGATTACAGAAGGCATCATCGGGGAGAACGGCCTGTTTTCCCACGATTGGAAAGCCCGCGTAAACCACCCTCTGAGCCAGCAGGTCTTCGTCAATCGCGGCGGAACGCTGCCAAGGCCCGTTCCATCCGTGGCAGCAAAGGATGTGGGCGTTGGAAGGGTGTTCAGTGGGCCCGATTGGGAGGTGACTGCCGCCACCGGCGAACACGTTCAGCCATGGCTCGACTCCCTGGCCTACCGAGTGGATTCTCCCGATGGCAGCGTCATCTTTACCGGCGACACCCAGCCCTGCGACTCCGTGACCCAGTTGGCGCACGGAGCGGACATGATGCTCTGCATGTGCTGGGATGACCAGGCAGTCATGGATGCCAACGGAGAATTCACCGGCCAGTGCGGTACCACCGGCGCCGCCCGCATGGCCCAGGAAGCTGGAGTCAAGAAACTTGTCCTGGTACACGTAGGGCCCCACCTGTCCGCTCATGGCCCCATGGAACAGGGTATCGGCGATATAAGTCGAATTTACGACGGCGAGATTGTGTTCTCCGAGGAACTGATGCGCATTTCCCTGTAAGGGGTCAAGCAAACCCTTAGGGAGTGTCGTCAAAAGCCGAGTTTCGTCTTTCCGGCGAAAGCCGGAATCCAGATCCGTCAAGTAAATGGGTGATATGCTCCGCGATATACCAGACTCCTGGTATAGCGCCTGTTTATACCCGATACCTAACCGTCAGTAATGGCTAATTTGACGAAACTCCCTTAGTTGCCCTCCTTGATCAGGTCCGCCGCTCGCTCGGCCATCATTATGGTGGTAGCGTTGGTGTTAGCCCGGGTGATTTCGGGCATTGCCGACGCGTCAACAACTCTGAGCCCTTGCAGACCGTGCACCCGGCAGTACTGGTCTACCACCGCCATCGGGTCTGAGGGCGCTCCCATCCGGCAGGTGACGGACGTATGACCGGCGATACCTGCGTTTCCCTGCAGCCAGGAATCAAGGGCAGCGTCGTCGGACAGCACTTCGTCCGTGGGCGTTATTCTCTCCCCCAGCAGGCCCTCGAAGGCCGAATGCTGGAAGATCTCCGTGCACTGGCGCACCGCCGAACGCAGCCGGTCCCGGTCTCGGGAATCCGTCAGAAACCGGTACTCCAGCCTGGGCTGGACTGCCACGTCGGGCGACGTCAACGTCAACGCCCCCTGGCTCAGGGGCAATTCCAGGCGGCAGCCTATTCGTATGTCCGGGGTGACCGGGCCCTCCGGGTAGGAGGTGGTCGGCTGTACCTGGATGTCGTTACTGTATTCTGACCCCTCGGCCGTGAACCTCAGGCCCACCTGGTTGCGAGGCGCATCCGGCGCCGGCCGGTTCCCTTCCACCAGGCGGTATCTGAGCGACACCGACGGATGGTTCTTCATGTTCTGACCTACCCCGGGCAGTTCGTGAATTACGTCAATTCCCAGTTCACTCAAACTGTCAGGCGACCCCACCCCGGAGAGCATCAGCAACTGGGGAGAGGCTATGGCACCGGCGCTGAGAATGATCTCTTCCCCTTCCACGACGAAGACCTCGCCATCACTCATCACCTGGACGCCCGTGGCCTTCTTGCCCTGAAATATTACCTTCCGTACCTGCACGTCAGCTCGGATGGTCAGGTTCAGGCGGTGGCGGCATTCATTCAGGTAGGTCAGTGCCGTACTCATTCGGATGCCGCCGGGGTTGTTCAGGGGGAATGCGCCCACGCCGGTGGCTTCCGGGTGGTTCATGTCCTTATTCTCCGAAAACCCCAGGTCGGCGCAGGCCTGGTAAAAAGCCGCCTGTATGGGAAGCCAGGTGTCCCGGGGATGCCGCCACACTGGGATTGGGCCCTCGGTGCCGTGAAAATCGTCCTGCACGTCCGCGTCCCTTTCCAGTTTGCGGAAATAGGGCAG
>DAOUHR010000137.1:0-15156 GCA_034428635.1 Dehalococcoidia bacterium
GGGTACTGGCTGTTCGTGGATGTGCGGAGGGAACCGGGGGCTATCTTCAAGTTAACGCCGGGTGGCGCACCTGAGATTTGCCGGGAGCCCAGCAACGGGTCTAACGGGTTGACGTTTGACCTGGATGGCCGGCTGGTTATGTGCGAGGGCGACGGGCGCAGGATGAGCCGGCGGGAGCATGATGGGTCCATAGTGCCGCTGGCGGAGCAGTGGGATGGAAAGCGGCTTAACCGGCCGAACGACGTGGTGTGCCACTCCGATGGGAGCATTTATTTCACGAATCCCGGCGGTCGGGTGCCGCCGGAGGAGAGGGAAATAGACTTTAGCGGCGTTCATCGCATAGCGCCGGACGGCACGGTGACGGCTGTGGTCACCGATACAGAATACCCCAACGGGCTGGCCTTTTCCCCAGACGAGAGCATACTTTACGTTACCAATACCCGGGAGCGGATGTATATTGCTGCTTATGACGTGCTGACGGATGGGTCGACGACTAACGGACGGGTATTCGCGGACATGTCGTCGGACGAACCGGACGGGGTGCCCGACGGGATGAAAGTGGACTCGGCAGGCAGGGTTTACAGCACTGGGCCTGGCGGGTGCTGGGTGTTTGAGCCGGACGGAACACAGATGGGGATTATCCGGTTGCCGGAGATTCCCGCCAACTGCGCCTGGGGCGGCGAAGATAACCGGACCATGTTCTTTACGGCCCGGACCTCCGTGTACACCCTGCGGATGAAGACTGCGGGGATTTCGCCGTGGCGTGGATAGGCCCAAGTATTGCAGGTGGCAGGATTGGCATCTGTGATTATGCATACGCAGCGCAATAGTTCCGGCTTATGATCTGGATCCTTGTCGCTGCCGGAGGCGCCGTCGGAACCCTGCTTCGCTTTTCCGCAGGGAGGCTGGCCATCCACCTGCTGGGCCCCGGTACCGTTTGGGGGACCTTCTTCGTCAACGTCACCGGGTCTTTTGCACTGGGGTTTTTCCTGGCGTATGCGCTGCAGCGGGGCGAGATTTCGGGGGATGTGCGGTCGATGGTGGCTATCGGGTTGCTTGGTGGGTACACCACCTTCTCCACCCTCAGTTATGACACGATAAGGCTGTTAGAGTCCGGGGAATTGACCCGGGCCGGAATCAACATTGCGGCCAACCTGGCGCTGGGGCTGGCGGCGGCTTTCCTGGGGGTCCTTTCCGGGCGGGCGGTGTGAAAGAGGGAGTCGGTCAAGTTCTTGTTAGGGAAAGGGCCCGATGTTACACTGGTTGTGAAATGCTTCACCAGCGTTTTTCCTCTTATTGACCCTTAAGGCACCTCCGCTATTGTGACCCGCACCAACGGGAATTTTCCATGGGGGCCGGGCAATGAACCACTTGATAGTCCACCAGAAGCCTGAGACCAAGTTTGATCATCTTATCGTTGCCTTTTCCGGCTGGCCCGACGCCGGAGAGAGCGCTACCTCTACTGTAAAATACATGGTGCGCCAGCTTGAGGCCACCAAGTTCGCCGAGATTGACCCAGAAGAGTTTTACGACTTTACACAGGAACGACCCAGGTCGTACCGGACACGGGACGGCCGCCGGCGGGTGCGTTGGCCGGCCAACGAGTTTTACACCTGGCAGGCGCCCCAACCGCTGGCGGATGATACCGCGAAGGGCGCCCTGTTTTTCATCGGCGTGGAACCCAACCTGAAGTGGCGTACCTTTTCGGAGACCATTGCCAACCTGGCCCTGGACCTGGGGGTGAAGACGGTGGTGCACCTGGGGGCACTGCTGGACGCCGTCCCACATACCCGCCAAGTTAAGCTGACCGGTTCATCCACCCAGCCATTGCTGCAGGAAGCCCTGCAGTCGTCCAACATTGGCACGTCCAACTACCAGGGGCCTACGGGCATCAGCACGGCGGTGATGGATACCTGCACCAAGAAGGGAATGAGTTACGCCTCCCTGTGGGGTCACACGTCCCACTACCTACAGGCGGCGCCCAACTATCGGGTGTGTTATACACTGGCCGATCACATTTCCCGGGTTTTGAAGCTTCCGGTCGGCTTGAAGGAATTGCGCTCCGCTGCCGAGACCTTCGACCAGGAAGTGATGCAGGCCATTGAAAAGGACGAGCAGCTAGCAAACTACGTCCGCAAACTGGAAGACCGGTACGATGAATCGGTGGTGGATACCCCTATGCCGGAACCGGCTGAGGTTGTACTGGAATTGGAACAGTTCCTGCGGTCGGAACAGCGACGGAACATGGGTGGAGCCGGCTGACAAGCCGAGGGGCGTCATTGTGCCCCAGGGCAAAAGGCAGATCTGCGCGGAGATAATTGGTGACTACTACCGATAAGCCTGGAAGGCAGAGGACGTCGACGAAAGCTGGCCAGGCGCCGCCCCGCCGGCGTAGTAGAAAGAAGGCCGCTCCGTCCATACCCGTTCACGACGCCATCAAGCTGATGACGGCGGAGTACGGTCCCTTCCCCGAAGAACCGCGCCTTGACCCCATCCACGAATTAACCTTCACGATCCTGTCCCAACACACCTCGGACACAAACTCGGAACGAGCTTTTCGCAGCTTGATGCAGCGATTTGGCTCGCTGGATGCGGTGGCCGAGGGGGACGTAGCCGAGATTGAGGAGGCGATCAGCGTCGGCGGGCTGGCCAAGGTCAAGGCTCCGAGAATCAAGGAAGTCCTGGGCAAGATTATTGAATTGAATGGCTCGCTGGACTTGTCCTTCCTTCGGGAAATGCCACTGGCGGAAGCCAAGGCCTGGCTGCGGCAGCTGCCTGGCATTGGGCCCAAGTCTGCTGGGATTATCTTGAGTTTTTCGCTGGGCATGCCGGCCATGGCCATCGACACGCATATCTACCGGGTTTCCCAGAGATTGGCGCTTATCGGCCCAAAGGTGACGGCAGACAAGGCCCACGACCTGCTGGAAGAGGCGGTGGAACCAGAGCAGGTGTACCCCTTCCACCAGGCGTTTATCAACCACGGCCGCCTGGTCTGCAAGGCCCTGCGCCCCCGGTGCCAGGAGTGCGTGGTGGGGCATGGCTGCCCCTCGAAAGACGGCTTCATCAAAGCGGCGGAGAAGGAAGCCAGGGCCGCGGAACGGGCTAAAGCAAGGAAAGGCAAGGCTCCGACAAGGCCACGCAAGGCAGCGGCGCAGGCTCCTCATGCCTATCCGGAAGTTTAGGCAGGGGAAAGGACAGTTGCGGAGAGCCAAAGCTACCGCGTAAATTTTCGACTTCCCCAGGTCAAGTGATTGGCCCTCCAGACGCCATTGCGAGTTCGGGTCTGCGATAGCACTCCAAAGCAGATGGCCTGGACCGGCGCAATCAATTGCAGGTAAGCGAGGGCGGGCTTGGAGCCCGCCTCTACGGGCCAAGAAGCACCTGAGCCGGAACGCTACCTCGGGGCTACAGGGTCTTTCGATTTTCCCTCTCCCCTGGTGGGAGAGGGTTAGGGTGAGGGGGGCGTTCTTCGGCCAGATGACTCGTTGCCTTGCACTTTCACCCCCATCCTAACCTTCCCCCATCAAGGGGGAAGGGACATCTTGGAAAATCGAAAGACCCTGCTCGGGTCTACCATATGATTGGCATGGAAGCTCCGTTGTAGTAGAATGTTGAGGTGTGCCCCGGTCGTCTAGCCAGGTTAGGACGCCACCCTTTCAAGGTGGAGTTCATGGGATCGAAGCCCATCCGGGGTACCAAGCCTTCCCACCGGCAACTTTGGCACCCCTCGCAACCTCTGCATCATCCTCACTCTTAATTGTTTAGGGCCTTGAGCGGGTCGATACGGCCCATAAGTCCCGTGACCAGGCCTTGAAGGACGTATGGCACTGAGAAACGGTCTTTTGCGATTCAATCGTATCCTTGGCAGGGAGACGTCGACCGAAACCAGGGAGCCTGTGGCCGATACGATTTGCCCCCGCTGTGGCGCCAGCATTCCTCGTTCCAGGCGTTGTCCTGCGTGTAACCACCCCACTTTTTCATTGCCCGGCTGGGCTCTTTCGAGTCGCGAACGGCGCTTAATCACGAAGAAGCGCCTGATCATCAGCGGATGCCTGCTGGCAGTCCTAGTGTTTGCATTCTGGCTCAATTACCCCTTCCTTCCCAATTACGGCATTCTGCTTTTCAACAGGCCCACTACTGAAGCCTCGTCGAATTCGACCTTTGAGCGGTGGTCTATGGCCGGTGGCGATCTAGCGCAAAGGAAGATGGTAGCTGACGCGGGCAATTCCCAGTCACTTCCGGCCGGAAAGGTCCGGTGGAGCGTACCAACAGGTGAAGGAACCCGAGCGGGGCCAATAGTGGCTGATGGCGTGGTGTACCAGGGCGCCTATTTCAAGATTGTGGCACTGGACGCCGATACAGGCGAAGTCATCTGGTCGCAGCCCGCTTCAGGCCCTCTACAGGCTTCCCTGGCCCTGGCAGAAGGAAGGTTATACGCCGGGTTCCTGGACCACCGGGTAAGGGCCCTCGAGCCTGAAACGGGTGAAGTCATTTGGGAATTCAAGACCGGGGATATCATCACCAGTTCCCCGGTAGTGCATGACGGCATCCTCTACCTGGGGGCCTGGGATAACTTGCAATATGCCCTGGACGCGGCAACCGGAGAGGTGATCTGGACGTACGAGGCGACGGACAAGGTAAGTTCACAAAGCCCGGTGGCTGACGGGATAATGGCGGTACCCGACAAGGGGGGCCGGGTTCACCTGCTGGACTCCCGGACCGGACAGAACAGGCTGGTCTACCGAACGCCCAAATCCACAAACGCGGCCCCGGTGATTGCCCACGACCAGGTGTATTTCGCCGCCGGCGGGCGGATTTATGCCATAGACGCCACGGAGAAGGAAGTGCCCGGGCAGTACCAGTTCAAACGGGTATGGGCCCAATTCTGGCTTTGGCAGGTTCCGGGAGTGCCCCGGCCGGCAGGGCAACAGGGAGGGCTATGGCGGTTCTCGCCAGACGGGGCGGATTCCACTATTGTGGCCTCGCCAGCGGTAACCGACACGCGGCTCTACGTGGGTGACCTGGATGGGCGGCTGTACGCAATTGACCCGGCCACAGGAAGTGAACATTGGCGGTTTGAAGCTGAAGGAGGGATCTACGCCTCTCCAATAGTCGTAGGGAGCACGGTGTACATTGCCACCCAGAAGGGGCAAGTCTACGCCATCAACGGCGATTCGGGAGAGGAATTGTGGAGCCTGACGCTGGAGGCCGGGGTGAACGAACCCATGGCCTTCGCAGCAGGAGCGCTGTACGTTAGAACCGCCGATGGCGCGGTAGTGGCGATTGAATAGCTGGAATGTTGCAAGGCGCGGCGACGCGGGTCTAAGGAGACCAAGCATTGGGCACTGACGAGGCGGCTAACAGCCGGATTGACCAGGCCATTGAGCGGCTGGAACGGGACAACAGGGAACTGAGGGAGGCGGTGGTCAGCCTTCAGAAACAGGTCCGGCAGCGGGAGTTGGATGCGGCGTATATGTACATCCATTCCAACTGGCTGTGGATTCGCTGGTTCCTGGTACGGGATCAGGACCGGGCCGGCGACGATGCGGCGCTGTTGGAAAGGGCCCGGGCCGCCGAATCCACTGTCAGGGACAATTTACCGCGAAGCCTTCGGTCGGTGCAGTTCGAGCCCGAACCCATGCAGGCAGCCTACCGGTGGCGAATTGAGACCACAGTTATTCTCAACCGGCACGGCTATACCTTCTTTGACTGATCGTCCCCCTTTCGCCTAACCTCACCCCGCAGGGCTCGTTCGATTTTTCGCCAACCAACAGCGTTGTGATTCAGGTGTTTTCCCTGTTGGGGTAAGGGCAGACACGCAGGTCTGCCCCTTCCGTTCAGATTGCCCATGCCAACTTGTTGAAGGGGATGGGATAATGGTCTATGCTCAATCCGACTCTTGGCCAGCCTGATGGTTGGCTGCCGGGAAATACTTTTGAGGAGTTGGGAAATGGCGGGAGACAAGCAGACTTTCGAACTAGAGCTGAACCCGGACCAGATGGCCTTTGTGACGGCGATGAAGGACAAGTACAGCCTGGCCGACGAGGGCAAGACCATGCGGATAATCATGGACTACCTGATTTCCAACGCCGAAGTCCACGAAGCCGTATTCACCCAGGTGCGGTGCTTGCGTTGAGGGTAGTATTTCGCTCTTGGTCAAGAGCGCAGCCTACCGAGAAACGGTTAAGTCCATGGGCATTTCGAGCCGGCCGGGTCCGTACCAGAAAATGGTAAGGAGTTCGTCCGGCACTTCTTTGTATCCCTGATCGTCATACGGTGCGAAGTACAGGAATCCCCTTCCTGACTTGGCCCATGACCAAACCGTTCTGATCAATGGAATTTCCGGGCAACTCAGATGCTCCCAATCTATGCCGGGCAGGGAACACGTGGTGGATTCTTCCGTAAGTGTCGGGCGGGGTGGACAATTGGGCTTCGGCATAGCATTACACTTCCACCCACCCATAGGAACTCAGCCGCAAGGTGCTTCAATCGGCGAGTAGCATCTCGCTAAATCTCTCACGGAGATCCGAGTGTGGCGCTTCTCCATGACCTCTTTCTTAAGCTGGCAGGCAGGGGGTTGGCAGGGAACCGGACTAACCCAAGGGAATAATTCGGTTAGAGCGCCGACCCCTGCCTACCCTTCCAGCGTTCGCTTCAAGCCGTCCAGAGCCAGGTAGTAGCCGTAGACGCCGAAACCGTAGACGGAGCCTTTGCAGACGGGCTGGACGGCGGAGACGGCACCCCGAGATGTGGGGTTGGAGGCGTGGACCTCGATGACCGGGTAGCGAACCTGGGCAATGGCGGCCCGAAGGACCCCGTTAAGGGACGTGTAGCCGGCGGGATTTATTACCGCGCCGTCCACGTCGCCATCGTGGCCGGCGTAGATGGCGTCTGCCACTTCGCCTTCCACGTTGGAATGGACGAACTCAACATCCACGCCCAGGCTTTCGGCGTAGCCTTTGACCTGCTCGTTGATCTGCTCCAGGGTCATGGGGCCAAAAATTTCCACCTGGACCTTGCCCCGCATGTTCATGCCCGCGCCTTGAATTACCAGAATTTTCGGCATTTCGATCTCCTGTCTTCGTATTGTTGAGTTTGATTACCTGCTAATGTACTAATCGGAAGGTATGGGCCACTGGCCTACCGAATATACATTCTGCCAATGCTGCCGGCAACCGGGATATTCGTACTGGTACGCCTTATGGCGAAATCTGGGTATGCGTGAAACAGAACTAATGCCGGAGTGGGATGTGCATTTCCATAATTGGCGGGCAGGCATCGGTTCAGAATTACCAACTGCCATCCTGTCAATCTGAGTGCATCTCAGGGGTCCAGACTTCTAAAGGTCGGAAACGTATTTGGCAGCAAGGATTCTAGATCCTTCACTTCGTTCAGGATGACAGTCTTTCCCCAGTAGGCCATCGCTGTGTACATTCCATCATGGCTTTGGTTTAGTCCACCCTTTGCGGCTGGACCTGGCGAGTCTGGCCCCATGCCAGCGGAGTGAATATGAGGGAGGGCAGCAGCAGGCCGAGGCCAATGAGGGCGTTGACTGTGATGGCCCAGGGGGTGCCGTAGCTTTCTGCCATTATGCCGATGGCCAGCCCGCCGAGGGGCGTACCGATTCCGATGCAGACACTCATCAGCCCAACCATTCGGCCCCGCATTTCCGGAGGGGCCGCCAGCATGGTTATGGTGCTTTGCATGGTACCAAAGCCGGACTGACCAACACCGCCCAGAAGCAAGATAGCAAAAGCCAGCATATACCAGGGAGCCCAAACGAAGAGGATGCCCATAATCAGCACAGCGATAGAGCCCATGAGGAAGACAAGACCGTGCCGCTGAAGGTCCCTGGTTAGGGCCATGGCGCCGGCTCCGGAAAGCTGGCCGATGCCCTCGGCCGCCACCAACAGTCCGACCAGGGTGGCGCCGACCCCCAGGTTGTTTGCGCCTATATCGGGGATAAACTGCTGGAGAGGGAAAGCAAGGGCGTTCATGATTATGGTGACGTAAAGCATCCCCCAAAGGAGGGGCGTGGCCAGAGCATATCGGACGGCGTCGCCCAGGCTGCGCCAAACCGGCTGGAAGGTAGCAGATCTGGTCTTGTTGGGAATGTTAACCCGGGTCATCAGGACCAGGTCGGCCAGGTGAATCAGCAGAATGAGGCCCGCGGCGCCCACGAAGGCACCGGTTTCATCGGAAACTCCCTCCAGCCAGCCGGATACGAGCGGGCCGGAGGTGTCGATCATGATGCCGCCCAGCAAAGGGCCGAGCATTTTGCCGGCGGTGTTGCTTATGGTGTCCAGGGAAAGGGCGTTGACCAGGCGGCGCTCACCGACTATGTCCAGGATGCCAGTGCGGCGGGACGGGTCCTCGAGGGCCTTGGTTGCCCCCTGGATGAAGACGGCGGCGTAAACGTGCCAAGCCTGGATGGCATCGGAGGCTATCAACGCAAGCAGAGCCGCCGCCACCAGGGTGTTGATTACCTGGGAGGCCATCAAGATCCGCCAGCGATTGAAGCGATCAGCGATGAATCCGGTAAAGAAAGACAGGGCGGGACGGGGCAGGTTATTGAAGACCAGCACCAGGCCAAGCTGAAAGGGCGACTGGGTAGCCTGGAGGATCAGCCAGCTAAGGACCAGCAGTTCCATGCGGCGGGACAGTTCCCTGAGGGTGCCCACGTACCATATGGCCCGAAACCGCGGATCACGGAGAACAGAAAAGACGGGCGCATCACGCCGAGGTCCAAGCCTCAAGGTCCCGTAACCTCCCTTCACCATACTTCAAATGCACCCGGCCCGCCAATGATAACCCATCCGGGGGTCAATCACTCCAATGCACCGCTTGCGAGAATGGCAACAAATGGCCAATTTTCGCAGCGAGACCGGTTAAACGACGCATTATCCGAGGCAAGGGTGGGTCTACATGGAGTGCGGTCCAGAGTTGGGCCAGGCTCCTTACCGGTTATTTTGCGCTGTCGTGCAAGATTAAGGCAGGAACGGCGAATCCGGCTTAACGTAGTGGCAGAGCGAAATGCGTCCGAAAGCAGTTGCATATAAAAGTGTCCGAAATATATACCTAATTCGTAATGGTTCTCTCAATATATTACTTTTTACATCTAGTTTTTTCAGATTTCCCCCTTTTGGTTGCATTTTGGGAAATGACGGGTATATATTGTTGCCAATTGGTGGAGGTCAGGTTCGGCTAAGGCGATTGGGCTATCTGAAATCGTGGCCGTCATTCCGGCGCCGGCTCACCTGAATTACCTCTCAATATCCATCACCCAAAGGAGGCCCACTGGTGGCACTTTCGGATAAGACCCTGGTATGCGTCGACTGCGGCGGGGAGTTCATATTTACGGTCGGGGAGCAGGAGTTCTTCAACTCGCGGGGGTTTGTGAATGATCCCAAGCGGTGCCAGTCCTGCAGGTCGTCCCGCCGAACGGAAATGCGGGGAGGCTTTTCGAATGGACCCCGGGAGATGTTCCAGATTGTATGCGCGGAGTGCGGGGCTGAAGCCACGGTCCCCTTCCGTCCTCGGGGAGATCGACCGGTATATTGCAGTGACTGTTTCAGCAGGAACCGCAATACAATGTCCCAGTTCTAGACAACCGGGCGCTTCAAAAGGAGGAGGGGGCACGGGCGGCGCCTTCGCTCCTCCGCCCCTCCATAATCAACATCAGGTCAACGCAGAATAGGAGCCCCGGCTTCGGGCGTGTACCGTAGCCTTAACAAGACTGCGGCCTGCACCAAATTGATGATCCCCGCAGCAATGGCGGGGATTTTTGTTTTTCGAGGGGCGCCAGCGCAGCGGTAGGCGTCTCTGAAGCCCGGGAATATGTACCCCCATGTTCCTGGCTCCTTGACCTGGGTGAGCCGAGTTCTATCTGACTAACGCGCCATACCACAACCTGACTGGCGCCACTACGAGTCACAAAGCCCGGTTGCGGCTTAACTGACCCTTCTATAGAATTAATTGGCAGCCGGACCTTTCGCAATGCGTGAGGCCGTGGCTCTCTCATCATCCTCGCCACTTTTGCTTCCGAAGGACGCCTCAATGAATTTTAAAGACCTGCGAGATTTTTCCGCATTCCTGGAACAGCGGGGCCAACTGCACCGGATTAAGACCCCGGTAAGCTGCGAACTGGAAATGACGGAAATAGCCGACCGGATGGTCAAGAGTGGCGGACCGGCGTTAATGTTTGAGAACGTGACCGGCTATGACATGCCGGTGTTCATGAACATTTTCTGCTCAGACCAGCGCATGGCATGGGCACTGGGAGTCGACAAAGTTGACGATCTGGTGGCGCGACTAGAGGGAATGTTGCAGCTGGCCCAGGGCGCACCGGAAGGCCTTATGGACAAGCTGCGTACCTTGGGGCAAATAATCCGAATGGGGCGATTTCAGCCCAGGACAGTTAGCCGGGCTCCCTGCCAGGAGGTGGTGCTACAGGGGGACGATGTGAACCTGAACAAGTTCCCGATTTTGAAGTGCTGGCCCATGGACGGGGGACGGTATATTACCCTGCCGCTGGTAATCACGAAAAACCCAAACACCGGCACCCAGAATTATGGCACGTACCGCATGCAGGTTTACGATGCCCGAACCACGGGCATGCACTGGCAGACCCACAAGGTGGGCGCGCATCATTACCGGCTGAGCCAGGAACGGGAGGACAATCGGCTTGAGGTGGCGGTGGCCATCGGCGCGGACCCAGCCACTATGTGGACGGGTTCTGCTCCCTTGCCGCCGGACATGGACGAGATGGCAATGGCAGGCTTTATGCGGGAAGAGGGAGTGGACCTGGTCAAGGCCAGGACGGTGGACCTGCTGGTGCCAGCCCAGGCGGAAATCGTGCTGGAGGGGCACGTTTTCACCGATGAGCAACGGATGGAGGGCCCCTTCGGAGACCATACTGGCTACTACTCAATGCCGGAGGAGTATCCCGTCTTTCACGTAACAACCATAACCCACCGGAACAATCCCATCTACCCCGCCACGGTTGTAGGCCGCCCACCGATGGAAGACTTCTGGATGGGGAAGGTGACGGAGCGCTTTTTTATGCCGATCATCAAGATGATGATGCCGGAAATTGTGGATATGAACATGCCGGCGGAGGGCATATTCCACAACCTCGTGTTGGTTTCTATCAAGAAGGAATACCCGGGTCAGGCCAGGAAGGTGATGTATGGACTGTGGGGCCTTGGGTTAATGAACCTTACCAAGACGATTATTGTAGTGGACGACTTCGTAGACGTACAAAATCCGTCGGAAGTGGCCTGGCGGGTGGCCAACAACATCAATCCCAGCAAGGACATTGTCATCGTCGAGGGGCCACTGGACGATCTGGAGGTGGGGTCGCCTACCCCGAGGTTCGGGGGCAAGGTGGGCATCGACGCTACGAGGAAGGGCCCTGGGGAAGGCTATACCCGCGGCTGGCCTCCGGACATCGAAATGTCGCCGGAGATCAGGTCCCTGGTCGACAGCAGGTGGGCGGAATACGGGTTCCAGTAGGGATTGGCAACTTGCCCACCAATTCACAGTGACCGAACGGTGGGGCGCCCTGCCACCTGCTATAATTCTTCCGTCATCATGCAGGACACTGGAATTAATGGCAACGAACCTACCGCCTGGCTGAGCAGAATACCCCTTTATCTCAGCTCAATTCGCATTTGGGAATCCCTCTTCGCCCTGCCTTTTGCCTTTGTTGGCATGGCGCTGGCGTCCCAGACTCTGAATGGACACCCCTGGCCGGGGTGGTGGGCCTTTATCTGGATAAACGTGGCCATGTTCGGGGCGCGAACGCTGGGCATGGCGGCTAACCGCCTGGTCCACGCCAGGGAGGATGCGGCCAACCCCCGCACCAAGGACCGGCACTTGCCCAGCGGACTATTGAAATCGTGGGAAGTGCTGGCAATGGCGGCCCTGGGCCTGGTGATTCTGCTGGTGGCGGCTTCCCAGCTAAATGTTCTGGCGCTGCTACTGTCGCCCTTTGCCGCCGCCTATGTCGTCTTCTATTCTTACGCCAAATACTTCACCTGGCTTTGCAATTTCTGCCTGGGCTGGGCGCTGGCTATCGCCCCCACGGCTGCCTGGATTGGAGTCACCGGGCAGCTGTCCTGGGAACCGCTGTTGATCAGCTTTGCAGTGGCCATGTGGGCCGGGGGCTTTGACCTGATTTACTCCTGTCCCGACTATGACTTTGACCGGCAGTACGGCGTCCACTCAGTGCCCAGTCGCATAGGAATTGCCGAAACTCTTTGGCTGGCGCGCATTATGCACTTCCTGTCGGTCTGTGCCCTCCTGGCCCTGGGCATTTTGATGGAACTGGCCTGGCCCTACTACATCGGCTGGGCTGTTGCCGCACTGCTGTTAATATATGAGAATGGGCAGGTACATCCCAATGACCTTTCCAGGATTGGTGCGGTATTCTTCCGGGTTAACGGGTACATTTCGGTCCAGCTAATGCTATTTACCATTATTGCCCTGGTGATTTAGGGTGGCCCTGTCACGAGACATACGATCGTCCGGCGGTCCACAGAAGCCTATAATCGTTGGCATTTCGGGAGCGAGCGGTTCTATCCTGGCCCGGGCCACCGTGGATGCTCTGTTGCTGCGCGACGTGCCCACCATACTCGTCTGCACCAACGCCGCCCGACTGGTATGGCAGGAGGAACTGGATGTCCCTTTCAGCGAGACACTCTCAGCATGGCAAGAGCATCCCCAGTTCACCCACTATCCACTAGGCGATATGCGGGCTTCCATAGCCAGCGGCACATTCGCCACCGGGGGCATGGTGATCGTGCCCTGCAGCATGAACAGCATCGCCGCCATATCCCACGGCCTGGCCAACAACCTGCTGCTGAGGGCCGCGGATGTCTGCCTTAAGGAGCGGCGCAGGTTGGTGCTGGTGCCCCGGGAAACTCCGCTCCACGCCACTCATCTGGAAAACATGCTGGCCCTCACCCGCAACGGAGCCGTAATCCTGCCGCCGGAGCCGGCCTTTTATCTGAAACCCCAGGGCGTTGACGACATTGCCAGCTTTGTGGCACAGCGGGTGCTGGTGGCGCTAGGCGTGGCGGAAGAACTGCCGGAGGAGCTGCAATACCGGGAAGGAACCCTGCCCGAATGAACCAGGGAACCGCCTTCATGCTGGCCTTCTGAACCATGGCAAACCTCAGCGGCGGTGCCAAGCAGACCTATGTGGCCGATCTGTTTGCCCGAATAGCGGGCCGCTACGACCTGATGAATTCCGTGATGACGGGGGGGATGCACCATCGCTGGAAGCAGGTTACTGCCCGCGGAACGGCGGCAGGACTCGCCGGATCCGCCCTGGATATTGCCACAGGGACCGGTGATTTAGCGTTCGCCCTGGCAAGGCAGCCGGGCATAGAGCAAGCGATTGGGGTGGATTTGCTGGCCGAAATGCTGACTCTTGCCCAGAACAAGCAGAAACAGAAAGTCGAAGGGCGGAACGCGACTTTCCTGCAGGGAGACGCCCTGAGGCTGCCTTTTCCCGACGACACCTTTGCCTGCGCCACGGCGGGCTTCAGTCTCCGAAACATGCCAGACCTGCCCCAGGCTATTGCGGAAATGGCACGGGTCGTACGTCCCGGCGGGCGGGTAACCACCCTGGAACTGACGCCCATGGATCCTGGCCTTAAAGCCAGCCTTTTTCGCCTTTACTTCCATAACATTGTGCCCCTGGTTGGCCAACTGGTTGCCGGCGACCGCGGGGCGTACACCTACCTGCCCCAGTCGGTGGATTATTTCCTTCAGGCGGATGGGCTGGCGGACCTTTTTTCGCTGGTGGGGCTGACGGAAGTAGGGTACCGAAAGCTGGGCTTCGGGACGGTCGCGATTCACTACGGAATGAAGCCGGCAAAGTGAGCGGCTCCCCGAAATTCGTTGGCTAGTACCCTGCGATTTCCCTAAGGAAAATGCCCGGCATTCGACGAGAATAGGGGCGTTTATGTATAATGCCCTTGTTGCCGGGTATGCGGTGGTATACACTGGTAATGCGTTGATGCCTTCCACATTTGAATTATTAATCACATCTTTCATCGAGAATTGCGATGAGTTCCATATTTGACAAGCTGGACTCAATTGTCCGGCGCAATCAGGAAATTGAAGCCGAAATGGGCCGGCCGGAAGTGGCCGCCAATTTCGAGCAAATTCAGAAGCTAGCCAGGGAAAGGGCTGGGCTGGAAAACCTGGTAGAAATAGCACGGCGGCACCAGGCGTTGCTGAATGAAGAAGGGGACTTGCGGGCGCTGGTTTCCGAGGGCGGAGACCCGGAAATAGTGCTAATGGCCAGGGAGGAACTGGAAGCCGTAGAGGAGAGTCTGGAAGCACTGGCCCAGGAACTGAAGATAGCGCTATTGCCCAGGGACCCAAACGACGAGCGAGACGTAATTGTGGAAATCCGCGCCGGTACTGGAGGACAGGAAGCAGGCCTCTTCGCCGGCGATCTGGCCCGCCTTTATACGCGCTATGCCCAGTTGCAGCATTGGAAAGTGGAGGTCATGGACTCCAATCCCTCTGACCTGGGGGGCTATAACAAGGTGGTGCTGGAAATCCAGGGGAGGGGCGCGTTCAGCCGGCTCAAGTACGAGCGGGGCGTCCACCGCGTACAACGGGTGCCGGAAACCGAGGCCCAGGGCCGAATCCATACTTCCACCGCCACCGTGGCAGTGCTGCCGCAGGCCGATGAGGTGGAGGTGAAGGTCAACCAAGACGAGCTGAGAATCGACATTTTCCACGCCGGCGGCCATGGTGGACAGAACGTAAACAAGGTCGCAACCGCCGTCCGGATCGTTCACGAGCCAACCGGACTGGTGGTGGTTTGCCAGGATGAGCGGTCGCAGCACAAGAACAAGCAGAAGGCCATGGCCATGCTCCGCGCACGGTTGTTCGAAGCAGAGCAGGAGCGCCATGACGCGGAAATCTCCGAGAACCGCCGGTCCCAGGTGGGGCACGCCGATCGGTCGGAGAAAATTCGCACCTACAACTACCCGCAGGACCGGATAACCGACCACCGTATTTCTTCCAGTTTCCACGGGATCCCCAACATTATGGACGGGGCCGGACTGGACGACATTATCAGCGAGCTAATCGCTTGGGAACAAGGCAGACTGCTGGAAGAGGTGACGGCCT